>NZ_JAKSYR010000046.1:0-2895 GCF_022829705.1 Methylobacterium sp. E-025
CACGGTTCGTGATCGTCGCCGGCCAGCCGATGGAGCTGGGCGACGAGCCGTGCATGCTGTTCACCTTCGCCGACCTCGAGCTGCGCAAGAAGGCCGAGACGGCGCTGCGCCAGAGCGAGGAGCGCTTCGCCAAGGCGTTCCGGCTGACGCCGGTGCCGACCCTGCTCGCGCGCGCCGACGGCTTCGGGATCACCGGCGTGAACGACGCCTTCGCGCGCGTCTTCGGCTACGCCGCCGACGCCGTCCTGGGACGCTCGCCCGCCGAGTTCGGCCTGTGGGTCCACGATGCGGCGCGGTCCAAGTTCGAGACCGCCCTGTTGCGCACCGGCTTCGTGCTCGGTCTGGAGGTCTGCCTGCGCCACGAGGACGGGACGAACCTCGATTGCCTCGCCTCGGCCGAGCGCGTCGAGATCGGGGACGCCGTCTTCGCCCTGCTCGTCCTGCAGGACATAACCGACCGCAAGCGCAGCGAGCGGGACATGTTCGAGGCGGTCGAGGCGGTGATGGCCGACACCTCCTGGTTCAGCCGCGGCCTGATCGAGAAGCTCGCCAACCTCCGGCGACCGGGGACCGGCCACAAGGACGGCATCGCCCCGAACATCACCGTCCGGGAACGCCAGATCCTCGACCTGATCTGCCAGGGCCATGGCGACGAGGCAATCGCCAAGCGGCTCAACCTCTCCAAGAACACGGTGCGCAACCATTCCGCGTCACTCTACCGGAAGCTCAACGTCCACAAGCGCACGGAAGCCATCGTCTGGGGGCGGGACAACGGGTTCCCGCTGTCGCCGACCGAGAAATAAAGACTGCCCGACTGGTACGTCTGCATCATTGTCCCGCCGGATCGGCGGACCATCTCAGGCAACGAACTTCGTCTCGGTCGCTGCGGAGACACCGATGAGCGCACAAAAGTCATCCGAGGCTTCGGAAAAGATAAAGGGCTCGGTCAAGGAAGCCATCGGCAAGTTGATCGGCGACGAAAAGGCCGAGACCGAAGGCAAGGCTCAGCAGAAATTACCGAGTGATGCGGTGAAACCGAACGTCGGTCCCGAGACGTAGCATCGACGACACTACGCATCTCCTGCAACGTTTCTAACTTAGGACACGGACATCATGGTTGATACGGATGGGGTCACGGGTGCCGCCAAGGAATTCGGCGGCAAGGTGCAGGGCGCCGTCGGCGACCTCACCGGCTCGAAGCGGGACTCGGTCGAGGGCCGCGCCCGCGAGGCGCAGGGCTCCGCCGAGAACCTCTACGGCCAGGCCAAGGACACCGTGCGCGACGCCGCCGAGCACGTCGCCGACGCCGCCCGCGACATCGGCGGCCGGGTGCGCGACGCGGTCGGAAGCCTCGTCGGCTCCGACGACGTCGAGGACCGCGCGCGCCGGGCGCAGGGCGCCGCCGAGGACGGCTACGAGCGCGGCGAGCGCTACGTCCGCAGCGCCGGCGGCAACGCCTACGACCGGGCCGAGGACGCCTACGAGACCGGCGCCCGGTCCCTGCGCCAGGGCGGGCGCGAGGCCGCCGGCCGGATCGCCGAGCACCCGATGGCCGCGCTGCTCGTGGCCGGCCTCCTCGGCTACGGCCTCGGCCTGCTGATCCACGGCCGCGATTGATCGGCCCGGCCGCGCGTGCTCGCGCGGCCGCTCATCCCGCCTCCACCCACCGACCCCTCGAACGACCGAGCTTCTCGGACGACCGACGACCCGGAGTACCCGTACGTGTCCGCTTCCCCCCTCCTCGCGACCCCTCCCGCCGCGGCCTCGGCCGACGTCCGAACCGTCCTGCTGAACCAGGTGTCGTGGGGCGCGATCTTCGCCGGGGCCGCGACGGCGCTGGTGACCCAGGTCATCCTCAACATGCTCGGCGTCGGCGTCGGCCTGTCCAGCGTCGGCGGCCCGGCGGTCGACAACCCGACCGCCTCGACCCTGTCGCTCGGCGCCGGCCTCTGGTTCGTCGGCTCCGGCATCGTCGCCTCGCTCGCCGGCGGGCTCATCGCCGGGCGCCTCTCGGGCAAGCCCGTCACGGGGGCTGCCGGCCTGCACGGCCTCGTCGCCTGGGCAGTGACGACCCTCGTCGTGCTGTACCTGCTCACCTCGGCCGCAGGCGGCCTCATCGGCGGCGCCTTCTCGGGCGTGACCAGCACGCTCGGTGGCGCCGGCTCGCTCGTCGGCGGCACCGTGAAGACCGCGGCGCAGGCGGCGGCCCCGTCGCTGGCGCAGATCTCGAACCCGCTCGACGGGATCGAGAAGTCGGTGCGCCAGCAGGCGGCCGGCCAGGACCCGCAGGCCCTGCGCGATGCCGCCGCCTCGGCGGTCCGTGCCCTGCTGTCCGGCGACCCGGCCCAGAAGGCCCAGGCCGAGAACCGCGCCGCCGACGCGCTGGCCAAGGCCCAGGGCATCCCGGTCGACCAGGCCAAGACGCAGATTCAGAACTACGAGAAGCAGTACGACGCCGCGCTCGCCGACGCCAAGCAGAAGGCGTCCGCCGCAGCCGAGGCCACCCGCAGTGCGGCCACGCAGGGCGCGTTCTACGGCGCCCTCGCGCTGATCCTCGGCGCGCTCGCCGGCTTCCTCGGCGGCCGCCTCGGCGCCCCGAAGCCGCCGACCCTGGTCGCCGGCTACGACGCCCGCCGCGCCTGAGCCGAGTCCCGGCTGAACTCGAGCTCGGCTCAGCCCGACGCTCGGCGAACGACCGGCCGGTCCATGCGACCGGCCGGCCCCCCCCCCGCACCCCTCCCTTCCCGCCCAAGGAACCAACCCACAAGCACCCCCACCGCAAAGATGCAGGGCCTCCCCTACCAGGCCGCCCGCAGCGTCCCTGGCGGTTCCTGGCTGCCTTCTTGGTTCGGCAAGTGTGTCGTGTGGGCATAGGGTTTTAATTTGGTTATATTA
>NZ_JAKSYR010000050.1:0-25799 GCF_022829705.1 Methylobacterium sp. E-025
GCCTCGGAGAATAATCTGCTGACGGACCATACTCAGTCGGCTACCCCGGAGGTGCGCTGCATCCGTTGGGATAGCCAGGGCGGCATCCACACCTCGGTAATGCTGACCGAGGAGGCGGTCAAGCGGCCTGCCACCGGCAAGGCGCGCACCGACAAGACCCAGCGCACGATCGAGGATATCCCCGGGCGGGTGGAGGAGAACATGCAGAACTTCCCGCAGATCGTGGCGTCGACCAACCAGCAGCAGCTCGGCATCGAGCAGGTGATGGGCGCCCTGCAGAACATCCGCCAGGCGAGCCAGCAGACCGCCGCCGGCACCCGCGAGGTCGAGGCGGCCTCGGCCAACCTCACCGAGCTCGCCGGAGCCCTCATGGCCCTCGCCGAACGCTACCGGCATTGACCGGCGGGCGGACGCCGTGACCGACATCCGCCAGCTGCTGCTCGCGGCCTTCGAGGTCGAGCACCGCGAGCACATCGATGCGATCCGCGCGGCTCTGGGAGCCGACGGCACCGGCCGCGCGCCCGACTGGAACGACATCTTCCGCCGGGCCCACAGCCTCAAGGGCGCCTCCCGGGCCGTCGACCTGCCGCCGGTCGAGGCGGTGGCGCATCGCCTGGAGAGCCTGTTCGAAAAGGTCTCGGCCGGCGCCGCCCTCGATCGCGAGGCCAGGAACGCGACCCATCTCGCCCTCGATCGCATCGAAGCCTACGTCGCCGGGATGAAGGCCGACCCGGACGTCGCGATGCCGGCCGACGCCATCGCGGCGCTCGACCGCTGCCTCGCGGGCGCCCGGGCACCGGACGCGACGACACCCTCGCCGGCGGAGATCGAGCCGCCGGTCGAGGCCGAACCGCCGGTCTCGGCAAGACCGCCCGCCGAGCCGAAATCCGCCGCGCCCTCCTCGCCCGCTGCGCCGCCGTCCGGCGTCGAGCCGCCCCCCGAGGCCGGCCCGGCCTTTCTGCGCGTGCCCGCCGACGCGGTCGAGGCGCTGACCCGGGCGAGCCACGAGCTCGCGAGCACGCTCGGCGTCGGATCCGCGATCTCCGACGGGCTCGCCCGGCTCGCGCGCCTGTCCGAAGACCTGCGGCGGCAGGCCGAGGCGTCGTTCGCGCGCGGTGCGGTGTCCAACCTCGCCCGGCTCCTGCGGCAGGAGGCCGGACGCGATGCCGGGTCGGACAGGGACGAAGCGGTCGGCCTCGCGGTGGAGGCCGTCCGCACCGAGATGCGCGGCGTCGAGGCGAGCCTCGCCGGCCTGGCACGGGAGGCGGCCGACCTGTCGCGCCGTCAGGTCGCGGCGGCCGGTGCCGTCGAGGGGGCGGCGGCCCGCGTCGGCCTTCAGGCCGAGCGCCTCGCCCTGGTGCCGGCCGAGACCGTGTTCGGAAGCTTCCCGCGCTCGCTCCGCGAGACCGCGCGCGAGCAGGGCCGCGAGATCGATCTCGCCGTCCGCGGCCTCGACCTGCCGGTCGACCGCGCGATGCTGCAGGCGCTCAAGGACCCGGTGCTGCACGCCCTGCGCAACGCGCTCAGCCACGGCGCGGAACCGCTCGACATCCGCCGGGCGGCGGGAAAGCCCGACGCGGCGGCGATCCTGTTCGAGGTCGCGATCCGCGGCGGCCGCCTCGTCGTGTCGGTGGCGGACGATGGCCCCGGCCCCGACCTCGCGGCGATCGAGGCGACGGCCCTGCGCCGCTTGCTGCTCCCCCCGGGGGATCCGACCGATCCGCAGGCCCTGCTCGCCCTGGTCTTCGAGCCGGGCTTCTCGACCGCCGCGGCGGTCGACGCCCTGTCCGGGCGCGGCTTCGGCCTCTCGGTGGTCGCCGATGCCGCCCGCGCGCTCCAGGGCAGCGCCCGGCTGGAGCCGCGCGAGCCCTGGGGCAGCATCCTCACCATCTCGGCGCCGCTCTCGGCGGCACGACGCGCGATGCTCCTCGTCGAGGCGGGTGGAGCGACCTACGCGCTGCCCAGCGCCGCGGTCGAGCGCCTGCTGCGCCTCGATCGGGCCGGCCTGCCGCAGGCGATGGGCCGCCCGGTGCTGCGCGTGCCCGGCGCGGGCGGCGCCGAGGAGACATTCCCGATCGTCGCGCTGGCCGAGATCCTCGGCGGCCCTGCCTCCGCGAGCCCGCACCTGACCGCGATCCTGGTGCGGGCCGGCGGCCGCCGCTTCGCGCTGGCCGTCGACGCGCTCCACGACGTGCGCACCCTCCTCGTGCTGCCGGCGCCGCCGGTCGGCGCCGAGTCCGGGCTCGTCGCCGGCACCGTCATCCTGCCCGGCGACGTGCCCGCCCTGGTGCTCGATCCCGACGGGCTCGCCGCGCGGGCGGGTGCCGCCGGCGCGGCGGCGAGGCCGGTCGACGGGGTCGCAGATGCTGGCGGAACGTTGGCGGAGGCGCCACGTTCGAAACACCGCGCGACGATTCTCGTCGTCGACGATTCGATCACCACCCGCACCCTGGAGAAGGGCATCTTGGAAGCCGCCGGCTATCGCGTGGTCGTGTGCGTCGACGGCCAGGACGCCCTCGATCGCCTGCACGCCGACATCGAGGTGTTCGACCTCGTGCTCGCCGACGTGGAGATGCCGCGGCTCGACGGCTTCGGCCTGCTCGCCGCGATCCGCGCCGAGACGCGGTTCGCGCGCCTGCCGGTGGTACTGATGACCTCGCGGGGCGACGCGGCCGACGTCGCCCGCGGCCTCGACCTCGGCGCCGACGCCTACCTCACCAAGCAGAAGTTCGACCAGCGCCAACTCCTCGACACCATCGGGCAGCTGTTGTGAGCGAGCCGGTCCGCGTCATGCTGGTCGAGGACAGCCTGGTGGTGCGCGAGCTGCTGCGCCACATCCTCTCCCGCGATCCCCGCCTCGCCTGCGTCGCCGCCGTCGCGTCGGGCGAGGAGGCCCTGTCGGCGATCGACAGCGTGCGGCCCGACGTGATCTCGATGGACATCCGCCTGCCCGGCATCGACGGGCTCGAGACCACCCGCCGCATCATGTCCGAGCACCCGACGCCGATCGTGGTGATCGCCGATTCGGTCGAGGATTCCTCGCTGCGCATCTCGATGAACGCCCTGCGGGCCGGCGCGCTGTCCGTAGTCGAGAAGCCGGTGGCGACGACCCATGCCGGCTACGACGCGGTCGCCGGCGAGATCTGCACCCAGCTGCGCATCATGGCGCAGGTCCCGGTGATCCGCCGCCGCCCGATCGGCACCGAGTGGCTCGGGCGCACCGCGGCGGCCGCGTCCGCACCCGCGGCGAACCTGCCGCCGACCGTCCTGGCGATCGCCGCCTCCACCGGCGGCCCGCCGGCGCTCGCCCGCGTGATCGGGGCGCTGCCCGAGACGTTCCCGCTGCCGGTGCTGGTGGTCCAGCACATGGGCGCGGCCTTCATGGACGGGTTCGCGGCCTGGCTCGACGGCGTGGTGCCGATGCCCGTCACGGTCGCCCGCGACGGCGAGCGGGCCGAGCCCGGCCGGGTCTACGTCGCCCCGGGCGACCGCCACCTGGAGCTGGGGCCGGGCCGGATCCTGCGCATCCTCGACAGCCTGCCGGTCTCCGGCCAGCGACCGGCGGCGACCGTGCTGTTCCGCTCGGTCGCGCGGCAGGCGGGCGCGACGGGGCTCGGCGTTCTGCTCACCGGCATGGGCGAGGACGGGGCGCTCGGCCTGCTCGACATGCATGCCGCCGGCGCGCAGACGGTGGCCGAGCACGAGAGCACGGCGGTCGTCTACGGCATGCCGGCGGCGGCCGTGCGCCTGAAGGCCGCCCGCGCCGTCCTGCCCCTCGACCGCGTCTCGGCCCATGTCCTCAAGCTCGCCATGCCCGGGGCCGGCTCGCAGGACCGGCCGGCATGAACGGCACCGCCGGCACGACGACGGAGGCCGCCCGCATCCTCCTGGTCGAGGATTCGGAGACGCAGGCGCTGGAGCTTCGCTTGCTGCTGGAGAGCCACGGCTTCCAGGTCGAGCGCTGCCCGACCGCGGAAGCCGCGCTCGACCACCTCAACCACGGCCTGCCCGACCTCGTCGTCGCCGACTACCACCTGCCGGGCATGAACGGCGACGAGCTGACGCGCCAGCTGCGCCTCTCGCTGCGCACCCGCGCCCTCCCCCTGCTGATGCTCACCGGCGCCCGCGACGGCGAGCGCCAGGGCCTCGAGAGCGGCGCCGACGCCTACGTCGCCAAGTCCGGCGACCGCGACCTGCTGATCCTGCGCATCCGCGCGCTCCTGCGCGAGCGCTTGGGCAGCGTGGCGCCCGGCAGCGCCGAGACCCCGTCGGCCGCCGCCTTCCGGCGCGGGCGCGTGCTGGTGATCGACGGCAGCGCCACCTACCGCACCTTCCTCGCCGGCCTGCTCGGCCAGGACGGCCACGCCGTCACCGCCAGCGCCGGGCCGGACGAGGCGCTCGCCGTCCTCGACGCCGAGGGCGAGGCGACGGCCTTCGACTGCGTCACCGTCGACCTGCTCGGCCCAGCCTTCGACGGCCTCGCCCTGTGCCGGGCCATCGACCAGCGCCGCGGCGTCCGGGTGGCCGGCGCCGGGTTCCACCTCGTCGGGGTCGCCGGCAGCAACCCCCCCAAGGATTTCCTCGTCCAGGCCTACGCCGCGGGCGCCGACGACGTGGTCTCGAAGTCCGATGCCGAGGTGCTGGCGCTGCGGGTGCGCGGCCTCGTGCGGCGCCGCTTCCTGGAGGAGGACGACCGCCGCATCGCCGGCGAGTTCGGCGCCCGGCAGCAGGCGGTCGAGCGCGCGCGCGCCGAGGCCGAGGCCGCAGAGGCGCGCGCTCGGCTGGCCGACGCCCTCGAGCGCGCCAACGACGACCTCGCGCTCGCCAACCGCAAGCTCACCGACGCGCAGGCCAAGCTTGTCCAGGCCGCCAAGATGGCCTCGCTCGGCGAGCTGGTCGCCGGCATCGCCCACGAGATCAACAACCCGCTGGCCTTCATCCTCGCGCATCAGGGCACCGTCGAGCGCGTGCTCGGCGAGCTGCCGATGCCCGAATCCGACCCCGCGGCGCAGAAGGGCCTGGCCAAGGCGCGCGACCGCGTCGGTGCGATGCGCATGGGCCTGACCCGCATCCAGGACCTGGTCCTGAACCTGCGCAAGTTCTCGCGGCTCGACGAGGGCGAGCGCTCCCTGGTCAACGTGCCGGAGGCGATCGAGACGGTGCTGGCGCTGATCCAGCACAAGCTCGGCTCGCGCATCGCCGTCGAGCGCGACTTCGCGGGGCGCCCCGAGATCCATTGCACCCCGGCGCTGCTCAACCAGGTGGTGATGAACATCCTCGGCAACGCCGCCGACGCGATGCCCGAGGGCGGGCGGATCCGCGTCGTCACCGAGACCACGCCCGAGACCGACCTGATCCGGATCAGCGACACCGGCCCCGGCATCCCCGAGGACCTGCGCGAGAAGATCTTCGAGCCGTTCTTCACCACCAAGCCGGTCGGGGCCGGAACCGGGCTCGGCCTCGCGATTGCCTACAGCGTGGTTCAGGCGCATAGCGGCTCGCTCACGGTGGAGACGGCTCCCGGCGGCGGGGCCTGCTTCGTGATCGGGATTCCGAGGCAGACGGCGACCGTATGACCAGAGGCACGATCCTGGCCGTCGACGACGAGCCGGACATCCTGATCGCCCTCGAGGACCTGTTCGAGGACACCTACCGCATCGTCACGACGACGAAGCCGGCGGACGCCCTCGCCATCCTGCGCGACGATCCCGACATCGCCGTCGTCCTGTCCGACCAGCGCATGCCCGGCATGACCGGCGACGCGCTGCTGGCCGAGATGCGCGGGTTCCACGAAGCCCAGGCGATCCTGCTCACCGGGTACGCCGACATCACCGCCGTGATCGGCGCGCTGAACCGCGGCGGGATCAGCGGCTACGTCGCCAAGCCCTGGGACGCGGACCTTCTGCGCGGCACCGTGCGCAACGCCTTCGAGCGCCATGCGCTCGGACGGGAACTCGCCACCGAGCGGGCCCTGCTGCGCGGCCTGCTCGACCATTCCGAGGACGCGATCTCGTTCAAGGACGCGGCCGGGCGCTTCCTGCGCGTCAACGCCCGAAAGGCGGCGCTGCTCGGCCTCGACGTCGCGGGCTGCCTCGGCCGCAGCGAAGCCGAGCTGCCCGGGACGCGCGCCGCCGAGAGCGCCGAGGCCGACGCCGCCGCGATCCGCTCGGGCGAGGTCGGCGACGTCGTCTCCGCGGAAGGGCCGATCGGCGCCGAGCGCTGGAGCCACGTGGTCCGGGTCCCGATCCGCGGCCCCTCCGGCGCGATCGCGCATCTCGCCACGATCGAGCGCGACGTCACCGAGCAGAAGGGCTTCGAGGCCCGCCTGCGCCAGTCCGACAAGATGCAGGCGCTCGGCACACTCGCCGGCGGCATCGCGCACGACTTCAACAACCTGCTGACCGCGATCCTCGGCAGCCTCGAGCTCGCCGCGCCGAAGGTTCATGAGCAGCCCCGCGTGCTGCGGCTGATCGAGAACGCGCGGGGCGCGGCCGAGCGCGGCGCCTCGCTGACCAAGCGCCTGCTGAGCTTCAGCCGCGCCAACGACCTGCGTGCCCGGCCGACCGACGTGAACGCCCTCGTCGAGGGCATGTCGGCGCTGCTCGGGCGCAGCCTCGGCGGGCTCGTCACCGTCGAGACCAGGCTCGGCAGCGATCTCGGCCCGGTTCAGGTCGACCCCGACCAGCTCGAGCTTGCGATCCTCAACCTCTGCATCAACGCCCGCGACGCCATGCGCGAGGGCGGCGTGATCGTCATCGAGACGGCGGCGCTGACGATCGAGGACGATCCGGACGTGCGGAGCGGGGCCTATGTCGGCGTATCGGTGAGCGATGCCGGCGAAGGCATCCCGCCGGAGATCCTGGCGCGGGTCTGCGAGCCGTTCTTCACCACCAAGGCTGTCGGCCAGGGCACCGGCCTCGGCCTCGCGATGGTGTTCGGCCTCGCCCAGCAATCCCACGGCCGCCTGCGGATCGACAGCCGGGTCGGGCACGGCACCCGCGTCGACCTCGCCCTGCCGCGGGCCTCCGCGGCCGTCGTGGCGGACGAGGCCGACGTCGCGGTCGCGCCGGCGGCGGCACGCGCGGCGGCCATCCTGGTGGTGGACGACGACGCCGAGGTCCGGCACGTCACCGCCTCGTTCCTCAACGGGTTCGGTTACGACGAGATCGAGGCCTCGGACGGCGCGGCCGCGCTCGCGCTGATGGAGCAGCGCCGCTTCGACCTCGTGGTCGCCGACCTCGCGATGCCCGGCATGACCGGCGTCGAGCTGGCGGCCGAGGTGCGGAGCCGCTGGTCCGAGGTCCCTGTGCTGATCCTGACGGGGCACGCGGAGGCGGTGGAGATCCCGCACGACCTGCCGGTGCTGACGAAGCCGTTCCAGTCGGCCGAGCTCGCCCGCCGCGTCTCCTTGCTGCTGGGCGACCCGCCCGGCGCCTGACGCGTCGGCCCGGCCGTCCGTCCCGACGGAAACGCGTTCGAAGCGCGTCCGTCCCCGAGAAACGCCGGCCTCGACCGTATGCGCTCGCCGCATCGCGGTCCTCTCGGGACGAGCATCGCGCAACGGCCTCGGGCCAACGAAAAAGGCGGCCTCTCGGCCGCCTTTCTTCGAACTCGTGCTGTCGAGGCGCCGATCAGGCCGCTTCGCTCTCGCCGCCGAGCACCGGGCCCGAATCCTTGCCGCGGGCGCTGACGTCGCGGTCGACGAACTCGATCACGGCGAGCGGGGCGTTGTCGCCCTTGCGGAAGCCGGCCTTCATGATGCGGCAGTAGCCGCCCGGACGGGCCGTGTAGCGCGGGCCGAGCACCGTGAAGAGCTTCTTGACCATGTCGTGGTCGCGGATCTGCGACATGGCGAGACGGCGGGTGTGGACGCTGTCGATGCGGCCGAGCGAGATCAGCTTCTCGATGACCGGGCGCAGGTCCTTGGCCTTCGGCAGCGTGGTGATGATCTGCTCGTGCTTGATCAGCGCGGCGGACATGTTGGCGAACATCGCCTTGCGGTGCTCGGTGGTGCGGTTGAAACGACGACCGCGGAATCCGTGACGCATGTTGGCTCTCCTGGTTTTTGCGGTCGCCGTGCCACGGTACGACCGTCATCTTGAAGGCAAATAGGGAGTAGCGAGTAGCGAATAGAGTGCAGCGGAACCGGGGCGCCCTACGGACACCCCTATTCGCTACTCCTACTCGCCATTCGCCCTCAGTAGTGCTCCTCGAAGCGCTTGGCGAGATCCTCGATGTTCTCCGGCGGCCAGCCGGGGATGTCCATCCCGAGGTGCAGACCCATCCCGGCCAGCACTTCCTTGATCTCGTTGAGCGACTTGCGGCCGAAGTTCGGGGTGCGCAGCATCTCGCCCTCGGACTTCTGGATGAGGTCGCCGATGTAGACGATGTTGTCGTTCTTCAGGCAGTTCGCCGAACGCACAGAAAGCTCGAGCTCGTCGACCTTCTTGAGCAGCGCCGGGTTGAAGGGCAGCTGCGGCGCGAGCGGCGCGGCCTCCTCCTTGCGCGGATCCTCGAAGTTCACGAACACCTGGAGCTGGTCCTGGATGATGCGCGCCGCGTAGGCCAGCGCATCCTCCGGCGACACCGCACCGTTGGTCTCGACGGTCATCGTCAGCTTGTCCTTGTCGAGATCCTGGCCCTCACGGGTGGTCTCGATGCGGTAGCTGACCTTGGTCACCGGCGAGAACAGCGCGTCCACCGGGATCAGGCCGATCGGCGCGTCCTCGGGGCGGTTGCGCTCGGCCGGCACGTAGCCCTTGCCGGTGGCGACCGTGAACTCCATCCGGATCTCGGCGCCGTCGTCCAGCGTGCAGATCACGAGGTCGGGGTTCAGGATCTGGATGTCGCCGACCGTGCCGATGTCGCCGGCGGTGACGAGGCCCGGGCCGGTCTTGCGCAGGGTCATGCGCTTCGGGGCGTCGGTCTGCGAGCGGATGGCGATCGTCTTGATGTTCAGGACGATGTCGGTGACGTCCTCGCGGACGCCCGGGATCGAGGAGAATTCATGCAGGACGCCGTCGATCTGGACCGAGGTCACGGCCGCGCCCTGGAGGGAGGACAGCAGCACCCGGCGCAGCGAGTTGCCGAGCGTCGTGCCGAAGCCGCGCTCCAACGGCTCGGCGACGACGGTGGCGACCCGCTTCGGGTCGTCGCCGGTCGAGACCTGCAGCTTGTTGGGCTTGATCAGCTCTTGCCAGTTCTTCTGAATGACCACGATCCTACCTCTCCTGACGCACGAACCCGCGACGTCCGGGTCCGCGCTTCGGCCGATCGACGCTGCCCCTCAGCGTCGGTCGGTCCCTAAAAGATTGCTCCGGGCCTACGCCTCGTCGGCGACCCAGAGATCCGGCACGAACCGGTATCCGTCCCCATCCCGCGTCACGGTGCCGACGGCCGGGAATTCGAGATGCGAGCCGGCGATGCGGGTCCCGTCGGCCGCGAGATCCGCGAGGATCGCCTTGCGGGTCGCCCGTGCCTGGTCGCCGTCGACATCGAAGCCGACGCCCGCCTCGGGTTGCTTGAACTGGATCGCCGGCAGGTGCACCACATCGGTGAACACCAGGAGCGACTTGTCCCCCGCAACGATCCGGAAACCGCAATGGCCCGGCGTATGGCCGGGCAGGTGCACCGCGGTGATGCCCGGCAGGACTTCCCCGCCGGACTGCTCGCGCACCCGGCCGGCATAGGGTGCCAGCGCCTTGCGGGCGTTCTCGAAATACGGCTTTGCCCCGTCCGGTGCGGCGGCGAGCGCCGCATCGGGGAGCCAGTACGCCGCCTCGTCCGAATGCAGCACGATCTCCGCGTTCGGGTAGGCGGCCTTCCCGTCGACCACCAGCCCACCGATATGGTCGGGATGGCAGTGCGTGACGAGAACGGTCTCGATCGCCTCGGGCGCCACGCCCGCGACGGCGAGCGCTGCGGGCACGCGACCCATGGTCGGCGGACCGAACGACCCGTAGCCGGAATCGATCAGCACCGGCTTGCGGCCGGGGCCCGTCAGCAGGAATGCGTTGAGCATCACCCGCGGCTCCTGCGTACGGAAGCCGGCGCGCTGCAGCGCGCCGGCCTCGTCCTTCGAGATGCCCGTGACGAGATCGAGGGAGCCCTGAAACCAGCCGTCGTTGAGCACGGTGAGCGTGATGTCACCGACGCTCCAGCGCTTGACGCCGGGAAGGATCTTCGTATCGGCCACGTGTGTCTCCGTCCGCCTCAGACGCGCCGACGCTTGCGCGGGCGGCAGCCGTTGTGCGGGATCGAGGTGACGTCGCGGATCGAGGTCACGGTGAAGCCCGCGGCCTGGAGGGCGCGGAGCGCCGACTCGCGGCCCGAGCCGGGCCCGGAGACCTCGACCTCGAGGGTGCGCATGCCGTGCTCGGCGGCCTTGCGGGCCGCGTCCTCGGCGGCGACCTGCGCGGCGTAGGGGGTCGACTTCCGCGAGCCCTTGAAGCCCATGGCGCCCGAGGAGGACCACGAGATCGTGTTGCCCTGCGCGTCGGTGATGGTGATCATCGTGTTGTTGAACGAGGCGGCGACGTGCGCCACGCCCGAGACGATGTTCTTGCGTTCGCGCCGGCGGACGCGGGTCGGTTCCTTGGCCATCTTTTCGATACCTGTCCTTCAAGCGCACCCGTAATTCCAGGTGCTCGGGATTCTCGTATGGGTTCGGTCGGCACATTTGCGGAGCGCCGCCCCGTCACGCCGGCTCCCGTCGAGGGAGATCCGGCACGATGCATGGGAGGCCGCGCCGCGCGCAGCCTCCGAATTCGTAAGCTTACTTCTTCTTGCCGGCGATCGGCTTGGACTTGCCCTTGCGGGTGCGCGCGTTGGTGTGCGTGCGCTGGCCGCGGACCGGCAGGTTGCGACGATGGCGCAGGCCGCGGTAGCAGCCGAGGTCCATCAGGCGCTTGATGTTCATCGAGACGTCGCGGCGAAGGTCGCCCTCGACGAGGTAGTCGCGATCGATCGTCTCGCGGATCTGCAGCACCTCGGCGTCGGTGAGCTGGTTCACGCGGCGCTCGGCCGGGATGCCGACCTTCTCCGTGATCTCCTCGGCCTTCTTCGCGCCGATGCCGTGGATGTACTGGAGCGCGATGACGACGCGCTTGTTGGTCGGGATGTTAACGCCGGCGATACGGGCCAAGGTCATGCTCCATGTGGCGTACGGGCGATCGCCCGGGCCGTCCTGTGGGAAAGCGTGCGTCCGGTGGAGGCCGGCCCCTGCACGCCCGTCAACGACAAATCGGCCCGCGGCCGCCCCTTGGAGGGCACCTCGGACCAACGGCTGTGCAGACGAAGACCGGCCTGCTAGCGCGGGCCGGCGGTGATGTCAACGGTTCGGCACGATAAGGCGCCGCGCCGGGCCCGGCGGGCGCGCCCGGCGCGCTGCATCGTTCCCATCGCGTCACCTGGCGAACCGCAGGGGCGTGGGTGTCTTCGGGTCGACGTCAGAAGCGCTGGTTCAGCTGGCGGCAATACCCGCCGTTGTCGCGAAAGCCCGCCGGGCAGCGCCGCACGCACGCGCCGGCCGCGAACTTCAGCGGCGGCCTGCACAGGCGGCCGGTCGTCTGCCGCTCGTACTGATACGATTGCGCCGGGCCGGCCCACGCCGCCATCGGCATCGCGCCGACTGTCAGGGTCAGCGCTGCGAGGATCGCCCGAGCCGCATGCGTCGACATGATCATGGGTCCCCGGAAGGATGGCTTCAGGACGCCACGCCTTCGCGATGCGACTCGAGGATCGCCATCAGCGAATCTGTCACCGCGTCGATCGGCGCCATGCCGTCCACGGTCTGCAGCATCCCGGCGCGCTCGTAATAGGCCGAGAGCGGGGCGGTCTGGATCCGGTAGGCCTCGAGACGCGAGGCGAACACCTCGGGGGTGTCGTCCTTCCGCACCGGCTGTCCGCGGGCGGCGGTCTCCTCCGCCCGCTTGGCGATGCGGCCGACCAAGACCTTCTCATCGACCTTGAACTCGATCACGGTCGAGAGATGCAGGCCCTTCTCGTCCAGCATCACGTCGAGGGCCTTGGCCTGCTCGACGGTGCGGGGAAAGCCGTCGAGGATGAACCCGCCGCGCGCATCCGCCTCCTCGATCCGGTCGGCGACGATGCCGACGACGATCGCGTCGGACACGAGGCCGCCGCTCTCCATCACTGCCTTCGCCTGGAGTCCGACCGGTGTTCCGGCAGCGACGGCCGCGCGCAGCATGTCGCCAGTGGAGAGCTGCGGGATGCCGAATCGCGCGACGATCCGCTCGGACTGTGTCCCCTTCCCCGCGCCGGGTGGTCCGAGCAGAATGATCCGCATGGGCGTTATCCTCGTCCGTGCCCGTCTCTCAGGGCTTCTTGGCGCGCGGCGACGCCGTATCGGCGTCGTTCCCGCGTCGGCGTTGCTTGTAGCGGCTTCCGCCGGACGGGCGAGCGGGCAAATCGCTGTCCACTCGTCATTCCGGCGATTGTGTATCTCGTGTCGCCGAGCCGTATCGCCCGACGTGCCGCTCAGCGCCGCCGCTGGGTCGTCGACGCGCCGCGCAGCTTGGCCTTCTTGACGAGGCCCTCGTACTGGTGCGCCATCAGGTGCCCGTGGATCTGCGCCACGGTGTCCATCGTCACCGACACGACGATGAGCAGCGACGTGCCGCCGAATCCGAGGCTGGCAGAGGCGTAGGAGGCGATGATCTCCGGCACCAGGCAGACGAAGGTCAGGTAGAGCGCGCCGATCAGGGTGATGCGCGTCAGCACCTTGTCGATGAACGCCGCGGTGCGCTCGCCGGGCCGGATGCCGGGGATGAAGCCGCCATGCTTCTTCAGATTGTCGGCGGTCTCCTGCGGGTTGAAGACCACCGCGGTGTAGAAGAACGCGAAGAAGATGATCAGCGCGGCGTAGAGCGCCATGTAGAGCGGACGGCCGTGGCCGAGATAGGTCGTGACCGTCGCCAGCACGCCGGTGCCCTGGTTGGCCGAGAAGCTCGCCACGGTGGCCGGGAGCAGCAGGAGCGACGAGGCGAAGATCGGCGGGATCACGCCCGAGGTGTTGAGCTTCAAGGGCAGGAACGAGGTCTGGCCCTCGTACATCCGGTTGCCGACCTGGCGCTTGGGATAGTTGATCAGCAGCCGGCGCTGGGCGCGCTCCATGAACACGATGAAGTAGACGAGGCCGATCGCGGCGACGCCGACGCCGAGGATTACCGCCGAGGACAGCGCGCCGGTGCGCGACAGCTCGAGCGCACCGATGATGGCGGTCGGCAGGTGGGCGACGATGCCGGCGAAGATGATCAGCGACGAGCCGTTGCCGATGCCGCGCGAGGTGATCTGCTCGCCGATCCACATCAGGAACAGCGTGCCGCCGGTGAGCGTGATCACGGTCGAGGCGAGGAAGAACGGGCCGGGATCGATCGCGGCGCTCGACCCCTGGAGGCCGACGGCGATGCCCCAGGACTGGACCAGCGCCAGCACCACCGTGAGGTAGCGGGTGTACTGGTTGATGACCTTGCGGCCGGACTCGCCCTCCTTCTTCAGCGTCTCGAGGCTCGGGATCACCGAGGTGAGCAGCTGGATGATGATCGAGGCCGAGATGTACGGCATGATGTTGAGCGCGAAGATCGCCATGCGCTCGACGGCACCGCCGGAGAACATGTTGAACAGCCCGAGCACGCCGCCGGCCTGCTGCTGGAAGTTGCGCGCGAACTGCTCCGGGTCGATGCCGGGGATCGGAATATAGGTCCCGAGCCGGAACACCACGAGCGCGCCGAGGGTGAACCAGATGCGCTTCTTGAGCTCATCCGCCTTCGCGATGGCACCGAAATTGAGGTTCGCGGCGAGCTGCTCGGCGGCTGAGGCCATGGCCTGTGTCCTGATGATGGGTCACGAGGGAGCCGCGGGGCATCCCTGAAAACGGGAGCGGCGGCCGCATGCGAGGTCGCACGGGCCGCCGCTGGAAGCTTCGACTTAAGGGGTCGCTCCCGGCGAGGCAACCGCGCTCAGGCGGTCGCTTCGCCCTTGCCGCCCAAGTCTTTGCCACCCTTGCCGCGGACCGAGACGCCGGCGCCGTAGGCGACGACGACGCTGCCGCCGGCCTTCTCGACCGCCTCGACCGCCGACTTCGACGCGCGGGTCACTTCGAAGGCGACCTTCGCGGTCAGCTCGCCGACGCCGAGCAGCTTCACGCCGTCGCGGGGACGGGCGATGATCCCGGCCTGCACGAGGGCCTCGACCGTCACGGTCGCGGCCTTGTCGAGCTTGCCGGCGTCGATCGCCTGCTGCACCCGGCCGAGATTCACCTCGTTGAGGTCGGTCGAGTAGAGGTTGTTGAAGCCGCGCTTCGGCAGGCGACGGTGAAGCGGCATCTGGCCGCCCTCGAAGCCCTTGATGGCCACGCCGGTCCGGGCCTTCTGACCCTTCACGCCGCGCCCTGCGGTCTTGCCCTTGCCGGAGCCGATGCCTCGGCCGACGCGCATCCGGTTCTTGGTTGCGCCTTCGTTGTCGCGGATCTCGTTGAGCTTCATCGCGCCCTCCTCAAGCCGCGTCGTCGAGGACGCGCACGAGGTGCGCGACCTTTCGGATCATGCCGCGAACGGCGGGGGTGTCTTCGAGCTCGGAGACACGGTGAAGCTTGTTCAGCTTCAGGCCCACCAGCGTCTGGCGCTGGGAGGCCTCGCGGCGGATCGGGGAACCGATCTGCTCCACGCGGACAGTCTTGCTAGCCATGCTGCCCTCCCCTTACGCGACTGCGGCTTCGGACTGGTCGGACGGGTCCGAATCGGTGCGCCGCGCCTGGAGCGTGGACACCTTGAGACCGCGACGACCGGCGACCGAGCGCGGGCTGTCCTCGTTCTTCAGCGCCTCGAAGGTGGCGCGCACGAGGTTGTAGGGGTTCGAGGAGCCGAGGCTCTTGGCCACGACGTCCTGCATGCCGAGCGTCTCGAACACGGCGCGCATCGGGCCGCCGGCGATGATGCCGGTGCCCTGCGGAGCCGCGCGGAGGATCACCTTGCCGGCGCCGTGACGGCCCTGCACGTCGTGGTGCAGCGTCCGGCCCTCACGGAGCGAGATGCGGACGAGGCCGCGCTTGGCGGCTTCGGTCGCCTTGCGGATCGCCTCGGGGACTTCGCGGGCCTTGCCGTGGCCGAAGCCGACGCGGCCCTTCTGGTCGCCGACGACGACGAGCGCGGCGAAGCCGAAGCGACGGCCGCCCTTCACCACCTTGGCGACGCGGTTGATGTGGACGAGCTTGTCCACGAACTCGCTGTCGCGCTCCTCGCGGTCGTCGCGGCGGCCGCGGCCACCGCCTTCACGTTCACGTGCCATGTTGCTTCCGTTTCATCTCACTGGCGCGGGCGGCGGGCCCGCTCGCTTGAATCGTCATCGCCGGAGGCGGACACGCCGCCTCCGCACCGCCGAGATTTAGAAGTCGAGGCCACCCTCGCGGGCGGCTTCGGCCAGAGCCTTGATCCGGCCGTGGTACTGGTAGCCCGAGCGGTCGAACACGACCTTCGAGACGCCGGCGGCCTTGGCACGCTCGGCGACGAGCTTGCCCACCGCCGAGGCGGCGGCGACGTCGGCGCCGGTCTTCAGGTCGGCGCGCAGGCCCTTGTCGATCGACGAGGCGGCGGCGAGCGTGACGCCCGCCGCATCATCGATGACCTGAACGTAGATCTGCTTCGACGAGCGGAACACCGACAGGCGCGGCCGGCCGTTGGCGGAGGCGCGGAGCGCCCGGCGCACCCGCGCCTTGCGGCGATCGAGGGCTTCGAGTTTGCGTGACATGTCTCAGCCCCCTTACTTCTTCTTGCCTTCCTTGCGGAAGATGAACTCGCCGGCGTACTTCACGCCCTTGCCCTTGTAGGGCTCGGGACCGCGGTAGTCGCGGATCTCCGCGGCGACCTGGCCGACGACTTGGCGGTCGATGCCGGAGATCGTGATCTCCGTCGGCTTCGGCGTCACGATCGTGATGCCGGCCGGGATCTGGTACTCGATGTCGTGGCTGTACCCGAGCGAGAGCTTGAGCGCCTTGCCGGCCATCGCGGCGCGATAGCCGACGCCGGTGATCTCGAGCTTCTTCTCGAAGCCCTTGGACACGCCCTCGACGAGGTTCGCGACCTGGGCCCGCGAGGTGCCCCAGAGCGAACGCGCCGCCTTGGACTGGTCCTTCGGGGTCACCGTGATCGCGCCGTCCTCGAGCGCCACGTCGACCAGCGAGGGAACCACGAACTGCAGCTCGCCCTTCGAGCCCTTCATCTTCACCGTCTGACCCGTGACCGACGCGGTGACGCCGGCCGGAACGGGGACGGGCTTCTTGCCTACGCGAGACATCTGCCTCTCTCCTTATCCGGGGATCAGAACACCTTGCAGAGCACTTCGCCGCCGACGTTGCGCTCGCGCGCCTCGTGGTCGGCCATGACGCCCTGCGGGGTGGACACGATGGTGACGCCGAGACCGTCGGCGACGCGCGGCAGATCGCCGACGGCCGAGTAGACGCGGCGGCCGGGCTTCGACACGCGCTGGATCGAGCGGATGACGGGCTGGCCGTCGTAGTACTTCAGCTCGATCGCGAACTCCGTCCGGCCGTTGCCGAGTTCGGTGGTCGCGAAGTCGCGGATGTAGCCTTCCGACTTCAGCACGTTCAGGACGTTCGCGCGGAGGCGCGAGCCGGGCGTCGAGACGACGTTGCGACGGCGCATCTGGCCGTTGCGGATGCGGGTGAGCATATCGCCCACGGGATCGTTGACCATGGGTGCCTCCTTACCAGCTCGACTTGACGAGGCCCGGGATCAGGCCCCGGTTCCCGAGCTCGCGCAGCGCGATACGCGAGACGCCCATCTTGCGGTAATAGGCGCGCGGCCGGCCGGTGATCTCGCACCGGTTGCGCACGCGGGTCGGCGACGAGTTGCGGGGAAGCTCCGCGAGCTTGAGGCGCGCCTCGAAGCGCTCCTCCATCTCGAGGGACTCGTCGTTAGCGGTCGCGAGCAGGGCCTGGCGCTTCGCAGCGAAGCGCTTGACCAGCTCCTTCCGGTGGTTGTTCTGTTCGACTGAACTCTTCTTTGCCATTGTCTATCCTCCGGTGTCCGCGTCTAGGTATCCCGAGGGACGCCTACTGCCGGAACGGGAATTGGAAGGCGGCGAGGAGAGCGCGGGCTTCCTCGTCGGTGGTGGCGGTGGTGGCGACGACGATGTCCATGCCCCAGGTCTGCTCGGCCTTGTCGTAGGAGATCTCCGGGAACACGAGGTGCTCCTTGAGGCCGAGCGCGTAGTTGCCGCGGCCGTCGAACGACTTCGGGTTCAGGCCGCGGAAGTCGCGGACGCGCGGCAGCGCGATCGTGACGAGGCGATCCATGAACTCGTACATCTTCTGGCGGCGCAGGGTGACCTTGCAGCCGATCGGCATGCCCTCGCGGACCTTGAAGGTCGCGATCGGCTTGCGGGCCTTGGTGATGACCGGCTTCTGGCCGGCGATCAGCGCAAGGTCGCCGGCGGCGACGGTGGCCTTCTTCGAGTCCGCGGTGGACTCGCCGACGCCCATGTTGATGACGATCTTGTCGATCCGCGGAACCTGCATCGGGTTCTTGTAGCCGAACTGCTCGATGAGCTTCTGGCGGATGACCTCGTCGTAGTGGGCGCGCAGGCGCGGGACGTAAGCGTCCTTGTTGGCCTCAGCCATCGATCTGATCCCCCGTGGTCTTGGCGAAGCGGACCTTGCGGCCGTCTTCGAGGATGCGGAAACCCACGCGGGTCGGCTTACCGTTCGCGTCCTGCAACGCGAGGTTCGAGAGCTGGATCGCGGCCTCCTTCGAGATGATGCCGCCTTCCTGGTTCTGGCTCTGCTTCTGGTGCTTCTTGACCAGGTTGATCCCGCGGACGAGCGCCTTGTCGTCCTTCGGCATCACCTGGATGACCTCGCCGGAGCGACCGGAATCGCGACCGGTGAGGACGACGACGGTGTCGCCCTTCTTGATCTTGGCTGCCATCACAGCACCTCCGGAGCCAGCGAGATGATCTTCATGTGGTTGCGGGCGCGCAGCTCGCGCGGCACCGGCCCGAAGATGCGGGTCCCGATCGGCTCCTTCTGATTGTTGATCAGCACGGCCGCGTTCTTGTCGAAGCGGATCACCGAACCGTCGGGACGCTTCACTTCCTTGGCGGTCCGCACGACCACCGCCTTCATGACGTCGCCCTTCTTGACGCGGCCGCGCGGGATCGCCTCCTTGATGGACACGACGATGATGTCGCCCACGCCGGCATAGCGCCGCTTCGACCCGCCCAGCACCTTGATGCACATCACGCGACGCGCACCCGAGTTGTCGGCGACGTCCAGATTCGTCTGCATCTGGATCACAGGAGTGACCTTTCCTTGTTTCAGGCGGGTTTCCGCACACGGGCGGTATTGCCCGGCGGACGACGCCTGATGGGGATCTGATGTCCCCGGCTCATATGACAGACCGCGCTATCGGCGCTTGTCCAGCGCCGGCGCGGTCACCGCGTACGAAGGGCGCGAACACCCCTCTCACATGTCGCGAAGGGGTGCCCACTACACCACGGGGCGCAGGGGCGCAAGACTTTCCGCGCCGGCCGTCGGGTGGAAGACGTTCTGGGCGGCCCTCTGCCTAATCCGTGCCGAGTTTTAGATCCTCGCCGCAGCCGTCGAGGGGTGGGGCGCCGGCACGCCCGGCGTGCTTCGGAGCATTCGACAGACCGACGATTCGGCGGCCGATCCGGTTTCCGTTCTCCACGACCTCGCCAAAGACGGCCGCGACCATGGCACGGTTCACCATGGCACTGTCCAGGATCTCGGCGCTTCTCAGCGAAAGCGAAGCCTGGGCCAGGCGGCGCACCATCTCCTTGACGAAGGCCGCGCTCGCTCCCTCCGACAGCGCGACCGCGTCGTCGATGGCGCCCTCCTCGAATTGCAGGGCGCCTCCGTAGAGGGCGATCAGCCGCGCCCGGCAGGCGGCGTCGGGATTCGCGATCTCGATCGCCTCGTCGACGCGTCCCGGACGTGAAGCGAGCGCGTCCTCGATCTCCTCGGGCCGGTTGGTGGTCAGGAGGAAGAGGATGTTCGCATCGTCGCCCAGGCCGTCCATCTCGTTGAGCAGCCGGTTCAGCAGGACTTCCGTCTTCGGGCTGTTCATGCCCTCCCGCGACCGGCCGACCAGATCGACGTCCTCCAGGACGACGATGCTCGGCTGGAGGGTGCGCGCGATCAGCATGTACCGGGTCAGGTACTGGACCTGTTCCGCCGTGATCAGGATCGTGGTCCGATCTGGAAGGTTCGACGCGACATACCGGATCAGGTGGGTCTTACCGGTGCCGGGCGGCCCGTAGAGGAGCAGGCCCTTTCGGACGGATTGCCCGAGGCGGCGCAAGCCCTGCCGGTGGCGGTCGAAGGCGAAGATGTGCCGATCCAGGCGCCCCATCGTCGCGTCGTCGAGGATGACCGCCTCGCGGGCCACCGGCGACAACTTGTGAACGGACATGCCCGCGCGCATGCCCGAATAGTCGGATCCGCTCTCGAAGGAGAGAACCTTGCCGCGATACAGCGCCGAGTTGGCGCTCGCCTCCTGAACCGCCCCCAGGAAATCGCGCGCGAAGGCCTGCGACTCCGGTCCCGGGAGCGTGGCGACCTCGACCTGGGCGAACGTCCCCTCTTGGGAAGTACTGTATTGGGACATGAACACCGCGACCGGCTTGTCGGCGACGCGGAACAGCCAGAGGCCGGTGTTCAGGGCCGGAAACGGGTCGGTCTCCCCGACATCAACGTCGCGATACTGCAACGGCGTGAGCGCGACGACAGCATCGCCGCTTCGGACCAGCAGAGCGGAGATCGTGAGAGGACGGTGATCATAGGGCTGGTGCACCCCCAACAGGATCGGAGCGTGCGGCGTCACCAGCGTAAGGATCGCCGCCTGCAGGTCCGGCAAGAGGTGAACACCGAACTGGCGCCTTGAGCTGACGATCCCTTTGACGTCCTCGGCGCCGAAGAAGCCGACGAAGGCTTCCCAGGCGTGATTGGCGTTTTCCCACATGCGGCCCACCCTCATTCCAAGGAGGCGTCCCCCGTCGCCGAAGCGCAACGGCCGTTCCTCATGAGGCATGTGCGATGAGACGGGAAAAGCGCCACCGGTCTGTGCGGCCCGCAGCCGAGAACCGGCATCGGCGGCATGAGCGCCCCCGATGCAGGGACCGTCAAGGGTCGGGCTGAAGTGCATCCGCATCGCCGATGCTGCGGACACGAAAAAACGGGCGCAGCATCCTGCGCCCGTCTCACGGTCCGTCCAAGACGATCAGGCGGCCGCGGGAGCCTCGGCCGACGCGGCTTCGCCCTCGACGAGCTTCCAGGTCTTGGTCTTGGAGAAGGGCCGGCACTCCTCGATGAACACCGTGGCCCCGACCTTGGCGGCGTTCGCCTCGTCGTGGGCATGGTAGTTCTTCGAGCGGCGAACGGTCTTCTTCATCACCGGGTGGGTGAAGCGGCGCTCCACCTTCACGACGATGGTCTTCTCGCCCTTGTCGCTGACGACGACGCCCTGCAATACGCGCTTCGGCATGTTGAAACTCCTCAGGCCGACGTCGCCTGCAGCGTCTTCTGACGCTGCAGGGTGCGGACGCGGGCGATGTCGCGACGGACTTCGCGGACGCGGGCGACGTTCTCGAGCTGGCCGGTGGCCCCCTGGAAGCGCAGGTTGAACTGCTCCTTCTTGAGGTTCAGCAGCTCGTCGCTCAGCTGGTCCGGCGACAGGGCGGCGAGATCCGACTGTCTCTGTGACGACTTCATGATCTGCCTCCCTTTAGTCGGCGATGCGTTGCACGACGCGCGTGCGGATGGGCAGCTTGGCGGCGCCCAGGCGGAGCGCCTCCTTCGCGATGTCCTCGGCGACACCGTCGACCTCGAACATGATGCGGCCCGGGTGGACGCGGGCGGCCCAGTACTCGGGCGCGCCCTTGCCAGAGCCCATGCGGACTTCGGTCGGCTTCGACGTGACCGGAACGTCGGGGAAGATCCGGATCCAGACCCGGCCCTGACGCTTCATCTCACGGGTGATCGCGCGGCGGGCCGCCTCGATCTGGCGCGCGGTGATGCGCTCGGGCTCCACCGCCTTCAGGCCGAACTGGCCGAAATTCAGGTCGAAGCCGCCCTTGGCCGCACCGGAGATGCGACCTTTGAACTGCTTACGAAACCGGGTCTTCTTGGGTTGCAACATGGCAGCCTCTCAACACCTTCCTTGGCTCGGGGGTCCGACGATCGCGCTTAGGCGTGATCGCGGCGACCGCGACCGCGGTCACCCTCGCCATCGCGCTCGCGACGACCGCCCGAACGGCCGCCCTCTTCCTGCGCCTTCTTATCCTGCGCCATCGGGTCGTGCTCGAGGATCTCGCCCTTGAACACCCAGACCTTGATGCCGCACGTTCCGTAGGTCGTGAACGCGGTGGCTGTGCCGTAGTCGACGTCGGCGCGCAGCGTATGCAGGGGCACGCGGCCCTCGCGGTACCATTCCTGGCGGGCGATCTCGGCGCCGCCGAGACGGCCGGAGCAGTTGATCCGGATGCCCTCGGCCCCGAGGCGCATCGCCGACTGCACGGCGCGCTTCATGGCGCGACGGAAGGCGACGCGGCGCTCGAGCTGCTGCGCGATCGAGTCGGCCACCAGCACGGCGTCGATCTCGGGCTTCCGCACCTCGACGATGTTGATGGTCACGTCGGCCTTGGTCATCGTGTTGACCAGCTTGCGCAGCTTCTCAATGTCGGCGCCCTTCTTGCCGATCACCACGCCCGGACGGCCCGAGTGGATGGTGACGCGGCACTTCCGGTGCGGGCGCTCGATGACGATCTTGGAGACCGCCGCCTGCTTGAGCTGCTTCATGAGGGCGGCGCGGATCGCGACGTCCTCGTGCATCAGCTTGACGTATTCGGTCTTGCCGGCGAACCAGCGGGAATCCCAGGTCCGGTTGATGCCGAGCCGGAGACCGATCGGGTTGACTTTCTGACCCATCAGATTCTCCTCAGGCCGCTTCGGCGGTGCGGACTTCGCGAACCACGATGGTGAGGTTCGAGAAAGGCTTCAGGATGCGCGCGCCGCGGCCGCGGGCGCGGGCGTGGAAGCGCTTCAGGACCAGCGCCTTGCCCACGAAGGCCTGGGTGACGACGAGGTCGTCGACGTCCAGATCGTGGTTGTTCTCGGCGTTGGCGATCGCGCTCTCGAGGCACTTCTTGACCTCGGTCGAGATGCGCTTGCGGGAGAACTCGAGGTCGGCGAGCGCCGACTCGACCTTCTTGCCGCGGATCATCTGCGCGACGAGGTTGAGCTTCTGGGGCGAGACACGGAGCATCCGTGCCACGGCCTTGGCCTCGTTCTCGGGCAGCGCGCGGGGGGTGGCTTGCTTGCCCATGTCAGCGCCTCTTCGCCTTCTTGTCGGCCGCGTGGCCGTGGAAGGTGCGGGTCGGCGAGAACTCGCCGAACTTGTGACCGACCATTTCCTCGGAGACGTAGACCGGGATGTGCTTCTGCCCATTGTGCACACCGAAGGTGAGCCCGATGAACTGCGGCAGGATGGTGGAGCGACGGCTCCAGATCTTGATGACCTCGTTCCGGCTCGACCCGCGAGCCGCCTCGGCCTTCTTGAAGAGGTAGCCGTCGACGAACGGCCCCTTCCAGAGTGAGCGTGCCATGATGGTTACTTCTTGCGGTTGTGGCGGCTGGACAGGATGAAGACGTCGGTCCGCTTGTTCGAGCGGGTCTTCTTCCCCTTGGTCGGCACGCCCCAGGGCGTCACCGGGTTACGGCCGCCCGAGGTGCGTCCCTCGCCGCCGCCGTGCGGGTGGTCGACCGGGTTCATGGCCACGCCGCGGACGTGCGGACGCTTGCCGAGCCACCGGTTGCGCCCGGCCTTGCCGAGCGAGATGTTCATGTGGTCCGGGTTCGAGACCGCACCCACCGTCGCGTAGCACTGGCCGTGGACCAGGCGCTGCTCGCCGGAGTTCAGGCGGAGCGTCACGTAGCCCTGGTCGCGCCCGACGATCTGAGCGTAGTTGCCGGCGGAGCGGGCGACGGCGCCGCCCTTGCCAATCTTCAGCTCGATGTTGTGCACGATCGTGCCCACCGGCATGCCGCCGATCGGCCCGGCATTGCCCGGCTTGATGTCGACGCCCTCGCCCGAGACCACCTTGTCGCCCGGCTGAAGGCGCTGCGGAGCGATGATATAGCTCTGCTTGCCGTCCGGGTAGTTGATCAGCGCGATGAACGCCGTGCGGTTCGGATCGTACTCGATCCGCTCGACGGTCGCCGACACGCCCGGCTGCGACCGACGCTTGAAGTCGACGAGACGGAGCGAGCGCTTGTGACCGCCGCCGCGGAAGCGGACGGTGATCCGCCCGAGGTTGTTGCGGCCGCCCGAGGACGACTTGCCCTCGGTCAGCGCCTTCACCGGCTTGCCCTTGTAGAGCTCACGGCGGTCGACCAGCACGAGCTGGCGCAGGCTCGGCGTGACCGGTTTGAATGTCTTCAAGGCCATCGGCTTAAATCCCTACCCGGTCTATGTCAGAGGCCGGTCGTGACGTCGATCGTGTCACCTTCGGCGAGGGTCACGACCGCTTTCTTCACGTCCGAACGCTGTCCGCGCATGCCGCGGAAGATCTTCTTCTTGCCCTTGGTCACGAGGGTGTTCACCGCCGTGACCTTGACGTCGAACAGCTTCTCGACCGCTTCCTTGATCTGCGGCTTGGTGGCCTTCGGAGCGACCCGGAAGACGACCTTGTTCTGCTCGGTGAGGTTCGTCGCCTTCTCGGTGATGACCGGGGAGACGATGATGTCGTAGTGGCGCGGATCGGCACTCATTTGAAACGCTCCTCCAGCGCGTCGATCGCGGCGCGGGTCAGCACGAGCGTGTCGCGGCGCAGGATGTCGTAGACGTTGATGCCCTGCACGGGCAGCACGTCGATCATCGGGATGTTGCGGGCGGCGCGGCCGAAGTTCTCGTCGACCTCGGCGCCGCCGATGATCAGCGCGCTCGAGAGACCCATCTTGCCGAAGCGCTCGACGAGACCCTTGGTCTTGTGGTCCTCGATCTTGATGTCGTCGACGACGATGAGGGTCGAGGCCTTGGCCTTGGCCGACAGGGCGTGACGCAGGGCCAGGGCACGGACCTTCTTGGGAAGGTCGTGGCCGTGGTCGCGGACGACCGGGCCGAACGCACGGCCGCCGCCGCGGAACTGCGGAGCCGAGGCTGCGCCGTGACGCGCGTTGCCGGTGCCCTTCTGCTTGTACAGCTTCTTGCGGGTCCGGTTCACGTCCGAGCGGTTCTGCACGGCGTGGGTGCCGGCACGACGCTTGGCGAGCTGCCAGCGCACCATGCGCTGGAGCAGGTCGGCGCGGGGCTCGAGGCCGAAGATGGCCTCGTCGAGCTCCACCGAGCCGGCGCCGGCGCCGTCGAGGGTGGTGATATCGAGCTTCATCACGCGTTCTCCTCGGCAGCGGGCGCCTCGGGGGCGGATTGCGGGGCAGCCGACGCGGCGTTCTCACGGAACTTGCCGGGCTGGGGAACTTCGGCCGGAAGCTTGCGCTTCACCGCGTCCCGGATCTGGATCCAGCCGCCGGCGACGCCGGGAACCGCACCCTCGACCAGGATCAGGCCGCGCTCGACGTCCGTGCGGACGACGCGCAGGTTCTGCGTGGTCACGCGGTCGACGCCCATGTGACCGGGCATCTTCTTGTTCTTGAAGGTCTTGCCCGGATCCTGACGGCCGCCGGTCGAACCGATCGAGCGGTGCGAGATCGACACGCCGTGGGTGGCGCGCAGACCGCCGAAGTTCCAGCGCTTGATGCCGCCGGCGAACCCCTTACCCGTGGTCGTGCCCGTCACGTCGACGAACTGGCCCGGGATGAAGTGATCGGCCGTGATCTCGGCGCCCACCGGGATCAGCGCGTCCTCGGACACGCGGAACTCGGCGATCTTCTGCTTCGGCTCGACCTTGGCGACCGCGAAGCGGCCACGCTCGGCGGCCGAGACGTTCTTGACCTTCGCCTTGCCGACGCCGAGCTGGACGGCGACGTAGCCGTTCTTCTCGACGGTGCGGTGGGCGACCACCTGGCATTGTTCGATCTTGAGCACGGTGCATGGAACGTGTTCCCCCGCCTCCGTGAAGATCCGGGTCATGCCGACCTTCTGTGCAATGACGCCTGAGCGCATAAGGTGTCTCCCTCGCGCGATGAAACGGTAAGCTCTAAACCCGGCGGGGCTTAGAGCTTGATCTCCACGTCCACGCCAGCAGCGAGGTCGAGCTTCATCAGCGCGTCCACGGTCTGGGGGGTCGGATCGACGATATCGAGCACGCGCTTGTGGGTGCGCATCTCGAACTGCTCGCGCGACTTCTTGTCGATGTGCGGCGAGCGGTTGACCGTGAACTTCTCGATATGGGTCGGCAGCGGGATCGGGCCGCGGATGGTCGCGCCGGTCCGCTTGGCAGTGGAGACGATCTCGCGGGTGGACGCATCCAGGATGCGATGATCGAACGCCTTCAGGCGGATGCGGATGTTTTGACCGTTCATGACCTAAACCTCGACGGAAACGTGTTGGGCGGGCGCGAGGGCCCTTCCCTCAATCGTCCCCTGACGGATGCTGTGTCCGGGCACCGGCCCTTCGTCCCGGGAGACGAAGGGCCGATCTGTCTGACGACTACGCGTTGATGGCGGCGACGACGCCGGCGCCGACGGTTCGGCCGCCCTCGCGGATGGCGAAGCGCAGCTTCTCCTCCATGGCCACCGGCACGATCAGCGTGACGTCCATGGTCACGTTGTCGCCCGGCATCACCAT
>NZ_JAKSYR010000051.1:0-491 GCF_022829705.1 Methylobacterium sp. E-025
ACGACGATGGGGCCGACGTCGGCGTAGGGCACCCGCAGGTACTCAGCCTGGCCGCCGGGGATGCCACCGGTAAGGTGCGAGAAGCCGAACAGTCCGGCGAGCGGATAGCCAAACACCTTGGCCTGCATCGCTCCATTTGGATTGGTGCGCTCGCAGCAGCTCCAGTTGCCCCACTTGCACTGGCGACACTCGCCGCAGCAGATCGTGAAGGGCACCACGATACGGTCGCCGACCTTCAGCTTGGCGTTGTCCCGACCAACCTCGATGACTTCACCCATGGTCTCGTGCCCGAGGACGTCGCCGCACTCCATCGTGGGCATGAAGCCGCCCATGAGGTGAAGGTCCGAGCCGCAGATCGCGCAGGCGGTCACCTTGATGATGACGTCACGACCATGCTCGATCTTCGGGTCCGGCACAGTCTCGCACGAGATCTTGCCTCGGCCCTGCCAAGTAAGTGCCTTCATTTCGATGATCCTGCTGGAAAATATCAC
>NZ_JAKSYR010000054.1:0-18338 GCF_022829705.1 Methylobacterium sp. E-025
TGCTACGCAAAGCGGCCGAGCGAACCGTCGAGGGATTGTGGTCGGCCATCGGACGTCTCGTCGACACCGTCACACCTGACGAGTGCGCCAACTTCTTCGCTGCCGCTGGATACGGACCAGATTAAACCGAAAACGCTCTAATGTTGGCAGCCTGTTTGCCTGCATCTATCAGGTGGTCGATGCTGAGCTGCTGATCATAGACGTTGTATTTATCAACATTCTCGGACAAACCAATCCGCTGAGTCCGGGACAGGGTGAAACTTTATTGACGATATAAATTTGACTAATCACTTCATTATTCGTCTCGAAGTCCGTATTTTTTAAATAGCGATATGTTCATTGTATATCTTATAAGAAATGTTTATTTGTCACATTGATTACATTTTTTCTTTGATAACAAGTATTAGAGAGGCAAAATTCTAAGTAATATTTAACTATTTATTAACCATTGTATTAATTCGATGGTTGCGCTGACCAATCGGTAGTTATTGGCGCGGTACTATGCATACCTACGGTTGCATCACCCCGCAGCGATTGAAGCATCAATGATCCGCGTCCTCACCTGCGTTGCGCAGCAACACGACCTGCGCCTTGTCGCTCTCTCGGCGCTCATCTGCGCACTTGGGTGCTTCGCTACCGTCGCCTTGATGGCGCGGGTCGATAGGGCGTCTAGCGCGACATCGCGAGCCCTAATTTCAGCTGCGGTCATCTTCGGAGGTAGCATCTGGTCCCTGCACTTCGTCGCCATGCTCGCCTTCCTTCCCGGGGCTCACATCGCCTACGATTTAAACCTCACCGTAGCCTCGATGGTTGTAGCCACCATCGGAACCCTGGCTGCCTTGATCCTTTGGCGGCGCTCATCCCCGAGCCTACTCGGGATCGTGCTGGCCGGTACCGTGCTCGCTCTAGCGATCACCGGCATGCACTACATCGGGGTCGGGGCGATGCGTGCCTCCAGCTTCATTTTCTTCGATCCTAGCTACGTCGTAGCCTCGATCCTGATTAGCAGCATGTTGTCCGTTCTTGCCCTGGCACGCGCCCGTTCGCTCGGTGGCCTTGGCCGCAAGATCGAAGTCACAGGATGGCTCGCGCTCGCGATCTGTGGCCTGCACTTCACGGGCATGGCCGCCGTCACTGTGGCGCCGATCGCACTACCGACGGACGAGAGTTATGTGCTCAGGTCGACCTCGCTTGCGCTGGCAGTCGGCGTCGTCAGCCTCGTGGTGCTGATCGCCGGCCTCGTAGCCATGACGCTGCAACAACATCTCTCACAGCGCGCGCTGCTCGAACTCGATCGTATGCGCCTGCTGAGCAACCTCGCGCATGAGGTGCTATTCATCCATCGCGACGGCCGGGTCCTGGAGGTCAACCAAGCCGGCACCCGCCTGTTTGCGATGCCGGTCGATCAGATTATCGGAAAGCCGGTGCTCGACTTGTTTGCTCAGGCCGACGCGCCGGCGCTGCTGCGGCGTACACGCTGCCGCTCCGAAGATTTGCGTCCGGAGGAGTTCGCGATCCGCACCGCCGTCGGCACATGCGTGCCGGTCGAGCTGTCCTGCCGCACAATCGAGTTCGGCGGCAAGCCCGCCACCGCGGTCGCCCTACGCGATCTCACCGACCGTAAGCGCGACGAAGCACGCATCCGCCATCTCGCCTTGCACGACGCCCTCACCGATCTGCCCAACCGCTACCTCTTGGAGCAACGCTTCGGCCCTGCCCTGGATGCAGCAGCCATAGACGGTAACAGCGTCGCGGTGATCTGTCTCGACCTCGATCGGTTCAAGGCAATCAACGATCTGTACGGCCACGCGGCCGGCGATGCCCTGCTGGTTCAGGCAGCCAAACGAATGTTGACCGAGCTGCGTCCGACCGACACCCTCGCCCGAGTCGGCGGTGACGAGTTCGTAGTGGTACTCACCGGTGCGCGCGCCCCCCAGCAGGTCGCCGAAATTGCTGGACGATTGATTGCTGGCCTACGTCGCCCATTCCGCATTGACGATCACCGCGTCGAAATCGGTGCCTCCGCCGGTATCGCCCTCTATCCCGCCGATGGCAGCACGGCTGAAACTCTACTGCGGGCCGCCGATACCGCCCTGTACCGGGTCAAGGACGAGGGGCGCGGCGCAGTACGTTTCTTCGAGGCATCGATGGACGCGCAGCTGCAGGCGGTTCGACAGCTCGAACACGAACTCGGCGGCGCGATCGCCCGTGACGAGCTGCGACTGTTCTACCAGCCGATCGTCAACGCTCGTACCGGCGAAATCGAGACTTTCGAAGCGTTAATTCGCTGGCAGCACCCGCAGCGCGGGTTCGTCTCTCCAAACGAGTTCATCCCAGTCGCTGAGCAGGCTAATCTGATCGGGCAGATTGGGGAATGGGTGATCGACACCGCCTGCGCGGCGGCAACGGCTTGGCCGCAGCCATGGCGCGTGTCAGTCAATGTCTCGCCGACCCAATTTCGGCAATCCGACGTTCCAGCGGCCGTAGCGGCAGCGCTGGCGCGGCATAATCTCGACCCTGCACGGCTGGTGGTTGAGATCACCGAAAGCGTGTTCATCCAGGATGCCGCGAAAGCTGTAAAGGTGCTTACCGACCTACGCGGGTTGGGCGTGCGTCTGGCTTTGGACGATTTCGGCACTGGGTATTCATCACTCAGCTACTTGCAACAGTTTCGGTTCGACAAAATCAAGGTCGATCAATCGTTTGTGCGACGGCTTGGACAGCACGCGGACACACTCGCGATTGTTCGCGCGATCGTAAACCTTGGTCACAACCTCGGCCTACAGGTGACGGTCGAGGGTGTCGAGACGGTCGAACAGCTATCGATCCTGCGCGAGCTGCATTGCGAGCAGATGCAGGGCTACCTGTTCGCCCGACCTGGGCCGACCTTAGCCGTCTCCGAGATGGATCAGGCACGGCTTAGGGCATTGTTCACCTTGCCACTAATGCGAGTATCAGCATAATAGATCGTAACACTAATCTAAATATTGACGTAGTTTTGATCAATAAGTGCAAATACCTTGGTCGCAGAGCTATGCGGAGAAGTAATAAACATCCTCGTCCCTATTTATAGATATGCAAAAAACGTTGCCACGATAAAAAAAATTAATGAATATTTCAGATCGTATCATCCAAATGCTCTCCTAGCGCCAAGTCACCCTATCGCCGAGCAAATCCATGCCCTTGTTCTTATCCCGGCTGCGCGCCCTGACAGCTGCCATCAACCGCTCACGCGGATGCATCGACCTCGATCTCGATGGCACGATCCGTGAGGCCAACTCCAACTTCCTCAACCTCGTCGGCTACAGTCGAGAGGAGCTAATCGGGAAGCCGCATAGCCTGCTACTTCCAGTGGCCGAGCGAGATAGTGCCGAGACTCAAGAATTTTGGGCCATCCTTCGGACCGGCAAGCCACAAACCCGCGAGTTCAAGCGGATCGCCAAGAGCGGCAAGGAAGTTTGGATCCTTGCCTCCTACAACCCTGTTCTCGGCCGTACCGGCAAGCCGGCCCGGATCGTTGTCTTTGCATCCGATATCACGGCTCAGAAAGCACGCAGCATTGATACCAACGGACAGGTCGCTGCTCTGCATCGCTCACAGGCCGTTATCGCCTTCACCCCTGACGGGACCATCCTTGACGCTAACGCTAACTTTCTGTCTGCAGTCGGTTACGAGCTGAGCGAGATCCAGGGAAAGCACCACCGCATTTTTGTCAATCACGCCGAACGCGAGACGCTGGCCTACGAGATGTTCTGGGCCGCACTTGGACGTGGCGAGTATCAAGCAGCGGAATATTGCCGCATTGCGAAAGGTGGACGCGAGATCTTCATTCAGGCGACTTATAATCCGATACGTGACGATGACGGACGTTTAGTCAAAGTGGTCAAGTTTGCTACCGACGTGACTGATCAGGTTTACGAACGACGGCGGCGAGCTGAGAAGGCGCTTGTCATTAGCAATGATCTCAATGTGATCAGCGAAGCCGTGCATGCCGTAACTGAGCGAGCGGTGGTCGCTGCCGGGACGGTTCATCAAGTCTCGGGCGACATTCAGGTGGTTGCCGCAGGCGCGGAAGAGCTGTCGGCTTCCGTGTCGGAGATCAGTCAGCAGGTACAGCAAGCCTCGCATATCGCAGGACAGGCGGTCGAGCAGGCACAGGAGACCGGCACGATCGTGGCAGGCTTGAGCGAGCAGGCTACCCGTATCGGTGAAGTAGTCGCACTTATTCAGGCAATCGCTAGTCAAACCAACCTCTTAGCCCTGAACGCAACCATTGAGGCTGCGCGTGCTGGGGAGGCTGGACGGGGCTTTGCGGTTGTAGCGCAGGAGGTCAAGCAACTTGCGGAACAGACCAGCAAGGCCACCAATCAGATCCGACAGCAGATCGGTGCTACGCAAGGGGCGACACAGCGGGCGGTAGATGCCATCGGTACTATCGGGGGCACGATCAGTAAGCTGGATGAGGTTTCATCGGCGATCGCGGCGGCGGTGGAAGAGCAGTCAGCGGTGACGCGAGAGATGTCAATCTCTATGCAGACAGCCTCCCATGGTGCCGCTAGTCTCGCGAGCGGAATAGATGCAATTGCGCAAGCGGCCGAGCAGGTCAATCAGTCAACCGCTAAGGTGCGCGAGGCTTCGCTGGCGGCCTAGAGCATGTTTTAATATCTATAGGCAGACCACCAACACGAAGTTCTAGTATCTAATCACCTCGCCGCGTGAAGTGGGCCTTGTTCAAGATCGTGAATTGGTCATAAGAACCCGCTCCCCGCATGATCCTTGAAGGCGTTTGCCCGGCGGACGTACCCGAGGACGGTCCGGGGGTCGCGGTGGCCTGACACTTCCATGATGCGCGCGAGGTCGGCTCCACGCTCGGCCGCCGTCGTTACGAACCCGGCGCGCAGGCTGTGACCGCCGAACGCCGCCGGATCGAACCCGGCCGCCCCGGCATACCGCTTCACGATGTCCCCGATGCTGCGATCCGTCAGGGCTTCGGCCCTGATCCGACCTGACCGGGAGATTGGTCGGAACACCGGCCCGTCCGTGATGCCAGCAGCCGAGAGCCAGTCCCGCAGCAGAGCCGCCGGCCGAACGTGCCGACCGTGCGGGATCGCCTTCTCTGCTCCCCTGCCCTCCTGGTCTGTCTTCGAGCGCCGGATTAGCACGCGCAGGCCATCAGCGTGGTCGGTCAGGTCGGAGACCAGCAGCGCGGCCAACTCTGATCGGCGGAAGGCGCCTGCGAACCCGAGCCCGAGCAACGCTCGATCCCGCTTGCCGGCGAGCCCAGGCGGGGCGTGCGAGAGCATGGCTGCCAGCACCTCGGCCGTCGCGGCGGTCTTCTGGCGGATCTCCATGTCGGGCCGGCGTCGGATGCCCTTGATGACCGCGTGCACCGTCTCGTGCGTGCCTGGGTCGGGGAGGTCAGCGAGCTTGTGCGCGTAGGCGATGGCCGCGAGCCGCCGGCCGATCGTGGACGAGGCCCGCCCGGCTGCCGCCTCGTGCGAGAGGGATGCCGCCACCGTCTCGGGCGCCGCCGGCAGCGAGGACACGCCATGCCTGCCGCACCAGGCCGTGCAGGCCGCCCAATCCGACTTATAGGCGCGGACCGTGGCCTTGGCCTTCGAGGCGCGCTGATAGTCACGCACCAGGGCGAGCGCTTCGGCCGACAGGTTGCCCCCGGCGAGGGGCAGAACCGCGACGGCTTGCATCGGGGGGGCAGAACTCCGCATCGCATCCCCTTCCGGCCCCGAGGGCCGTCGCGATCATGTCGCCCAGCACGTCGTCCGCCCAATCGTTCGGAAGGCCCATGTAGTGGCCCGGCCGGCGGATCATGCCGCAGAGGAACTGACCGTCCTCGAATTCCAACGCTTGGCACGCGCCCTCGGCTGGATGATCGGGGATATGTTCGAGCGCAATGGCGCACGGTTCGGCTGCGCAGCAGTAGCCGCAACCGTTGCACGGTGAGCCATAGTCCGGCTTCATCGGAAAGCGCTCACCGCTGGTCCCATCTATCAGAACGATCGCTGTCATTGAGACTGCCTACCGGCTGAAACTTCCGAGAATGACCGTTATCGGAACTTAAACTAATGACATCTTGATAGCAAGCTGTCTCAACGTCGAAACGTCCATGCCTAAGGATAGCAGAGGGGCTAGCGGTCAAGACAGCGTGATTGGGAGCCGTCGATGCGTCGTGGCGTCGATCCGGCTTGACGGACTGTTAAGCAGACGCCTTTCAGTCTCGGCGTCGAGGCGGCAGGACGGCGAGAATGCGAACCATCACGATAGCGGCCCGAAAGGGAGGCGTCGGCAAAACGACGCTCGCGACACACTTGAGCGTCATTGCGGCCGGGCCGGGCAAGCCGGTCCTCCTGTTCGACACTGATCCGCAGCGGTCGCTGAAATGGTGGTGGGATCTACGACAGGGCGACACGCCGGCCATGGTCGAGTGCGAGGCTCGCGAGCTTGCCAAGATCCTGCCGGCGGCTGAAGCCGAGGGCGTGGCCTACAGCATTATCGACACGCCGCCGCATGCAGAGAACTCGATCGCCGATGCCATGCGTGTCGCCGATCTCGTCATCGTCCCAACGCGACCTGGCCCGTTCGATCTCGCGGCCGTGGCCGCAACGCTCGATCTATCCCGACGCGTCGGCACAGTGCTGCTTGCCATCATCAACCATGCGTCTCCGCGGACCGGCGCTAGCGAGCCCGCGATCGTCGCTGAGGCGCGCGAGACGTTGACCCGGATGGGGGCGACCGTTGCTCGATCCGTGGTCTCACAGCGGGTGGCGATGTCTCACGCCGTCATCGGCGGGCAGACGGTCAACGAGTTCGAACCGAACGGGCGCGCCGCAGAAGAAATGCTGGCGCTATGGCACGAGGTTCAAGAGACCATGAAAGGGCAGGGCCTATGACCAGCGAACGCCAGCCGCTCACCAGCCTCTCGGATCGCCTCGCCCGCAAGGTGGCGCCGCCCGAAGCCGATAGCCCAGTCCAAGCGCCCGCCGAGCCAGCGAAAGCCGCCAAGGGAACTGACGCGCGGGTGCAGATCATCGTTCGCATGACGCCGGCCGAGCGCAAAGCGCTTCGACAGATCGCCCTGGATCAGGACACCACCGCCCAGGCCCTCGCGGAGGACGCGATCCGCGATGTCCTGAGACGGCATGGTCACAAGACGTAGGCCCGTCTCGATGTCTTGGCCTGTTGACGGCTTGACAGGTTGACACTTCGCTATCGTGCTATCGAGCCGTCCCTCACAGCCGCGCCACGGTCGGGTATGCAAGCCGGGCGAGCTGCGATGATGTGGTACTAGGTAGCAAGCCTACCTGACCGCATCAGCCCTTATTGCGGGATCGCGGCGCCAGGAGCTTGCGGGACGTGGCGGCACGAACTGCCGCTCGTTCAATGACCGTCTGAGACGCCTTAAAAATCGCGCGGGATGCCTTAGTAATCGCGGCGTGTTCGGCTCGGTGAGCCTCGATCCGATCAGTTAGCGCCTCAGCCTCAAGGGCTATCCAGCTTTCCAAGCGTCGCATCGACCATCCCTTGGCGGTTCGTGGTGGGACGGTACGCTCCTCCCATGGTCACGCCAACGAAAACGGCGCGTCGGGGTTAAGAGCGCGCCGGGGTGTGTTGAGAACGGTTCGGGGGAGGAACCTGTCAGGAGCTTAGCTCCAGGCAATGACGGCGCAAACATGAGCCTAGCTGCTACGACAACACGATCCTGCCAGCTACATCACCACGAGTTCCGCTACCGTGCACGGGGAGGGGGGGTGATACTGGCCTCGAATTGCTTATCCTGGCCGCAATGCCACGTCCCTCATGCCAACACCCTACCAACTGTCAGGCCCGCGGCCGTGGTGGACCCTGCCGCCGTTGCGATGCTGGGGCGATTGCCCGACGTGCCGTTGCGCTTCGAGAACGTATCCTGGCGAACCAGGCCGAGGGTCTTCCGGCATATGCCCCACGTGGTCGCGAGCATTTCGAGGGAGCAGTAGGAGCACTGCCCTCGCTGGCCCCCGACAGCTCAGTGATATCAGCGTCCCGCCACCATCTTCAAGAACGCCACGCCGGCGGTCGAGATGACATTGCTGGACCCTGACCACGCTAGCAAAGCGAGATGGAACAGGGCTTCCCCAAGCGCAACCATGGGGCATCTGGTGTGGTTCTCGCCTCAGACCCGGATCACCGGGTGTCTCGGGAGAACCTGATGCTGGTACGTTTTGGGGTCGGCTTCGTGCTTGCCGCGCTCACAGCGAGCACGACCATGGCCGCTCCGGTGTCCCCCGAGGATAAGGCCGCCATGCAGCTGCTCTGCGCTGGCGATTTCGCAACCTTATGCACCGGGTTGCCGCCTGAGGACGGCCCTGAGACGCGCGCCTGCTTCAACAGGAACATGTCCAAGCTCTCGCCTGGATGCCGGAACGCCATCGAGGCTTACAAGAAGAAGGGCTGAGGGCGCCGCATTAACGAACGCCTCCCGCCACCATGTCGAGCAAAGCTACGCCAGCAACGGTGAGGATGTTGCCCCGGCCGCCCCAGGGCAGGGGAGCGAACGGGATCACCGCGCACTCAGCTACCACGACCGGCAGCACGACCTCCGGTGCTTCTGCCTCCCGGTCCGCATCGTTCCCGCGCATCCACACGACCTGACTGACGTGGTGGTTCTCAGGGGCGGCGAGCGAGGGTTCCGCCTCCCCGTCGCCCTCGATGTCCGCATCCCCGTCTATGCGGTCGAGGATCGCGAGCAGGCTGTCCGCGGTGTCGAGAGCGCTCTGTGCCGCTTCCTCGATCATGCGCCGGGTCTCGGCCGGCGACGGGGCCGGAGGGACCTGCGCCACGGTAGCGCGCGGGCGGAAGGTAATGACGTTGCTCATAGCTCAGGCTTTCACGCGGGATGCGCCGGGAGCGGTTTCGGGGTCCGCGAGCCAGCCGCGGATTTCATCGGGGGTCACGTCAACACGCGGGATCGGCGAGAGCCCGGCAGCCGCGATCAGCCCGTGCAGAAGCGCCCGGCACCGTGCGGTGTCTGTGTCCGCGTCGCTCCCATCCCAGGCCGCGCCTGCATCGTGCTCTAGGATCTGAGCCTTGAGCCCGAAGCCGAGAAGCGTAGTCGCCGGAAGGGCCATGACATGCCGCACGGTATCCTCGCGTCCCAGGTTCGCGAAATGGCGGACCCGATCAATCGCGTTTTCTAGGTTCTCGGGCAGCGGCAAGCCGGCATCATCCTCACGGGCCATGGCTTCATCGCTGACGCGAGCGAACCCCTCATATTCCGCAACGAGGGCCGTCAACTCGGCCTCCACGGTAGACAGTCCCGGATGCGCTGCGGGAGGCGTCGGCGCCGGGCGAAGGTTGATCGTCGGCCCGATCAGCCGGCCGGACGGCAGGGCCAGGGGCGGGCGTTGGACCGGCTCCACGCCCAGGCAGCGGGACAGGTCGGCCTCGCGGGCGTGTGCGATGGCCCAGGCATCGCCCTGGCTGGCAGCGTTCGGCGCTTCCTCGGCAGCGAACCAGCGCAGATGACGGACGAGGCAGAGCATACCGGCGCGGGTCGCGCAGGGCGTGCCGAGCAGCGCCATCAGCGCGGCGTCCGCATCGTCCTCGGCGCGCATCGAGGTCTCGCCGTTGGGGGCGACCTGAAACAGGCTCCACGCCTCGGAATGCCGCTCGATCGCCGCGAGGATGGGGTCCGCGTGGAAGGGGATGCGCTCCGCGTCGAGGGAGATGGAACGCAGGGGCTGACTAAAATCGGGAAAAATGGACGTGCGTCATCGGTCGGGCTCCAGAGGGCTCGTGAGGGCAGGCAGGCAGGGAAGGCGAAGGGGAGAAGAACGGCGCCGGCTACGGCGGCTGGCGCGGCTCGATCGACATCACGGGGTATGCCGAACGACAGGCTTGGTCGCGTCGATAAACGCCTTCAGGTCCTCGTGTCGGATCACGGTCGCTGCGCCGATCTTGCGCGCCGGCAGCTCGTTCGCTGCGATCATGGCCCACACCTTGGACTTGGACACGCCGATCATCGTGGCGGCGTCCGGAACTCGATACGCCAAGGCGTCCGGCGGTATCGGCCGCCGAGCGATCTGCTGACCGCGCTTCGAAGGAGAGCTCATCCTGCTTCCTCATCGGATCATCTCGGCGCTCACGGCGGCTGACGGACGCCGCGCGCCAGCGCCTAGGTGGGGCGGCGACACGGAACCCGGCCGGGCGAACAACCTTGCGGAGCCGGCGACGGGCTGCACGTCGGGCACCTGCGCTACCAGCACGCTCGCCGCGGGCGGTGTGGTAGGCGGCCAGCGCCGCGGCGGTCTCAGGCGTGGTCGGCGTCAGGGCGTAGAGGTCGAGGCGGGCAAGCCGGCGGACATGGGCCAGGGAAGCCCTGTATGCGCGCCAGCCGGCGGGCATCGGCAGACCGGCGGCGGCGAGATCCGCCGCGACACGCCCTGAGGCGGAATAGGCAGCATCGGCTTTCTCGGCCCAGCGGATCGCCGGCAGCACCCGGTCGGAGGCCATAGCCGGCACCCGCGACGACACAAGGACGAGGAAGGCGCCGAGGAGGCCACGGCGGGAGAGGTCGGCCATCAGCGCGTCTCGCTCAGTTCGGCGGCGACGAGGCGCCAGCGGCGGGCGTTGCCGAGCGCCCAGGCATGGGCCTCGCGCTGATCGGTCTCGCCGGCCGCAATGCGGTGGCGGTAGGAGGCCGCGAGGCGCAGGCAGGTCGCGTGATCCTGCCGGGCGTGCAGCAGGCGAACGGCGGGGGATCGGATGAGGTCGGCGGCCATCGGTCCGGCCCTCAGTGCGCGCGGTAGGGGCGGGACGCCTTGGCGGCGGCCCAGGCGCCCTTGAGGGCGTAGGACATGCACACGCCCCAGGCGTCGCCGGTCACTTCCATGCGGGCCTGAGCGGAGAGGATCGCGGCGCGCATGATGGCCGAGCGGTTGAAGGTGCCGTCCCGGTTCACCAGCGCCTCAGTGCGATCGAACCGCTTGGCGCTCTCGGTGGCGGCAACGATGGCAGCCTTCGCGGTGATGACGGCGCGGCGGGCGTTGGCGGTCAGGCGCGGGTCGGCGCTGCGGGCGATGTGCGAGGCGGGGATGAGGTTGACGAAGCGCATTGGGGCGATCCGTCGTTTTTCGATGGATCAATCTATAAGCGATGCTTTTGGACGGATCAAGCTCTTTTAATTGCTCTTGTCGAAATTCGATGGTTTCGCCATATTGGCGACCATGATCTCCCCTTCACAATGCCGGGCCGCACGCGGCCTCCTGAATTGGACACAGGCGGACCTCGCGAAGGCTGCAAGCGTCGGCGTCGTGACCGTGCGCCAGTTCGAAACGGAAGGTGCAGCGCCACGCGCAGCTACCTTGACCGTCCTTACTCAGGCTTTCGAAGCCGCCGGCCTGGAGTTCATCCCGGAGAACGGGGGCGGTGCCGGTATCCGGTTCCGGGAGCGGAAGGGCGCCAAGGTGGACGAGGGCCTGCGCCCGGATCAACTCACGAGCAAGAACGACGGCGGCGCGGAGGGGTAAATTGAATGACCGCGGCGCTACGCGGTAGAGCTACGATGCGGATCTCGGTACCGGTTCATACGTGTGTAGCTGCAGCGCGAGCCATTGGGACAGCTGCCTCGTTCGATACGGACTCCAGATCGGCGAGGCTCAACGACTGTCCTCCTGGCCCTGTAATTTCGACATCGGTTAGATTGCGTGCAGTCAGGTCGCGATATTTGCGCACCGCCCATTCAGGTGTCGGGCATTTGTAGGTGACGGTCCCGTTTTTGGCTGTCCCGCGGACGATGTAGAGAGGCTGCTGTTCCATCAGACGGCGATCCCGGCTGCACCGAAGATCGCACGCTGCTTCATGATGCTGATACGTTGGGTTCGGACCGCGTGCTCCAGATTGGGTACGTCGGGGTCATCCGCTTCTCGCAGCACTGACAACGCCTGGGCCAGCGCATCTATGGCGAACTCGTCCAGCATGAGGTTGAGCGCCATTCTCTGGCGCAACCTCGCATCCGGGCCGTCGGAGCTGGAGGGCTGTTTTTCCATAAGGCCCCAACCGGCCAACTTTCGTTTGGTTCGGGGCCAGGCAGGCTGAGTATTTAGGTTGAGAACAATATAATTGCCGCCTTTGAACATGCCGGCATTGGTTCCGGGCGTGGCAGGCGTCGTGAAGGTCGACAGCTTGAAAGGCAGACCATGATCGACGATCCCTTCCTCCTCGTCATGATCGCTGCCGCAGTTGTTACGATTGCAGCCGCACTCCTCGTCTTCTGGTTCACAGGGCGGAAGGATCGCGATGGGGGTACTGGTAGCCCATGAGAGAACGTCGCGTGCCCTTACCCGCCACTCGGCTTCTCACCAAAACACAGGCTGCAGCGTACTGCGGTCTGTCGGCAGCAGCTTTCGCAGCGCGGTGTTCGGTGAGCCCAATCGATTTTGGAGATAGGCGTCTAGATCGGTTTGACCGTCAGGATTTGGACTCCTAGATTGATGGTCTGAAGGCGCCTGCACCTCGAACGAAGAGCGTTGCCGATGCGCTGATCGAGTTCCGGCAGGGCAACAGGGCTCCACCCTCGCCGCGGGGCGATCGGAAGCACCAGCATGAGAACAGTAGTGGCGCCGGCATTCGATTTCGGGAGCAGAAGGCGCCGTGAGGGGACCAGCCCGGAAGGACAAGCTAATTCCGAGCCTGCACTACACGCTGACCCTTCTGACCCAAGGGCCGCGGTTCTACAGCACGTCGATGCACAGGCTCGTTCAGCTCGAAAAGCGCGGGTACGCCGTATTGACTGGGGCCACCGCCGATGATGGCTCGCGGGAATGGGAGATCACTGAAGCCGGGCGCATCGCATTGCGGGCCTGTGCCGAGAATGATGCTCTATGATCGGTAGGAGCCGCTACCCAGCTTCGGGATCGTGAGACATGATCGCCTCATCTGAACGCTTGCCCGAACTGTCCCGCCTCGCCGGCCTCCTCGCGGATCAGGTGCTGGACGCGCAGATCATGAGTCGGCCAGTCCCGGAGCCACATATCCGGGCGCTACTCAGCGCCGCCTTCCTGCTGGACGAGTACGGCCTTCCGCTTCCTTCGCTGCTGCAGCAGATCGTTCACGGGGCGGAGCGGGGAGCGGACTAATGCAGCATGTCCCTGCCGACGTTCATGCGGGTCTGCGGTGCCCAGGCGATCGACCTCGGCCATGGCGTCATCCGATGGGACCGCAACGAGATCGATGAGTGGATCGATACCCTGCGGCATGGGCCGAGCCGCCTCCCTACCGACGACGAGATCCTTGCCTTGTTGAGGTGATGCGACCGTGCGGGCTACGCCCCCGGTCTCATCGAAGGGGCGTTCCCCTCTCGGGGAGAGCTGAAACGCTCGGGCACCTCTCTGTAGGTCCGGCGGATCGACGCCGTGGCGCCGGCCGCGGCCCGCGTCTGGATCGGCTGCCAACCCTTCGCGGCCGAGCGCGGGGCATAATGGATGCTGGCGGTCTCGTCGGTCGCGTGCCCCATGATCGCTGCGACCTCGGCCCTGTCCGTGACGGCCTTCAGCCTGGCCGCCGCGACGTGCCGGCAGGTGTAGGGTGTGACTGGCCGGCGAACGAGGCTCGGGATACCGGTCGCGATCGAGGCTGCACGCAGCGCCCGGCGGATGCCGGCGTGGACCCTGTCCCACCCGTGTTTCTTCACGAACCACCCAAGGGCTGCGATGAAGCTGTCCAGGATCTCGATGCGCTCGGGCAGCCACTCGTCCAAGACGAGGATACGGATTTCACCGTTGGCGCGGCCGTTCGTGTTCTTGCCGTTCCGGACGACGAGGTGCCGCCCGACCAGCCGCGCAGTTGGCCACTCGCTCGGACGCAGGCCCAGCCGGCATGTGTTCCGGAGGTAGCCGCGAGCGAGAGCCGCGTACTGATGCCCGAGCCTCGCAAGCACGCGGTCGATGGCGTCGGCCTGGGCCTCCGTTAGATGCTTCCGCTTGTTCGCGCTGGTGAGCTTCGATCGCACCGTCTGCTCTGGAGCGACAAGGCGTTGGGACAGAGGGTCGGCTACCGTCGCAAGGAGATCTAAAGCTGGGAGGATGAGCCCGGCACGGTTGGGGTTCTCTTGAAGGAGGCGCCAGAGAAAGGCACGGATCGAGGCACGATAGACCCGGACCGTCGGCTGGACCACCTCCCATGCGCAGCCAGGAACCACATCACCAAGGCGAGCGGCGTAAGGGGATCAACTCCGGTCTCGCGGGTCGCTCGCACGAATAGGGACTGCCCCCGCTTGTAGTAGGCGCGCTCGGTTTCCGGCGTCTGCGTCGGTGTTTCGACGTTCCGATCGGACATCGTCGCCCCCTGTTACATGCGCCGAGAAACCGTCTCGGACCGCATGCATCTGAGGGTGCTTAGGAGCCTCGAAAATCGCCATAGCTGGTCCGGCCACCCGCCTGGGCCTCAGGACCGATCCCGAACTGGGCGAGGACTACAGGAGCGTTCGCGCAGCCGCGATCCGCATAGCAAAATACGTCGCCCCCATCGGCGCAGATGAACGTTGCCTGCCGTCCGCAGTCCGCGGAGCAGCGAAGAGGGCTGGTCCAAGGTAGGCGATGAGCGAAGCCCTTCGCCTTTTGGATCTGCCGATCCGGAGGCAGCATGTAGGTTGGAAGCGCTGGACGCTTGGTCCGAGCCGGCATGGCAGCGGGCGAGCACTCTCCCTCGGTGCTGGCAGCCTCCTGCTCGGCCGGCGTTGACGGGGCTTTGTCGGCCTCTTCCGCTTCAGCCTGCTCGATAATGTAAGCTTGGCGAGCTGCAACCGCTGGGCGGATCGTTCGCACCTCCACGCCCCGGATCGTCCGCCAATCCCAAGCGACATGGCCCAGCGCGCGCAGGAGCAGCACCGCGTTCTTGATCGTGTTCTCTTTCAGATCGAGTTCCACGCCGATCTCGGCATCGGTCGCCCGACACCCGGCCGTAGCGAAGCCAGGCCAGTCAGCCAGAAACCATGCGACGGACTTGGCTCCCTTCCGCACTCTGCGATTTCGCCGGACGCCGGCCGACCACGCCAGCACCGAAACCCTTACCCCTGCGGTTTGCATCGCCAATCCCTCGCGCCCGAGTCAACGCTAGCCGGGATCGACGCAAGAGGCTCAATCGCGAGAGCGCGTCAGCACTGAGGTAGGGTGCCGAGTGGGAGCCGGATCACGAGCGGGACATCGTTGACCCGCCGGTAACCGATCAGAGGCACCTTACCCTCAAGCCGGGCTCAGGACCGGTTCGCTGGTGAGATAGACGAAGCACCCGTCACCCCGTGATCAGATCGGGGGGACGGGCCTGCTGCCTACGGCCCGGCCCACCACACCGGCACGCCAACGGGGCACCCCGGCCGGTCCCGCCGAAAGATCTGTTTCACCGTATCGGATCCAGGTATCACCGATGCCTCGACGCGGCGGGCGTTGATTATAAGGCGGCCGCAGTAGTCGACGCGGATCACGCCGAACAGCTTGGCTTCGATTCTTTGCTATCCACTATGGATTGAAGCTGATGCGAGGTGTTTGGGCGACATCCGTTCAGCGGCATTGGCTCACAGTCATGCGCAGCCATCGATAAGATCACCATTGGACATTTTTGTTCAGACATACAGTTACAGTGCTGTAAACGATCCGTGTGTTTCACGCGCGTGATGGCACACCCTTCGCCAAAAAGTATATTTATCGTAATTCCGCATGAGCGGCATTTATCAATGATTTTCTTCAAGGTATTTCTTTGGTAAAAATAGATGGGAAGTGCGGTATGAAAATACGATATTAAATGGACATTAACTATCTATAGATGGCTAATGAGCCCTGATGCTCGTTGCCTTTCATCATCATCAGCCGCACGTATGCCAGCAAGAACGCGCAGCGGGTTCGTGAACACTACCCGAGCGTGTTTATCAAATGGCCCGCAGCCAATGCAAACAGCGTACGTCCATCGCGACCACATGGTTTCGTTTTTCCGATCAACCGCCTGTTGTCTGATCCTAGCCTTTTCGATCAATACGCGGATCTGAGCGGCCTTCTCGTCACTCGTCAATTTCCTCTGTTCGACTGTGACTTCAGGCTGCTGCGCTTCCTGCGCCAGCGTAGGCGAAACTGCTACAATCAGCGTGGCAAAAGCCAAAAACTTAGAATGCATTGGTTTCTCCTATTTGAACGTTCGATGTACGAAACAGTGATAGGACGTACAGGCGATACGGAAAGTTTCACATTTTTCCGAATAAAAGTTATTATATTTTTGTCTCCAAAGAGACTGATCAAAAGATGACAAATTCGCCTGGAGATACAGCCTAGCGCCTCTATTCCACATCGTTCTTAGCGAGTGAGCCGTAGGGTGCGGCCATATCAGCGCATCAATCCTGCGCGGGATCGCATTCAGTCTGGTGGATTGTACGCCGTCCCTATGGGCGATATTCGTATCTGCCGTGAAAAATGATCCTTGGCAGATCCGTGCTCGACGCGCTGGGCTCTCGCAGGCGAAGCTTGCGAAGCTCGCTGGGAGAACTGAGACTGCTGTGTCGGAGGGGCTGACTGGGAAGAAGAATGGCGGCGTCCCGCCCTACCTTCAAAACCTGATCCGGCTTTGGGAAATCGCAGACCGCGAAGGGCGTGAGGCTATCTTAGCGGAGCCCTACCTTGGTTTTGATGCGCGCGAGCGTCTGAAGGCTCCCAAGCCCGATCAGCCGTGATCCCCAGTCCCAAGAGTGGCGCTACTCCGCCGTCCTCAACTTCGGCTCACTGCGCCCGCTCCGGCCCCTCGATCGGTCCATATAGAGTGTCAGCGCGATCAGTTCGCCGGCGCTGCTCTTGTGGCCGTTGACCAGCTACAGGCTCAGATCGTCACCGGTCGGTTCAGCCTACCGGCCGATTGCGCGGAGTGCTTCGGCGCCTTCATAGAATAGGTCGTCGCTCACGGTGTCGTCGCCCTCGCCTCCGGGTTCAGCCGGTCCCGCATGTCCTTGCCGGCCTTGAAGCACAACTTGGCCTTGGCCTCGACGGCAACGGAGGCGCCGGACCGCGGATTACGCCCCATCCGTGCCCGCGTCTCCACGACAGTGAAGGAGCCGAACCCACGCAACTCGACACGATCGCCGGCCGCGATGGCGTCTGCGATCCGGCCTATGATGGCATCGACCACGGCCTCGCAGTCCTTCGCGTAGAGTTGCGGGTTCGCGTCGGCGAGGCGCCGGACTAGTTCGGATCGGATCATGGCGATGCGGCCGCCCTCGTTACCGGGCCGTCAGCGCGCTTTCGTCGGTCCGGCCGATCCCCACCCGTGGGCCTGGATCGCCTTGGTCAGCTTGCCTTGCATCTCAGGCGTCACCGACTGCATCCACTGCTGCGTTCCTACGAGCTGCGCTTGCGCGAGTTGGGGCTGGGCAGCGACCAGACGCTTGCCGGTCGGGGTGGCGTAGAACGCGGCGATAACCTGCAGGTCGTCCTTGCCGAGGGCCCCAGCGAAGCCGCGTGCCTGGATGTCCAGCAGCTCGTCGAAGTGTGCCGTGAGGGTGGGCAGCACCACCTCCTGGACCAGGGCCTGGGCCTGATCCTGCTGTTTGACCCCAATCTGCTGCATCATGCCGACCATGGGTGCCGCCATCGCGTTCAGCAGCGCGGTACGATCCCCCTGCATCTGCGCGACGACCTCGCGCGCCGCCTTCAGCGTCGCAGGATCAAGCGTGGCGGCCGGGGCAGCTGGTTTGGCTGCTGACTGCGCCATTGCCACGGTCGGGACGGAAACGGCGAGGCAATAAGCGATAAGGGCTAAGCGGCGCATTGGCTGATCCGATCGCGATTAAGGACGACGCAGCCCTACGGCCGGACGCTTGCTCTCGTACCATGCTCGATGTCGGCTGCATCAACCGCCAACGACGCCAGTGACGATCCACTCCGCAACGTTGACTTAACGGTGTCACCCAGCCGACATGCCATGTCCGGCCTGTGCGCGCCCTGTGGCGAGTCGTGAGCCGGCTGGAATAAGGGATCAAGGCCGCGAGAAAGACCTAAGCCCAAAACGCCAACGGCCCCACCCCGGCAAGGGTGAGGCCGTCGAAATCGAGTGAGGTCCGGGGACCGCAGAGCTGCCCCCCAGATATCATAGCTCCCGCCGGGAGTCAATCGGGATCATTTCCCGAGACGACGGCGCTTTGCCTTTTGCCGGGGACGGTTCACGCCGAGCCCCTGGCCTGACCGGCTGGCTTTGGACCGGGCTGATTGAGAGGATCAGCCAGGACCAAAGGAGTTGGACATGCGGCGAGGCCAGAAGACGAACGCGGAGCAGGTCGTGCTCAAGCTGCGTCAGATTGAGGTGCAGACGGCCCA
>NZ_JAKSYR010000081.1:0-251979 GCF_022829705.1 Methylobacterium sp. E-025
CCTGACCGCCGTGTTCGACCTCGTCGAGGAGGTGGCCTTCGCACCGCTGGAACAGAGGCTTGCGCGACGCCTGCTGGTCGAAGCCGATGCGGACGGCATCGTCTGGAAGACGCACCAGCAACTCGCGTCCGACGTCGGGAGCGTTCGCGAGGTCGTCAGCCGCCTGCTCGGGGAATGGGCCGATACCGGTCTGGTCGAGATCCGCCGCGGGCAAGTCCAGGTCATGGACCGGGCCGGCCTGGCCGCCGGAAGGTCGAACTGACGGCTCTCCGGGCGCAGCCATCGACGGCGCCGAGGCCGACGTTCACCCCGTGAACAGGACTTGGTCGTCGCTGCAGACGGCCAGGAGCGTCGTGACGACATCGTTGGCGGACCGGCACCACCAGTATCCCTCCTCGGCGTTGAAGCCGTGGATCGGGAACGTCGCGACGAATTCCTCGACGTAACCGGCGGCCTCCTCGCGGCTAGCGAAGCCACCCTTGTGGACGCCCGCCCAAGAGACGGGCTGTCCGGGTCCCAAGGGTCGCTCGAAACGATGCACGCACGCCATCGGTCACCTCTGCGTTCCGGGCGAGCCAGACCTTAGACGATCCCCCGACCGTCGCCAGCGACCGAACGGGGCATCTTAAGTGCCATCCACCACGGCAGTACCCCGCGTCGCACACCGCCCCTGCCGGTTCCGGATGCAGGCGACGAGCGCGTCGTGGCCGGGCCGCCCCCGGTGCTGCAGGCGCGATGCGACGTCATCGAGGATCAGGATGAGGTCCCCTCTCCGGCACACCGTGGCTTCCAACCTGTCCATCAGGTCGTCGAGCTTGTCCGCATGGCCAGGCTCGCCCGGCTTGAGGCTTTCGAGCTTGTCCGCCCAAGCCTTCACTATCGCGTCCATCGTTCACCTGCGGTCCCATGACCGAAAAACGCGATCACCGACGACCTGAACGGAAGCTCCCCGGAGACGATTGACCGAAGGGGATCATTCCCTCCCTCGGTTCGGTTGCAAGCACAGGGTCTGATCCCGGGAGCGAACGTCATGGGCTGGACGACATCGTCACTGAATCGCCGCGGGTTCGCGAGCCTGATCGGTTCCGCCGCCAGCCTGGTCGCCTGCGCCTGCGGATGCGCCCAGGCGCAGCAGCCGGCGGAACACGGAGGGCACATCCCCGGCGACGCCAAGTCGACGAAGAGCACGATGCTCGGCGCGGGCGCCGACCTCCTTCAGAGCAAGGGGCCGGTGAACGACATCGACATGTACCTGAACGGGTTCCACTTCTACGCCGACGACATGGGGCGCCAGATCGAGGCGCATCACTACTGCACCCACGTCAACGAGGATTTCTTCCAGTGCGTGATCTATGACGGCAACCAGTCCGGCGCGCGTCTCATCGGCATCGAGTACATCGTCTCCGAAAAGCTCTTCAAGACGCTGCCCGAGGACGAGAAGCCCCTCTGGCATAGCCACCGGCACGAGACCACGTCCGGCGAGCTGATCCTGCCGCGCATTCCCGGAGCCGTGGAGCATACCGCCATGGCCACGTTGGCGACGACCTACGGCAAGACGTGGCACACCTGGCAGGTCGACGTGCATTCGAGCCTGCCCCTCGGCATTCCGCAACTGATGATGGGCTTCACCCAGGACGGGCAGCTCAGGCCCGAGATAGTGGCGGACCGCGACAAGCGGCTCGGCCTCTCCACGGCGGACGTCAAGAAATCGCGGGAGGACCTCGCCGCTTCGGCACCACCCGTCCAGCCCGGCGCCGACGGCTGGCTCGGGGGTGAGCCGAGCCAACTCGTCCTCCAGAAGACGACCCTGAGGAACAGGCGCGGTTGAGGCCCCGGGGCGGAACCGGGCCCCGATCGCCGACGCGTCCTACGGATGGACGTAGGTGAAGCCCATCCCCTGGAGCCTGACCAGCTCGGCGACCCCGCTCGGGACGATGTCTTCCTCCGTCACGCCGTGGAGTTCGTGCCAGTCGATCTTCCGCTGGGTCAGGGTGTTCCTGCAGATCAGGAACTTGACGCCCTGGGCCTTCAGGGCGTCGATCTGGCCCGCGAGCTTGGGGTCGTTCGAGGCCATCTTGAACAGGTCGACGCCATCGCCGAAGTCGACCACGCGGACCTGGATGTGGTCCTTGCCCACGGCCTCGATGTGGTTTTTCATGTTGCCGAGGATATGCTTGAAGTACGTGGCGTTGTCCGGCGCGCCGCCGTCGTTCTGGTAGACGACCTTCTGGTCTGGGTAGTACCCCGCGGGCACCTCGCTTGCCGCCATGGCAGGGGCCGCCATCAAGGCGAGAAGGGACAGGGCCGCGGCGAACGTCCGGCGTCTCATGGGCATCTTCCTTCCGATGGTCATGGTGTGGTGGATCAGGCGGCGGCCTTCGGCTTGGCCATCCACTCCCGCCCCTTGAGCATCCCGTTCCAGTAGATGGGCGGAAGCATCCGTTCCTTGAGGAACCAGGCCGCGGGACTCGGTTTCGTGCCGTCGATGAACCAGGACGGGAAGCTCGGGAGGAGCTTGCCGCCGTAGCCGAACTCGGCGAGCAGGATCTTGCCCCGCTCGACCGTCAGCGGGCACGAGCCGTAGCCGTCATAGACGGCCTCGGGCTCCTTCACGAACCCCATCTCGCCCAACAGATTGTGAGCGACGACCGGAGCCTGCATGCGCGCGGCCGCGGCGGTCTTAGCGTTGCGCGCGCTGCACCAAGCTCACCCGAAGCCCGTTCCGAGAGCGACAAAGGTCAACCTCGCAGGAGGCTGACCTTTGTGAACTCTAGGTTGATTGAGCACGGATCTTTGGGTGCGAAAAACGTATCTTTGGGTCGGCTATCAACTCACGCATGCGCCAGGATCGCCAGCAGCAGCAATGCGATGATGTTGGTGATCTTGATTGCCGGGTTCACCGCGGGGCCGGCGGTGTCCTTGTAGGGGTCGCCGACGGTATCGCCGGTGACGGCCGCCTTGTGCGCGTCCGAGCCCTTGCCGCCGTGATGGCCGTCCTCGATGTACTTCTTCGCGTTGTCCCAGGCGCCGCCGCCCGAGGTCATCGAGATCGCCACGTAGAGGCCGGTGAGGATCACGCCGAGCAGGCTCGCGCCGACCGTGGCGAAGGCCTGGGACTTGCCCGCGACGAGCTGGATCGCGAAGAACAGCACGATCGGCATCAGCACCGGCAGCAGCGAGGGCACGATCATCTCGCGGATCGCCGCCCGCGTCAGCATGTCGACGGCGCGGCCGTAATCCGGCCGGTCAGTGCCGGCCATGATCCCCGGCTTCTCCCGGAACTGGCGGCGGACCTCCTCGACCACGGCGCCGGCCGCCCGGCCCACGGCCGTCATCGCCATGCCGGCGAACAGGAACGGGATCAGCCCCCCGATCAGCAGGCCGACGACGACGTAGGGGTTGGACAGCGAGAAATCGACCGTGACGCCCTTGAAGAAGCGGTACTGCGTGTCGCTGGCGTTGGCGATGAAGTAGTCGAGGTCCGAGGTGTAGGCGGCGAACAGCACCAGCGCCCCGAGGCCGGCCGAGCCGATCGCGTAGCCCTTGGTGACCGCCTTGGTGGTGTTGCCGACGGCGTCGAGGGCGTCGGTGGACTTGCGGACCTCGGAGGGCAGGCCCGCCATCTCGGCGATGCCGCCGGCGTTGTCGGTGACCGGGCCGAAGGCGTCGAGCGCCACGATGAAGCCGGCGAGCGCCAGCATCGCCGTGACCGCGATGGCGATGCCGAACAGCCCCGCCAGCGCATAGGTGGAGATGATGCCGCCGACGATCACGAGGGCCGGAAGCGCGGTCGATTCGAGCGAGACCGCGAGGCCCTGGATCACGTTGGTGCCGTGCCCGGTGACCGAGGCGTCGGCGATCGACTTCACCGGGCGGAAGTTCGTGCCGGTGTAGTACTCGGTGATGACCACGATCAGCGCGGTGATCGCGAGGCCGATCACCGCGCAGCCGAGCAGGCCGCCCGACGTGAAGCTGACGCCGGTGGAGGTGGTGAAGCGCGTCGCGAAACCACCGAACAGGGCGAGGTTGACGGCGGCGATGGCCCCGACCGAGAGCACGCCCGCGGTGATCAGGCCCTTGTACAGCGCCCCCATGATCGACTGGTTCGATCCGAGCCGCACGGCGTAGGTGCCGGCGATCGAGGTGAGGATGCAGGCCGAGCCAATGGCCAGCGGATAGATCATCATCGCCTCGAGCACGTTGCGGCCCGCGACGTCGACCTGCCCGCCGAAGAAGATCGCCGCGAGCACCATCGTGGCGACGACGGTGACGGCGTAGGTCTCGAACAGGTCGGCCGCCATGCCGGCGCAATCGCCGACGTTGTCGCCGACGTTGTCGGCGATGGTGGCGGGGTTGCGCGGGTCGTCCTCCGGGATCCCCGCCTCGACCTTGCCGACGAGGTCGCCGCCGACGTCGGCGCCCTTGGTGAAGATGCCGCCGCCGAGGCGGGCGAAGATCGAGATCAGAGAGGCGCCGAAGCCGAGCGCGACGAGCGCGTCGATGACCTCGCGGCTGGCCGGCGGCAGGCCGGCCCCGCGGGTGAGATAGAGGTAGTAGAAGGCGACGCCGAGCAGCGCGAGCCCCGCGACCAGCATGCCGGTGACGGCGCCCGACTTGAACGCGACCTCGAGGCCGCCGCCGAGCGACGTCGAGGCCGCCTGCGCCGTGCGCACGTTGGCACGCACCGAGACGTTCATGCCGATGAAGCCGGCCGCCCCGGACAGGACCGCGCCGATGAGGAAGCCGATGGCGACCTTGATCCCGAGGAAGAAGGCCAAAGCCGCGAACAGCACGACGCCGACGAGGCCGATGGTGGCGTATTGGCGCTTGAGGTAGGCCTGCGCGCCCTCGGCGATCGCGGCGGCGATCTCCTGCATGCGCTGCGTGCCGGCGTCCCGTCTCATCACGTCGTTGATCGTCACGATGCCGTAGGCGACGGCGCACAGCCCGCCCAGGATGATCAGCAGCAAAGCGGTCATGCACCCGTCCCTTGTTCTCGTGATGCCTGGCGTCGGCTTGATGTTGTCGAGCTTGGCCCTTGGGCCCGGACGAACGGCTCGGATTCGGCATTCCTTCCCAGAAGTGCGAGACTTGATTGCCAAACTTCGCGGTCGAGCGCAAACGCCACTTTTGTATTTCGACACGAGATCTTGCTGCAACGCAGCAATGAGCATTGAATTCTGATTTGCGGCCGGACCGCTCATCGTTGGCCGGGTTTTGCGCGTGGTCCGATCCGGACCCCGCGACGCGCCGCGGGATGCACGTTTACCGGCCGTTAACGATGACGAACACTACCTTAGGTTGCATCAACGAAGGGTGCTCGACGATGAGTGGCGATCAGGTGGCGAAGCTCGCAGCGACGATCGAGGTGCTGACGAACGCGGTGCAGTTCCTGGTGGCGGAACGCGTCAGCATGCAGCCGCCGTCCGTGCACGGCGCGCTGCTTCAGGTCCTCCAGCGCTCGCTCTCCGCCCCGGCGGAGCGGGACGATGCGCATCCCGGCGGCACGGCGGTGCAGCGGGCCGACCTCGCCCATTGGACGCCGGTCATCGCCGCCACCCTGATCGACGACGTCCGGCGCCAGCTCGGCCGCGAGCCCGAGGGGTTGCCGCACGACGCGGCGCCTCAGGTTCGGACGGTCTCCGAGACCTTCTCAGAAATGGCTGAACGCGCCCGCCGCGAAAACGCGCGTGGCTCCGTCGACACCCTGAAAGCCGGGCCGTCCGCTGCCTGAGGCGACGGTGCCGAGGACCGCGACCGGCACGCCCGCGAGCGAGGCCGCCTGGCGGAACGCGTCGAGGTCGTCGGGCGCCACGGTGCAGAGGATCTCATAATCGTCGCCGCCGGTGAGGGCGACGTCGAGGAGGTCGGGCCTCCCATCGACGACGCGGGCGGCGGCTTGCGAGAGCGGGACCGTCGCGGTGTCGATCGTCGCCGTCGCGCCGGCACCGGCCAGCATCTTGGCGAGGTCGCCGGCGAGCCCGTCGGACACGTCCATCGCCGCGGTCGCGAAGCGCAGCACCGCGTTGGCGAGGGCCAGCCGCGGCCGCGGGTGCAGGTAGCGGTCGGCCAGATGGCTGCGCGATGCGCCATCGAGCGCCCGGACCCATTCGGCATCCGGCTCGAGCCGCATCCGCAGGCCGAGCGCCGCGTCGCCGATGGTGCCGCTGACGCAGATCCGGTCGCCGACCCGCGCCGTGGTACGGCGCACGATGCGCCCCGCGGGGACTTCGCCGATCGCGGTGACGCCGATCAGCGCCGGACCGCCCGACCGCACCGTGTCGCCGCCGAGCAGCGGGCAGCCGGACGCCCGGCTCGCCTGCCCGAGCCCTTCGGCGAAGGCGGCGAGCCACGCCTCGGTCCAGTCCGCCGGCAAAGCCAGCGTGAGCAGGAAGCCGCGCGGCGCGGCGCCCTTGGCGGCGATGTCGGAGAGGTTCACCCCGAGCGCCTTGCGCGCGAGCGAGCCGGGCGGGTCGTCGGGAAAGTAGTGGACGCCGGAGACGATCGCGTCGGCGGTGAGCACGAGGTCGTGGCCGGGGCTCGGCGCGAGGCTCGCCGCATCGTCGCGCAGGCCGTCGGCGCCGGGACCGGCGAGCGGCGCGAAGTAGCGCGCGATCAGCGCATCCTCGGTCGGGCGCGATGCGCTCACCGGACGCTCACCCCTGCTTGGCGCCGGCCAGTTCCGCCGCGCGGGTCTGGCGCGCGACCTTGTCGAGGACGGCGTTGACCATGCCCGGCTCGTCGCCGGTGTAGAAGCTGTGGGCGACGTCGACGTATTCCGAGATGGCGGCACGGGCCGGAACGTCGCGGCGGAACATCAGCTCGTAGGTGCCGGCGCGCAGGATGGCGCGCAGCACCACCTCGATGCGCTTGAGCGGCCAGCCCTGGCTCAGCGCCTGGTCGATCTGCGGATCGATCGCGCGCTGCTCCTCCACCACGCCGCGCAGCAGGTCGCGGAAGAAGGCCGGCTCGGCCGCCGGGTGCAGCACGCCGTCGATCTCCTTGCCGAGCCAGAAGGTCTCGAACTCGGCGAGCGCGTCGAGCACGCCCTTGCCGGAGATCTCCATGTCGTAGAGCGCCTGCACCACGGAGAGCCGGGCGCCGCTGCGCGGATTGATCTTGGTCATGATCGTCAGGCTCTCATGCAGCGGCGGCCGCGCGCTTGAGCGCCAGCACCGCGAGTGCCGCCTCGGCCGCGCCGCCGCCCTTGTTCATCTCGGAGACGCGGGCACGGGCCTGGGCCTGAGCCTCGTTCTCCACCGTCAGGATGCCGTTGCCGAGCGGCAGGCGCAGGTCGACGGACAGGTCCATCAGCGCGCGCGCGCTCTCGCCGGCGACGATGTCGTAATGCCCGGTCTCGCCGCGGATGACGCAGCCCAGAGCCACCACGGCGTCGTAGGGCGTGCCGGCCGTCTCGGCCGCTGCGAGCAGGATCGCCACCGTCGCCGGGATCTCGAGCGCGCCCGGCACCGTCACGACCGTCGCCTCGGCCTCGGCCGCCGCGATGGCGGCGCGGGCGCCTTCGAGCAGGTCGTCGGACAGGCCGTCGTAGAAGCGCGCCTCGACCACGAGGACCCGGGCGCCGGGCGTTTTCGGGGACGCGGGCGCGTCCTTGCGTTCGATGTACATGGGACTCGTGGGACTCCGGCGGACCCGCCGCGCGGGCGGCGGGCGCTGACCGACGCGCCGTCTCCGGCCGTCTCGCATCCAGGGTGTTCGGGGCAGCGAGGGTTAGACCGAAGCGGCCGCCGCCACAAGCGCGCCCGCACGGGGCCGCCTGCGGGCAGGGCATCGCTTCCATGCGCCCGGGTCCATGCGACCGAGTGCATATGCCCGATTCCCCGGGCCCGAGCGCGACGCGGCAGGCGGCGCATCGTTTTCCCGGCATCGGCGTGGCCGGGATGGCCCGCGGCTTGCTCCCCGGTTTCGCCGCAGGGGTGCCGGGCGAAGGAACCGCATGAACGTCGAGCTGATCGGGCTGACCAAGCGCTACGGCGCGACCCTCGCCGTCGATGCGATCGACCTGAAAATCCCGTCGGGCGCCTATTGCTGCCTGCTCGGCCCGTCGGGCTGCGGCAAGACCACGACGCTGCGGATGATCGGCGGCCACGAGGCGGTCAGCGCCGGCGAGGTCGTGATCGGCCCGCGCGCCGTCGGTGACGCGCCGCCCGCGGAGCGCGGCACGGCGATGATGTTCCAGAGCTACGCGCTGTTCCCGCACCTGACCTGCCGGGACAACGTCGCGTTCTCGCTCAGGATGCGCGGCGTCGCGAAGGCCGAGCGCCGCGCCAAGGCCGACGCGATGCTCGACCTCGTGCAGATGGGGCACCTCGCCGACCGGCTTCCGGCGCAGCTCTCGGGCGGGCAGCAGCAGCGCGTGGCGCTCGCCCGCGCGCTGGTCACCGGACCGAAGGTGCTGCTCCTCGACGAGCCGCTTTCGGCCCTCGACCCGTTCCTCCGGGTGCGGATGCGGGTGGAGCTCAAGCGCATCCAGGCCGAGCTCGGCCTCACCTTCATCCACGTCACCCACAGCCAGGAGGAGGCGATGGCGCTCTCCGACCTCGTCGTGGTGATGAACGGCGGCAAGATCGAGCAGGCCGGCGACCCGCGCACGGTGTTCGAGCGGCCGGCCTCGGCCTTCGTCGCCCGCTTCATCGGCGGCCACAACGTCATCGCCCTGCCCGAGGGCAAGGTCGCGGTGCGCGCCGACCGGATGCGGCTCGGGGCCGAGGCCGGCGACGGCGCCGTGCAGGCCCGCGTCCTCGCGGTCGAGTACCAGGGCGCCAACGTGCAGGTAGCGCTCGAGGCGGACGGGATGACCGAGCCGGGCGGGCTGAGCGCGGTCGTGGACGACGCGACCTTCGCCGGCCGTCCGCTGGCGCCGGGCGACCGCGTGGCGCTCGGCTGGGACCCCGCCGCCGCGCACCGCCTCGACGCCTGACGCGACCGGCATCAAGAAAAGAAAGGGACGACGATGACCAACGGCATCAGATTCACGCGGCGCACGCTGCTCCAGGGAGCCGGCACCGCCCTCGCGGCCGGGCCGATCACCGGGTTTCCCGCCGTCCACGCGGCCGAGCCGGTGACGCTGCGCTACCTCGGCACCGCCGTGAACCAGTCCGGCGACATCGCCCGTAAGGTGAAGGAGGATCTCGGGATCACGATCGAGTACATCCCGGTCGTCACCGACGAGGTGACGAAGCGCGCGGTGACGCAGCCGAACTCCTTCGACCTGATCGACACCGAGTTCTTCAGCCTGAGGAAGATCGTCCCCTCGGGCAACATCCTCGGTATGGATGCGCGCCGGATCAAGAACGCCGACAAGATCACCCCGATTTTCACCAAGGGCGAGATCGCCGGCAAGGCGATCGGCGACCAGGGCACCGCGCCGAAGAAGGTGTTCTACCTCGAAGGCCAGACGGGCAAGACCTTCGCGTCGTCGCCGACCGAGTGGATCACCCTGATCCCGACAACCTACAACGCCGACACGCTCGGCATCCGCCCGGACCTGATCAAGCGCCCGATCACCAGCTGGAAGGAGCTGCTGAACCCGGAGTTCAAGGGCCGCGCCTCGATTCTCAACATCCCCTCCATCGGCATCATGGACGCGGCGATGGTGGTGGAGGCCACCGGCGACTACACCTACGCCGACAAGGGCAACATGACGAAGGCGGAGATCGACCGCACGATCAAGCTGCTGATCGAGGCCAAGCGCGCCGGCCAGTTCCGCGCCTTTTGGCAGGACTTCAACGAATCCGTGAACCTGATGGCGTCCGGCGAGACGGTGATCCAGTCGATGTGGTCGCCCGCCGTCACCAAGGTGCGCACGCAGGGGGTCGCCTGCACCTATCAGCCGCTGAAGGAAGGCTACCGCGCCTGGGCCACGGGCTTCGGCCTGCCGAAGACGCTGACCGGCCGCAAGCTCGACGCGGCCTACGACTTCGTCAACTGGTTCCTCTCCGGCTGGGCCGGCGCCTACCTCAACCGCCAGGGCTACTATTCCGCCGTGCCCGAGACCGCCAAGACCCAGATGGAGCCCTACGAGTGGGCCTACTGGATGGAGGGCAAGCCCGCCGAGAAGGACATCCACGGCCCCGACGGCGGCCTGCTCGAGAAGGCCGGCGCCACCCGCGACGGCGGCTCCTTCGAGGCCCGCATGGGCGCGGTCGCCTGCTGGAACGCGGTCATGGACGAGAACACCTACATGGTCCGCAAGTGGAACGAGTTCATCGCGGCGTGAGGACGATGGCTGCGCCGCGCCCTTCGTTCGCCGAGGCCATGGTGCTCACGCACTTCGGCATGTCGTCTATGCACGGATCGTTCGAAGCACCGCCCTGCCCCCTCTCCCGAACGGGAGAGGGAACCCGCGATTCGAGGACAGGCGCCGTGGAACCGGTCGCCCGCGGACGCGGAAGGGAACGGCGCCCGCTGCATCGGTCGGAGGGCTCGCGATGAGCGACGTTGCGCTTCCTGCCCTCGCCGACGTGCCGGCGGATTCGGTTCGGGCCGAGGCCGCCCCGGCCCGCCGCCGGCGGCCCCTCGCCTATTTTCAGGCCGCGCCGATGGCGCTGGTGTTCCTGGTCTTCCTCGCGATCCCGCTCCTGCTGACGCTGATGGTCAGCTTCTGGGAGTACAACGAGTACGAGATCATCCCGGCCTTCACGCTGCAGAACTACCGCGACGTGTTCGAGGGCTGCGGCAACCTCGCCGACCCGTGCACCACGGCGCGGACCTATCTCTCGACCCTCAAGTTCTGCGCGCTGACGCTGGCCTTCACGCTGCTGATCGGGTTCCCGGTCGCGTACTTCCTCGCCTTCCACGTCCGCTCGCGCACCGTGCAGATGGGGCTGTTCCTGCTGTGCACGATCCCGTTCTGGACCTCGAACGTGATCCGCATGATCTCGTGGATTCCGCTGCTCGGGCGCAACGGCCTCGTCAACGACACCCTGCAGGGGATGGGCGTGATCGGGAGCCCGATCGAGGGTCTGCTGTACTCGGACTTCTCGGTGACCTTGGCTTTCGTGCACCTCTACACGGTCTTCATGATCGTGCCGATCTTCAACAGCATGGCGCGGATCGACCGGTCGCTGATCGAGGCGGCCTACGATGCCGGGGCCACGGGGTGGCAGACGCTGTGGAGCGTGATCGTTCCCCTGTGCAAGCCGGGCATCGCCATCGGGACGATCTTCGTGCTCACCCTCGTGATGGGCGACTTCGTCACCGTCGGCGTGATGGGCGGCCAGCAGATCGCGTCGGTCGGCAAGGTGATCCAGGTGCAGATGTCGTACCTGCAGTTCCCGGCCGCGGCCGCCAACGCCGTGGTGCTGCTCGCCGCCGTGCTGATGATGATCCTCGGGCTCACTCGGGTGATCGACCTGCGGCGGGAACTCTGACCATGACGGAGCCTTCGGCGTGAGCGATCGTCCCCGAGGCCTGGCCTTCGCCGCGCTGGCCGCGTTCTTCGCGCTCTACGTGCTGTTCCTCTACGGCCCGACCCTGACGATCCTGGCGCTGAGCTTCCAGGGTCCGCAGGGCGGCCTGACGTTTCCGATGAACGGCGTCTCGACGCACTGGTTCGCTAAGCTCTGGGCCGGCGGCGGCATCGTCGACATCTGGGCGGCGTTCGGGCGCTCGCTCCGCCTCGGCTTCGTGGTGATGGCGCTCACCGTCGTCCTGGCGTTCTTCGCGGGCCTCGCCTTCCGCAAGGGCTTTCGCGGCGCCAACGCCCTGTTCGCCATCGCGGTCGCCAGCCTGATCGTGCCCTCGATCGTGGTCTCCCTCGGGATCGGCCTCGAGTTCCGTCTGGTCGACGACGCGATCAACGCTTCGGCGGCCGCCACCGGCTGGGGATGGCTGCAGGACCACGGCACCGCCATGGGGCTCTACACCTCGGCGCTCGGGGCGCACCTGACCTGGACGCTGCCCTTCGGCCTTCTCATCATGTTCGCGGTCTTCAACCGGTTCGATCCGGCCTACGAGGAGGCCGCCCGCGACCTCGGCGCGACCGGAGCGCAGACGCTGCGCCACGTCGTGGTCCCGATCCTGGCGCCGGCCCTGGTCGGCGTCGCCCTGTTCGGCTTCACCCTGTCCTTCGACGAGCTCGCCCGCACCAGCCAGGCGATCGGCGGGCGCAACACCCTGCCGCTCGAGCTCCAGGGTCTCACCACCACGGTGACGACGCCGGAGATCTACGCGCTGGGAAGCCTGACGACGGCGGTGTCGGCCGTGGTGATCGGCACGGCGCTCGCGGCGAGCCTGTGGCTGCAGCGCCGCCGGGCCCGCCGCAGCCTGGCGCTGCCGTAGCGGCTCGTCCGCGATCGCGCGATGCCTTCGGGATCGTACGTTCAGCCCCCGCGAACGCGACGCGCGGGCTTGCTGATACGTCCGGCCGCTCCGATCGCGCCAAGGGCCGATCAGTCGGTGCCGGCCGGCTCCTCGCCGGAGCCGACGAGCGTCAGGCGCGGGGTCGAGGCCTTGCGCTCGGCGGTCTCGATCAGGCGAAGGCTCGTCGCCTGGCGGCTCTTCTTCAGGTCCTCGGCGATCTCGCTCGTGTTTCCGGAGATCCGCTTGGCGCGCTTGTCGTATTCCGCCATCGAAACGACGGAGGAGTCACCGGTCTCGGGGATGCGCGCCATGTCCACCTCGAAGGAAGAGACCGTCCGCACGAGCGCGTGGCGGGCATGACCCGAGCCTAGCACGCTTTCCCGCATTCCCGCCGAACGATTTGCCGTCGACCCACCGTGCGGTTCTCGGATCGAGACGCACGCTTTCGTGTTTGTCGCACGCGGTGTTTGCTAAATGTCGCCGAGTGTGCAAAAAGTACAACATCGATCTCTGGCCAGATATCCGGCCGTTCCGTCCGTAATGGACGTGCGCTGATTTTCTCCCACATTTCGACGACCCGCGACCTGGCGCGTGATTCACATGCGCCGGTCGAATTATGACGACTGATAAGATACGGAATTTTCTATGAGCACCGGCACCGTCAAGTGGTTCAACGATCAGAAGGGCTTCGGCTTCATCCAGCCGGATGACGGCGGCAAGGACGTCTTCGTGCACATCTCGGCTGTGGAGCGCGCCGGAATGCGCGGCCTGACCGAAGGCCAGAAGATCTCCTACGAGATGGAGACCGATCGTCGTAGCGGCAAGCAGTCCGCCGGCAGCCTCCAGGCCGCCTGAGCACCGAGTTCGCCTCGGATCGTCGTCGAAGCCGTCCCACCCGGGACGGCTTCGCGCGTTTTCGGAGCGTTGCGACCGAAGCGCGATGAGCGAGTCTCATCGCCGACCGCGTCCCGCCACGGCGGGGCGGCCGCCATCCGCCGAGCGTCATGGGCCGCGAGCCTTGCGATTCGGTCCGACCTGTCTGACCGCAGCCGGCATGGGGCCGGTGGCGCATAAGGATCTTGTGTGAATCAATCCAAGGACAACCAGTTCTCCGACCGGCTCGAGACCGCTGCGAAGGCGCGGGAAGCGATGCTGGCGCGCTATCGTTCGCGGCCGGCCGCCGATGATCCCGCCGTCGTCGCCCGCCAGGCCGAGCGTCAGGCCGTGATCGAGGCCCGCGAGGAGCGCAACAAGGAGCGCGAGGCCGCCCGGATCGCCGCCGAGATCCAGCGCGTCGCCGAGGCGAAGGCCCAGCGCGAGTTCGAGGCCGCCGAGGTGCTGCGCATCGCCGCCGAGAAGGCCGAGCGTCAGGCCGCCCTGGCCGCCGAGCAGAAAGAGGCGCGCGACGCCCGCTTCGCGGCGCGCAAGCTGCGCGCGCGCAAGTAGGCCCGCAGCCGAGCCCCGGCGACGATCCGACCGACGCGGCTCAGGCCGCGGCGGGCGGGCCGGCGCCACCCGACCCAGCCGAATCCGTCACTTCGAACGTCGCACCCGCCCCGGGTCCGGCAGCCGGCGTCGCGGCGATCAGGAGTGATGTACGATGTCCCACAAGTTCAAGCTCGGCCAGCGTGTCCGTCAGTCGCGCGGCGGCTTCGGCTCCGTCAAGGACGATGCCTCGGGCCTGCTGTGCGAGATCGTCCGCCTGATGCCCGAGGACCGGACCGGCGAGCCTTGCTACAGGATCAAGTCCTCGGCCGGCGAGCGCGCCGCCAACGAGAGCGAGCTCTCCCTCGCCGGCTGATGCGCCACGGCGGCTGCGAACGGTCGCCGCACACCGCCCCAACGCCTTCGGCGTCTCGCGCGCGGACGTCTGCAAGGCGCGCGGACGTGCCGTGCGTTGCCAAACGCGCGGACCTGCGCCATCTCAACCTCGATGCCGGCCGTGGCCCTTCTCGCCAGCCGCATGCGGCTCCCGCTGACGGGCCGGGTGGCGTCTCCCGCCCCGGTCCGCCCATCGATCGGGAGCCGTTCCATCCCTGGGCGGCGTTTCACGTCGACCCCAACCCCAAGCAGGCAATGAGTAAGCGCACCAGGCAAAGGCCGCAGGAGCGAGGCTCCGTGCTGTTCGACGTCGTCTACGAGGACGGTTCGCAAGCCTCGAACCGCCGCGTCCCGATGGAGATCCTCGGTGGTCTCGACGGCGACGAGCCAGCCCGCGAGGTGATCTCGGCGCAGGACGAGGAGATCGCCCAGAAGTCGGGGCGTCCGCAGCGGACGATCCTCAGTCTCTCGCGTTCGCCGATCCCCGAAGCGAAACCGAAGCCGCCCCGCGTCGCGTAAGGGAGCGCGACAGTGGGAGAGCACGACATGGGCCACAAGTTTCATCTCGGGCAGCTCGTGCGTCGCCGCGACCTCGCGGCGGCGCGAAACGGCAACCGCATCTTCGAGGTGATCGGCCTGTTGCCGGCCGAGGCGGGCGCGCCGAATTATCGGATCCGCAGCACCGAGGCCGGTACGCACGAGGTGCGCGAGGACGGCCTGACGGCCGCCTCGTGCTGCTCGGCGCCGGCATCCTGATCGGCGTCGGACCGAGCGCGCGTTGGAGCGGCGCGTCGGCAGTGGCATAAGACGGACGTCCCGCTTCCGGGGCCTCCGCCCGGACCTTCGCCCGATGCGCCGCCTCCCGCCGGCCCCGACATTCCCCGGCACGATAGCACCCCGCCCCGCACGGTGCCCGGCATGACCGCGCCGGACCTCGCGGCCGTGCGTCGCCCGGCCCAGCGCCGGCTGGGCGGCCCGCGCACCCTGTGGAAGCGGCTTGCCCGCGCCATCGGCGACCTGCTGCCGAAGGGGCTCTATGCCCGCTCGCTGATCATCATCATCGCCCCGGTGGTGCTGCTGCAATCGGTGATCGCCTACACTTTCATGGAGCGGCACTGGCAGCTGGTGACCAAGCGCCTGTCCTCGGCCGTCACCGCCGACGTCGCGGCCCTGATCGACATCTACGAGGTCTATCCCCAGGACAAGGACGCCGAGACGCTCTCGCGCATCGCCGGCGAGCGGCTGAACCTCGACCTCGACATCCTGAAGGGGGCCAAGATCCCGCCGCCGGGGCCGCGGCCGTTCTTCTCGATCCTCGACGAGGCGCTGTCGGACGAGTTGAAGCGGCAGATCGGCCGGCCGTTCTGGATCGACACCGTCGGGCGCTCGAACCTGATCGAGATCCGTGTCGCGATCCCCGACGGGGTGATGCGCATCACCGCCCGCCGCTCGCAGGCCTACGCCTCGAACTCGCACATCTTCCTGGTCTGGATGATCGGCTCGTCGATGGTGCTGCTCGGCGTGGCGATCCTGTTCCTGCGCAACCAGATCAAGCCGATCCTGCGGCTGGCCGCGGTGGCGGAGGGCTTCGGCAAGGGCCGCGAGATCGAGTTCCGCCCCCGCGGCGCCCGCGAGGTCCGCCAGGCCGGCCACGCCTTCATCGAGATGAAGCGCCGCATCGAGCGGGCGATGGAGCAGCGCACGACGATGCTCAACGGCGTAAGCCACGACCTGCGCACCATCATCACCCGGTTCCGCCTCTCGCTCGCCCTGATCGAGCAGACCCCGGAGATCGACGAGCTCTCGCGCGACGTCGACGAGATGAGCCGGATGCTGGAAGGCTACCTCGCCTTCGCCCGCGGTGATTCGGCCGAGAACGCGGCGCCGACCGACATGCGCGCCCTGCTGGAGGACCTGCGCACCGACGTCGAGCGCCTGGGCGCCCAGGTCTCGGATTTCGAGCTGGCCGGGTCGCCCTCGGTCACCGTCCGGCCGGACGCGTTCCGGCGCTGCCTGTTCAACCTCGCCGCCAACGCCGCGCGCTACGGCGAGACGGTGGCGATCTCCGGCCGGGCCGAGGCGCGGGCGTTCTTCGTCTCGATCGACGACGACGGCCCGGGCATCGCGCTCGAGAGCCGCGAGGAGGTGTTCAAGCCGTTCGTGCGCCTCGACGATGCGCGGCAGGATGCCGGCGGCTCGGGCCTCGGCCTGTCGATCGCCCGCGACATCGCCCGTGCCCATGGCGGCGACGTCTCGCTCCACGACAGCCCGCTCGGCGGCCTGCGGGCGACGGTGCGGGTGCCGGCGTGACGGCGGCGCCGCCCGAGGCTCGTCAGCGGGCGCGTTCCTGGATGTGCGTGATCTCGAGACGGGCGCTCGTGAGGAGGTATTCCAGGGTCTTCAGGTCCAGGCCGGCCTCGTGGAAACGGACCTGCAATCCTGCCTCGCCCCTCCAGTCGTACCCGGCGTCGGAGGGAAGATATTTGAGCAGCATCGCGCTGGCGACGTTCTTACGGACGTAGCCGCGATGACGGACCAGCCTGCCGATCTGCAGCACCAGCGCGTCAATCTGCGCGCGATCCGACATGATCGAGCGCGGCTTCGACACAGGTGAGCGCATCAATTCGGTTTCCCCTTGTTAGGGGCGAACATAGACGCCGAGACTTGCGTCTTTCTTAGCAACGCCAATCGATCTCGTAAAAATGTCCGCGTTGCTACCCCGCCGATATTTGTCGATCTCAGCTGCGGCCAGGCTCGATCGCGCGGCAAAAAAACGGTGCGCCGGGTGTCCCCACGGCCACGTCGGGATGCTAAGGACGAGCGATCCGTCCAAGCGCGAGGGCTGCGCCGCCGCCCCGCACGACCTGAGTGCCGTTCATGAACCCGCTCGTTCCGCTCTTCATCCTGATCTCGCTGCCGCTCGCTGCGATCGGCCTCGTGCTCTACACCGACACCGGCATCGAGCCGGCCCTGTTCTACGCGTCGGTGAAGACCTTCGTGATCCTGGCCGTCATCGCCGTGGCGCTGTCGTTCGGCGCGAGCAAGCTGGCCGAGCGCTCCAAGAACTGAGCGCTGCGTCCCTCCCGGCACGCGGCGTGCAGGGAGCAGGCTTCGTTCCGGGCAGGACGGCGCGTCGGGCACTCGCGAGGCTCGGCTGCGCGAATCACGAGGGCGTTTCCATGATGCAGATCGTTCCGGCCTTCGGACGCATCGGCGAGGAGAACGCCTTCGCCGTTCTCGCGCGGGCCAACGCGCTAGCGGCCCAGGGGCGCGACGTCATCAATCTCGGCATCGGCCAGCCCGACATGCCGACCCCGGCCCACATCGTCGAGGCCGGCATCCAGGCGTTGCGCGACGGCCATCACGGCTACACGCCGGCCACCGGCATCCTTCCCTTGCGCGAGGCGGTCGCCCGCGACATCCACCGGCGCCACGGCGTCGAGGTCTCACCCGAAAGCGTGATGATCGTGCCCGGCGGCAAGGTCACCATGTTCATGGCGATCCTGATGTTCGGCGAGCCCGGCGCCGAGATCCTCTATCCCGACCCCGGCTTCCCGATCTACCGCTCGATGATCGAGTTCACCGGCGCGACGCCGGTCCCGGTGCCGATCCGCGAGGGCAACGGCTTCGCCTTCTCGGCCGAGGAGACCCTGGCGCTGATCACGCCGAGGACGCGGCTGCTCATCGTCAACTCGCCGGCCAACCCGACCGGCGGCGTGACCCCGAAGGCCGAGATCGACGCCCTCGTGAAGGGGCTCGCCGACCACCCCGGCGTGGCGGTGATGTCGGACGAGATCTACGGCACCATGACCTACGACGGGCAGGCGCATCACTCGCTGCTCAAGTACGAAGCGATCCGCGACCGGCTGATCTATCTCGACGGCGCCTCGAAGACCTACGCGATGACCGGTTGGCGGCTCGGCTGGTCGGTCTGGCCGAAGCCGCTCTACGAGGCGGCGCGCAAGCTCGCGGTCAACGCCCATTCCTGCGTCAACGCGGCGACGCAGTGGGCCGGCATCGCCGCCCTCGACGGGTCGCAGGATTGCGTGGCCGAGATGGTCGCCGAGTTCGACCGGCGGCGGACGATCGTGGTCGACGGGCTCAACGACCTGCCCGGCGTCTCCTGCATCGTGCCGAAGGGCGCGTTCTACGCGTTCTCGAACGTCGGCCGCACCGGCTGGAAGGCCAAGGCCCTGGCCTCGACCCTGCTTGAGGAGGCCGGCGTCGCCGTCATCGGCGGCCCGGATTTCGGCGTGCACGGCGAGGGCTACATCCGCCTGTCCTACGCCAACTCGGCCGAGAACATCCTGCGCGCGCTCGAGCGAATGAAGACGTTCCTCAGCGAGCGCAAGCCGGGCTGAGGCGACGGTCGGACGCGTACCCTTCCCTCCCCCGCAAGGGGGAGGGAAGACCAGAGCCCCTCAGGCCGCCATCGCCTGCGCGTTCGGCTCGGCCGCGCGCACGTCCGCGTCGACGTGCTGCTCGAAGCGCTTGAAGTTCTCCTTGAACATGCCGACGAGCCGGTTCGCCGTCTCGGCGAAGGCGGCCTTGTTGGCCCAGGTCTTCACCGGCTGGAGGATGTGCGGCTCGACGCCGGGCACCGAGACCGGCACCGCGAAGCCGAAATACGGGTCGCGCCGGAACTCGGTCTTCGACAGCGAGCCGTCGAGCGCCGCCGTGAGCAGCCGGCGGGTGACGCGGATCGGCATCCGCCGCCCGGTCCCGACGCCGCCGCCGGTCCAGCCGGTGTTGACGAGCCAGCAATCGACGTCGTGCCGGGCGATGAGGTCGCGCAGCAGGTTGCCGTAGGTGCTCGGGTGGCGCGGCATGAACGGCGCGCCGAAGCAGGTCGAGAACGTCGCCTCGGGCCCGGTCAGCCCGCGCTCGGTGCCGGCGACCTTGGCGGTGTAGCCGGAGAGGAAGTGGTACATCGCCTCCGCACCGGTGAGCTTGGCGATCGGCGGCATCACGCCGAACGCGTCGCAGGTCAGCATCACGATGTTCTTCGGGTGCCCGGCCCGGCCGGTGTCGCTGGCGTTGGCGATGAAGTCGAGCGGGTAGGCGCAGCGGGTGTTCTCGGTGAGCGAGGCGTCGTCGAAATCCGGGATCCGGGTCTCGGGGTCGATCACCACGTTCTCCATCACCGTGCCGAAGCGCTCGGTTGTGGCGTAGATCTCGGGCTCGGCGTTGCGCGAGAGCCGGATGGTCTTGGCGTAGCAGCCGCCCTCGAAGTTGAAGATCCCGTCCGAACTCCAGCCGTGCTCGTCGTCGCCGAGCAGCTTGCGCGAGGAATCGTTGGAGAGCGTGGTCTTGCCGGTGCCCGACAGCCCGAAGAAGATCGCCGAGCCGCCTTCGGCGTCGAGGGCGGCGTTGGCCGAGCAGTGCATCGGCATCACCCCGGCGCCCGGCAGGATGTAGTTCAGGTAGGTGAAGACCGACTTCTTCATCTCGCCGGCATAGGCCGAGCCGCCGATCAGCACGATCCTGCGGGTGAAGTCGATGGCGATGACGGTCTTCGACCGGCAGCCGTGGCGGGCCGGGTCGGCCTGGAAGCTCGGCAGGTCGATGATCGTCATGTCCGGGACGTAGGCCGCGATCTCGGCGCGCGGCGGCCGGATCAGCAGGTTGCGGATGAAGAGCGAGTGCCAGGCGAATTCCGAGAACACCCGCGCCTTCACCCGGTGCGCCGGGTCGGCACCGCCGTAGAGGTCCTGCGCGAACAGCTCGCGGCCTTCGGCGTGGGCCTGGAAGTCGGCGAGCAGGGCGGCGAACTGGTCGGGCGTGATCGCGCCGTTGTTCTCCCACCAGATCTCGTTCTCGGTGCTCGCGTCGCGCACCACGAACTTGTCCTTGGGCGAGCGCCCGGTATGGCTGCCGGTGGTGGCCACCAGCGCGCCGCCGCGCGCCAGGCGGCTCTCGCCGCGGGCGAGGGATTCCTCGTAGAGGCGCGGGGCCTCGAGGTTCCAGTGCACGGCCTTCAGGTTGCGCAGGCCGATCGCCTCCGCGCCGTGGGCCGCGTTATGATCGCCGATGTTGCTCAAGGTCTCTCTCCCGGGCCCCTGCTCGCGCCGCGTCGCTGCTCCGGGCGCGCCAGGCGCCGGATCATGGGAGCGTCCGTGCGGTCGTACAGGACCGCCGCACGCAGGTTCGCCGCTCCCGGCTCGTCTTGGATAGGCGGCAAGCTTTCGCCGTCAACTTGGACGAAGGGCGGTGGGGGACAGACGAGGGCCGCTTGTCAGGGCCCCGGAAACCGTTCACCCGAGCGCATCGCATCGCCGCCGCGTGGGACCCCACGCCGCCTTCATCCCGGCCGCGTTCGGCGGTATCGCATGGGCGCTCCCGCCCCGACCCGGCCCCGCCCAGGCCCCGCCCAGGCCCCGCCCAGGAAAACGAACCGTTCATGCCGCAAGCCGTCGCCGGCCCCGAGATCGAGCGCCTGATCCAGCTGCTCGCGCGGATGCCGGGCCTAGGGCCCCGCTCCGCCCGGCGGGCGGCCCTGCAGCTCATCAAGAAGCGGGACACGCTGCTCGCGCCGCTGGCCGACGCGATGCGGGTCGCGGTCGAGCGCATCGTCGTCTGCCGCGAATGCGGAAACGTCGACACCTGCGATCCGTGCACGATCTGCAGCGACCCGTCGCGCGACCCGACGCTGCTGGTCGTGGTCGAGGACGTGTCCGATCTCTGGGCGCTGGAACGCTCGGGCGCGGTGCAGGCGCGCTACCACGTGCTCGGCGGCGTGCTCTCGGCCCTCGACGGGGTCCGGCCCGAGCACCTCAACATCGCCAGCCTCGTGGAGCGGGCGGCCCGACCGGAGGTGAAGGAGATCATCATCGCGCTGAACGCCACGGTCGACGGGCAGACCACGGCCCACTACGTCACCGACGCGATCAAGGACCTCGGCCTGACGGTGACGCGGCTCGCCCACGGCGTGCCGGTCGGCGGCGAGCTCGACTATCTCGACGAGGGCACGCTGACGGCGGCGATCCGCAGCCGCACGGCGTTCTAGGACCTGCCGCGGCGGCGGCGGCGCGGGCATTTGACCGCCCTCCCCCCGCATCCTATTCCGGCGACACGCCCGCCCCGCCACCTGCCCCGTCACCCGGTCGAGCCATGACGATCCGTCCCCTCGTGATCCTGCCCGATGCGCGCCTGCGCCTGCCGTCGGAGCCGGTCGGCCCCGTGACGAAGGAGATCCGCACCCTCGCCGACGACATGCTCGAGACGATGTACGACGCGCCCGGCGTCGGCCTCGCGGCGATCCAGATCGGCGTGACGAAGCGGATGGTGACCATCGACACCTCCAAGGAGGAGGGCGTGCGCAACCCGCAGATCTTCCTCGATCCCGAGATCGTCTGGGCTTCCGAGGAGACGCGGGTCTACGACGAGGGCTGCCTCTCGATCCCGGAGGTCTACGGCGAGGTCACGCGGCCGGACAAGGTGCGGGTGCGGTTCCGCGACCTCGACGGGGCGGTGCAGGAGATCGAGGCGTCCGGCCTGCTCGCCACCTGCATCCAGCACGAGATCGACCACCTCAACGGCGTGCTGTTCATCGATCACCTGTCAAAGCTCAAGCGCGACCGGATCGTGAAGAAGTTCACCAAGGCGGCCAAGCGCGACGCGGCCTGATCGGACACCGGACATGCGCGTCGTCTTCATGGGCACCCCGGATTTCGCGGTGCCGACGCTCGCGCGTCTTTCGGAGGACGGCCACGCCATCGCGGCGGTCTACACCCGCGCGCCGGCGAAGGCCGGGCGCGGCATGGCGCTGCGCCCCTCCCCCGTCCATGCGCTCGCGGACCGGCTCGGCCTGCCGGTCCTGACCCCGTCGACCCTCAAGGACGCCGAGGCCGCCGAGGCCGCCGAGACCTTCGCGCGCCACCGGGCCGACGTCGCCGTCGTCGTCGCCTACGGCATGCTTCTGCCGCAGGCGATCCTCGACTCGCCGCGCCACGGCTGCCTCAACCTGCACGGCTCGCTGCTGCCGCGCTGGCGCGGGGCGGCGCCGATCCACCGCGCGGTGATGGCGGGCGACGGGATGAGCGGCGTCGGCGTGATGCGGATGGAAGCCGGCCTCGACACCGGGCCGGTGGCGCTGGAAGCCCGCATCCCGATCCGCCCCGGCATGACCACGGGCGACCTGCACGACGCGCTGATGCCGGCGGGCGCCGACCTGATGGCGCAAGCTCTGCGGGAGCTCGACGCCGGCACCCTGACCTTCCGGCCGCAGGCCGAGGACGGCGTGCTCTACGCCAGGAAGATCACCAACGACGAGGCGCGGATCGACTGGGCCCGGGATGCCGCCGCGGTCGCGGCGCAGATCAACGGGCTGAGCCCGTTCCCGGGCGCCTACTTCGAGGTGGACCTCGGGAAGGGCGCCGAGCGGGTGAAGGTGCTCCGGGCTCTGCCCGCCACCGGATCGGGCGTCGCCGGAACGCTCCTCGACGCCGACGCCACGGTCGCCTGCGGCTCGGGCGCCGTGCGGATCCTGGAGGTCCGACGCGCCGGGAAGGGCGGCAGCGCCAGCGGCGCGGAGTTCCTGCGCGGGGCGCGGGTGATTGCCGGCGCGCGTTTCGGATGAGGGAAATCGACAACCGCCCCTTCCCTCCCCCCTCTGCGGGGGAAGGTACCCTGCGCCGCAGGGGGGGAGGGAAAGGCGCGTCCTCCGCTCGCCTGCAGAGCCCACCCTGATGCCGCGTTACAAGCTCGTCATCGAGTACGACGGCGGGCCCTTCTGCGGTTGGCAGCGGCAGGCCGACGCGCCGAGCGTGCAGGGCGCGATCGAGACGGCGGTGACGCGGTTCTCGGGCGAGACGCAGGGGCTGACCTGCGCCGGGCGCACCGATTCCGGCGTGCATGCGACGCATCAGGTCGCCCATCTCGATCTCGCCAAGGACTGGCGGACGGACGTGGTGCGCGACGCGCTGAACGCGCATCTGCGCCGGGTGCCGGTCTCGATCCTCTCGGCGGAGATCGTCCCCCCCGACTTCAACGCGCGGCATTGGGCGATCCGGCGGCACTATCGCTACCGCATCCTCGACCGGCGCAGCCCGCCGACCTTCACCGGCGGCCAAGTCTGGCACGTGCCCTGGGCGCTCGATGCGGCGGCGATGCACGCGGCCGGGCAGAGCCTGCTCGGCCTGCACGACTTCACCGCCTTCCGCGCCGCCGAGTGCCAGGCCAACAGCCCGGTGCGAACCCTCGACCGCCTCGACGTCGCCCGCCGTGCGATGGGATCGATGGAGGAGATCGTGGTCGAGACCCACGCCCGCTCCTTCCTGCACCATCAGGTCCGCAGCATGGTCGGCACGCTGATGCTCGCCGGAAGCGGGCGCCTCGATGCGGCCGGCCTCGCCGACATCCTCGCCTCGCGCGACCGCAGCCGCTGCGGACCGATGGCGCTCGCCTGCGGGCTGTGCTTCGTCGGCGTGGATTATCCCGCCGAGGGCCCACCCGTCTGGCCCGACGCCGGAAAGTAGGCGTCGAGCATCCGGCCGTAGATCGCCGTCAGGCGGTCGAGGTCGGCGACCGGCACGCACTCGTCGACCTGATGCATGGTCTCGCCGACGAGGCCGAACTCGATGACCGGGCAGAAATCCTTGATGAAGCGCGCGTCCGAGGTGCCACCGGTGGTCGAGAGCTTCGGACGCAGCCCGGTCTCGGCCTCGATCGCGTCGGAGACGAGCGCGATGAAGGCGTCGGGCTGGGTCAGGAAGGCCGGAGAGTTCGAGGGCGCGAGGTCGAGGGCGTAGCGGACCGTGCCGCCGGCGGCCGCGTCGAGGCGGCGGCGGATCTCGGCGGCGAGCGTCTGCGCGTCCCATCCCTCGTTGAAGCGGATGTTGAACACCGCCCGCGCGTCGGCCGGGATGACGTTGGTCGCGGGGTTGCCGACGTCGATCGTCGTGAACTCGAGGTTCGAGGCGTCGAAATGCGCGGTGCCGCCGTCAAGCGGGTCCGCGGCCAGCGCCGAGGCGAGGCGCAGCATGCCCGGGATCGGGTTCTCGGCCCGGTGCGGGTAGGCGACGTGGCCCTGCCGCCCGTGGACGGTGAGCTTGCCGGTGAGCGAGCCGCGCCGCCCGATCTTGATCATCTCGCCTAGGGTGCTCGGGTTCGTCGGCTCGCCGAGCAGGCAATGGTCGAAGCGCTCGCCCCGGGCCTTCGCCCAGTCGAGCAGCTTGACGGTCCCGTTGACCGCCGGTCCCTCCTCGTCGCCGGTGATCAGGAAGGCGATCGAGCCGGGAAGACCCGGGCCGCGCGCCTGCAGGAACCGGAGCGTGGCGGCGAGCATGCAGGCGATGCCGCCCTTCATGTCCACGGCGCCGCGCCCGTAGAGAACGCCGTCGGCGACCGCGCCCGCGAACGGGCCGCTCCGCCACGCGGCGGCGTCTCCCGGCGGCACCACGTCGGTATGGCCGGCAAACAGCAGGCAGGGCGCGCCGGTGCCGATCCGGGCATAGAGGTTCTCGACGTCCGGCGTGCCGGACTCGGAAAAGACCGGCCGCGAGACGGCAAACCCGGCCGCGGTGAGGATCCGGTCGAGCAGCGCAAGCGCCCCGCCCTCCTCCGGGGTCACCGAGGGGCAGCGCAGCAGCGCCTGCGCCAGGTCGAGCGGGCTCGCCTCCGCGCTCACGCCGACATCCTGACGATCACCGAGGCCTCGCCCGCGGAGCTACCGTGGCGGTGTGGATCCGTCGGCGCGATGGCGGAGGACGGCGGCTGCATCTTCAACCCTTCTTGAGAAACCGAGCTTACGACAACCCGGAGCAGGAACAGGCACCGCACCGCAAGGGCCGCGGAAGGATAGGAGCATCGCGGCATGGTTGCGAAGGCGTGGTCCGAGCTCGCCGCTTCCCGCAACCATCTCAGCCTGATGGAGCCTCCGCCGGAGAAGCGATCGGGCGGGGGCCGCCACACGGTGATGATCCCGGCGACGATCACCTGTCCCGACGGGACGACCCATGCCTGCGTGATCCGCGACATGTCGGTCGCGGGCGCGAAGCTCGCGATCTCGCGCCGCCATCGCCTGCCGCCGGGCTTCGCCCTCACCGTGCCCGGGTACGACCATGCCTATCCGGTCGCACGCAAGTGGCAGCGCGGAGACTTCGCCGGCGTGGTGCTGACGCTTCCGAAGCCCGACGGCGAGCCGCATCCGGAGTGATGCGCGGCTGCGCGAGGCGACCGCCGCCTCGCGCTCCGAGACCCGCGCGCGGCGGCTACTTCAGCACCGCCACCTGTGCGTCGCCGAGGCGACGCGTGACGCTGACGGTGACGTCGCCGCCGTGGCGTTGGAACCGCAGGTCGACCCGCGAATCGCCCAGGCGCACGTTGTAGAGCGAGACCCCGTCGAGGAACGCCGGCAGGATCGGGTTGCGCAGGCGGACGCGGTTGCGCGCGTGATCGAGCTCCAGCCCGAGGCAGGCCGAGAGGAAGGCGAACGGCGCCGCCGCGGCCCAGGCCTGCGGGCTGCACGCCACCGGGTAGGAGACCGGCCCGCGCTGGCGCCGGCGCATGAAGCCGCAGAACAGCTCCGGCAGGCGCTTCTGGTCCTGGTACAAGGCGGTCTCGAACATGCCCTGGAAGATGCGCGCGGCCTCGTGCTTGAGGTCGTAGCGGGCGAGCCCCATCGCGATGATCGCGTTGTCGTGCGGCCAGATCGAGCCGTTGTGGTACGACATCGGGTTGTAGCGCGCCTCGCCGCGGGCGATCGTGCGCACGCCCCAGCCGTTGAAGCCGTCCTTCGACAGCAGCGTCGCAGCCACCTGCGCCGCCCGCTCGGGCTTGGCGATGCCGGTGAACAGGGCGTGGCCCGCATTGGACGAGCGCACGGCGCATTGACGCTTCTCGCCGTCGAGCGCCAGCGCGTAGGTGCCGATCTCGGCGTTCCAGAACGCGGCGTCGAACTTTTCGCGCAGGTCGTTCGCCTCGAGCGTCAGGCTCTCGGCCATGGCGTCGTGACCGAGCATCGCAGCGAGCTTGGCCATGCCGTTCTTGGCGGCGTAGACGTAGCCCTGGACCTCGCACAGCGCGATCGGGCCCTTGGCCAGATGCCCGTCGGTGTGGAAGATCGAATCGTGGCTGTCCTTCCAGCCCTGGTTCTCCAGCCCCTTGTCGGTGTCGCGGGCGTACTCGACGAAGCCGTCGCCGTCGCGGTCGCCGTACTCGTTCATCCAGGCCAGCGCGAGCTCGAGCGCGGGCCAGATCCGGGTGATGGTCTCGCGGTCGCCGGTGACGGCGTAATAGTCCCAGGCCAACATCACGAAGAGCGGCGTGCCGTCGATGGTGCCGTAATAGTGCCGGAACGGCACCTCGCCGAGCATCGCCATCTCGCCGCGGCGGGTCTCGTGCAGCACCTTGCCCGGCTGCGCGTCGGCGGCCGGATCGACGGTCTTGGCCTGCGTCACCGCGAGGTAGCGCAGCACGCCCTTGGCGAACTTCGGATCGATCCACAGCGCCATCATCGCGGTGATGATGCCGTCGCGCCCGAACACCGTGGAGTACCAGGGGATGCCGGCGAACGGGTAGATGCCCTCGGGCGTCCGGCTCGCCAGCATGTAGAGGTCGGCGGTGGCGCGGCAGGCGGCCTCGTTGAATTGGTCGTTCGACGAGATGATCGTGGTGATGCCGGCGGTCAGCTCGCGCAGGTCGCGCCGCGCGTCGCGGTAGGCGCGGGCGAAGACCATGCCTTCGTAGAGGCCCTTCGGCGGCCGCACCGCGGTGCTGCCCGAGGCGAGCGAGAGCGCGGCGGCGGCATCCTCGCCGGTCTTCTCGGCGGACGGCGCGCTGGTGAAGGCGCGATGCGCCTCGCACACCACGCGGACGAACAGCGAGGCACGGCCCTCGGGCGCCAGAGTCACCTCGAAGACGGCACGGCCGGGCTCGAGCAGCTTGGGCTTGGGCCCGAAATGCAGCGCGGTGGTGCGCACGATCTCGTCGAGGCCGACGTAGCGGAACTGCACCTCCTGGTCGCTCGCGACCTGCACTGCGCGCTTGCCGCGGCTGGTGCGCGCGGTGCCGCGGACCTCGAACAGGTCGCGGTAATCGGCATCGAACGTCACTTCGATGCGCAGGGTGCGCTGGCGGGAATCGTAGGAGCGCAGGCCGATCCGGTCGTAGCAGGCGCCGCGGAACAGGAATTTCGTGCGCTCGATCGCGATGATCTCGCGCGCCAGCGTGATCTCGTCGCCGCCGTCGAGGCGGATGTCGGGGGTCGTCATGTCGACCGAGAGTGCGCCGTTGTCGTCCTGCATCACCGAGGACAGCATCAGCGGGCGCTGGCCCTCGATGGTGAAGTGCAGGCGCGACAGGTAGCGCGTATCCTGAAAGTACAGGCCTTCCGGGCCGGGCTGCACGCCGATGTCGCCGAACGAATCCAGCACGGCGAAGGCCTCGCCGAACTTGAGCGAGCGCAGCGGCCGGTCCACCAGCGAGGTCTGCGCCTCGATGTGGTACTGCGGAAGCACCTCGTCGGCATCCTGGAAGCCGCGCGGAATCTTCTGCTGCGCCTCGCTGCCGGGCTGCGCCTTTGCCGTCATCGTGTCCGCCATGCGTGACCTGCTCCGCGCATCCTGGAGTGCGAATCGAAAGGGCCGCCGGATCGCGCCTTTGCGATGCGGCGGCCCTGGTGACCGTCTGATTGAGCCGTTTGTACGACGGGGCGAGGACGGAGAAAACCCTGCCCGCGCCGCTTCGACGGCTCTTGGACGGCCCTTGCAAGCCGAATGCCGGATGCGGCGGCGGGCGAGGCCCGCCGCGACCGGATCAGGCCGGCATCGCGGCGATCGAGATCGCCGGGCGGGCCGAGCCGTTCATCTCTCCGTAATGCGGGGCGAAGGCGGAGGCGGTCGGCAGGGCGATCACCGACTCGCGGGCGGCGAGCAGTTCCTCGTAGGCCGCGACGTACTTCTTGACCATGCACTCGGCGGTGAACGCGGTCTCGAAGTGGCGGCGGACGCCGGCGCGGCTCATGGCCTTGACCTTGGCCACCGCAGCGACCGCGTCGTCCATGGTCTCGCACAGCACGCCGCTGACGCCGTCGGCGATCACCTCCGGCACGGAGCCGTTGCGGAAGGCAATCACCGGAGTACCGGCCGACATCGCCTCGATCATCACCAGGCCGAAGGGCTCCGGCCAGTCGATCGGGAAGGCGAGCGCCAGGGCGTTGCCGAGGAATTCCTTCTTCTGCTCCTCGTTGATCTCGCCGATATATTCGATCAGCGGGTGGTGGATCATCGGCTCGATGACCTCGTCCCAGTAATCCTGATCGGCCTTGTCGACCTTGGCGGCGATCTTCAGCGGCGTGCCGGAGCGGATCGCCATCTCGATGGCGCGGTCCGGGCGCTTCTCCGGCGAGATGCGGCCGAGAAAGGCGAGGTAGCCACCCTTGGCCTCGGGGGAATACGGGCAGTTCTGGGCCGGCAGGCCGTGATGGATCGTCGACAGCCAGTTGACGTTCGGCGGCATCGGCTCGCGCTGGTTGTCGGAGATCGACACCAGCGGCATCCCGGTGAAGGTCCTGTAGACGGGCATGAAGTCCGGCACGTCGAGGCGGCCGTGCATCGTGGTGATGCACTTGTGGTTCAGATCCTCAAACATGGGATACTGCAGCAGATCGATGTGAAAATGCAGGATGTCGAACTCGTGCGCCCGTCGATGAACCTGGTGCAGCATCGCGAGATGGCTCGCGGTATGATCGCGATAGCCCAGAAGACGCAGACCTTCGGGCGTGCAGGCCGCGAGCTTGGCGGACGTCTCGGAATCGCCGCTCGCGAACAAGGTGACGTCGTGGCCCTGGCGGACCAGTTCTTCGGTGATCCAGCTGACGACGCGCTCTGTGCCGCCGTAGAACTTGGGCGGTACGGCTTCCGAGAGCGGGGCGATCTGGGCAATGCGCACGAAAGGTCTCCTGAGTAGCCTGCGTTTCGGGGATCTAACCCGACCCGGGCTGAGTGGGACATGAACGAAACCCACGGCCAAGGTTATGGTTCCTTGTGCGGTGCAAAGGCAGCGCTTCGTCGTCTTCACCGGGACTTGTCCCCGGTATCCTCGACGACCGGTCGGCCCGCGATGCCCGATCGAGCCGCGAGCCCCGTGGACCGGGACGCCGGCGGACATGGCGATCCGCGGCGCGCACTAGAATCGAAATCGTAACGAGCAGCTTTGAAGTATTACAAATCAATGTTGTGGCCTTTCGGCGACGCCTCCGGAAGGATCATATCCGTCGGCCGCTTTCCGCGTTGAGATCATTGCAAGCACCGCACGCTATCGCTCAAGGATTGCGCGGAGCCGATCAGCTTCGAATATGCGAGCGCGAGCGAAAACCATGGTCGGTGATGGTGGAGATGCGAGACGGCCCCGTCATGAAACCATCGGTTGCTTTCTCGCCGCGGTGGCCTGCCTGCTGGCGGGTGTCGCATCCCCGGTCCCAGCACTGGCCGGCCCGGCCACGGACGAGGTCGTCCTGTCGGAGCTGAGCGTGACCGGCACGGGCGGCGAGCGGGCGGGCGGACCGGTGGTCGGCTATCGCGCCACGCGCTCGGCGACGGCCACGCGCACCGATACGCCGCTGGCCGATACGCCGCAATCCGTCCAGGTGGTGCCGCGCGACGTGTTGGTGGATCAGCAGGACGTTCGGCTCGGCGACGCGCTGCAGAACGTCAGCAACGTGCAGCCGGGCGGCACCCTGCAGGGCCGCAGCGAGACCTTCATCATCCGCGGCTTCGCCACGCAGACCTACGCCATCGACGGCATCCTGTTGAACCAGGCGAGCAACTTCTACACCGTCCAGCGCGACCTCGCCGACGTGGAGCGCATCGAGGTGCTGAAGGGACCGGCCTCGGTGCTGTACGGCCGCGGCGAGCCCGGCGGCCTGATCAACATCGTCACCCGGCAGCCGACGCTCGTCCCGTCCGGCGACCTCAGCATCCAGGGCGGCAGCTTCGGCTTCCGGCGCGTGCAGGGCTCGGTGTCGAGCGCTATCCCGGGCGTCGAGGGCCTGGCGGCCCGCATCAGCTTCGCGGGACAGTCCGACCCGACCTTCCGCAACTACGGCGATCGCGACAATGCCCGCACCTTCGTGGCGCCGGCCTTCGCCTGGAACCCGTCTCCCGACACCCGCGTGTCGTTCGTCGGCGAGTTCACCCGCACCGACACCCAGTACGACGAGGGACTGATCGCCCGGAACGGACGCGTCCTCCTCGACGACATCGGCCGCTACTACGGCGAGCCCTTCAGCCGCTACAACGCCACGGCGAATTTCGGCGTGCTCCGCATCGAGCACGACGTGAACGAGTCCATCACCCTACGCGAGGTCTTCAGCGCCCAGGGCGGCGCCTTCGATCTCGTCGCGACCCGTGCGACGGGCCTGACCGACGACAACAGGACCGTGTCACGGCGCGAGACCGCGGTCCGCTCGGCCTATGCCTCGATCGACAGCCAGACCGAGATGGTCGCGAAGTTCGACCTGTTCGGGCTGCGCAACACCGTGCTGGTCGGGTTCGAGTACACCGACGGCTTTCGCCATTCCTACACGACGCAGAGCACCGGCTATCCGTCGGTCAGCTTCCTCACGCCGACCTTCGGCTCGCCCATCGTCGGCACGGCGCTGCAGGGCGACCTCCGCCAGAGTAGCGAACTCTACGGCCTCTACCTCCAGGATCAGGTCGACCTCGGCTACGGCCTGCAGGTGCTGATCGGGGTCCGCTACGACACCGGAACGCAGTTCTACTTCAACCGGACGCCGACCTCGCGCACGATCCCGCCGGACCTGGCGTTGTCCGGGACCTCGCCGCGGGTCGGCCTCGTCTACCGGCCGTTCGATCCGCTGACGCTCTATGCGAGCTACACGACGTCGTTCAAGCCGCAGACCGCCAACGTCCTCAACGTCTCGAACCCGACGCCCGAGACCGGGGACCAGGTCGAGGTCGGAAGCCGCCTCGACCTCACGCCGGACCTGACCCTGAGCGCGGCCGCCTTCCGCATCACCCGCCAGAACGTGGCCGCCGCCGACCCCGTCAACACCGGCTTCTCGGTGATCACCGGCGAGCAGCGCTCGCAGGGCGTCGAGGCGGATCTGGCCGGCCAGATTCTGCCGGGCTGGAAGGTCATCGGCAGCGTCGGCTACCTCGATGCGCGGATCACCAAGGATGACGTCTACGTCGTCGGGAACCGCCTGATCGGCGTGCCGAGCTTCAGCACCAGCCTGTGGTCGACCTACCAGTTCCAGGAGGGCCCGTTGCGCGGCTGGACCGTCGGCGGCGGCATCACCTATGTCGGGCGGCGCACCGGCGACCTGAACAACAGCTACTCCGTCGGCGGCTTTGCGCGCCTCGACGCGGCCGTGTTCTACGATATCGACGAGCACGCCCGCTTCTCGCTGAATGCCCGCAACCTCACCGACCGGCGCTACATCGAGCAGCCGTTCAACCAGTTCAACAACGCCCCGGGCGCGCCGCTCTCGGTGCTCGCCACGATCACGGCCAAGCTGTGAGCCGAGCCCCGGACGCGTCGCTCGGGACGGCGGGGCCGATCGGGCATCCGCGAAGGCATTGAAGCGGCGCGCGGTTTCTGCCATAAGCCGCTCCGCGTGGAACCGCCCGGCCGGTTAGGGCTGCCGTGGCGGTTCATGCTGCTCCACCAGAAGCATCCATCGAGCGCACCCCTCCGGCCATCGTCGGACGGCTGGGGTTTCGCGCAGCGGAGAGCCAAATGCCCAAGCTGAAGACCAAATCGGGCGCCAAGAAGCGCTTCAAGATCACCGGGACCGGCAAGGTCATGTACGCCCAGGCCGGCAAGCGCCACGGGATGATCAAGCGGACGACGAAGCAGATCCGCAACCTGCGCGGCACCACCACCCTGTTCGAGGGCGATGCCGCCAACGTGAAGAAGTACTTCCTGCCCAACAGCCGGTAAGCCCTTCACGACCGCCGAGACTGCTTTTTTCGATCCAGGAGATACACCATGGCCCGCGTCAAACGCGGCGTGACCAGTCACGCCAAGCACAAGAAAGTCCTCAAGGCCGCCCGTGGCTATTACGGCCGGCGCAAGAACACGATCCGCATCGCCAAGCAGGCGGTCGAGAAGGGCATGCAGTATGCCTACCGCGACCGCAAGAACAAGAAGCGCACGTTCCGCGCCCTCTGGATCCAGCGCCTGAACGCTGCCGTCCGCGAGCACGGCCTGACCTATTCGCGCTTCATCGACGGCCTGGCGAAGTCCGGCATCGCGGTCGACCGCAAGGCCCTGTCCGACCTCGCGATCCACGAGCCGGCGAGCTTCGCCGTCGTGGTCGAGAAGGCCAAGGCCGCCCTGCCCGCTCAGTCCGCCAAGGCCGCCTGAGCCTCATCCGAGCGACGAACCGGCGAAAGGCGCGGGGCTCCCTCGGGGAGCGCCGCGCCTTCGTCATGTTCGCACACCCTGTGACCACGAGCCTGCGCGCCGACGGCGCCGGGCGGTGAACCGCACGCGATGGGACAGCGATGACCGATCTCGACACCCTCGAACGCGACCTGCTCGCCCAGGTCGCGGCCGCCGCCGACGAGGCGTCGCTCGAGGCCCTGCGCGTCGCGGCGCTCGGCAAGAAGGGCAGCGTCTCCGAGTTGCTGAAGACGCTGGGCGCGATGAGCCCGGAGGAGCGCAAGCAGCGCGGCCCGCTCATCAACGGCCTGCGCGACCGGGTGCAGGGCGCGATCGCCCAGTGCCGCGACGCGCTCGCCGAGGCGGCCCTCGAAGCGCGGCTCGCGGCCGAGCGCATCGACGTAACCCTGCCGCTGCGCGAGGCGCCCGAGTCCCGCGGCCGCATCCACCCGATCAGCCAGGTCATCGACGAGATCACCGCGATCTTCGCCGACATGGGGTTCTCGGTCGCCGAAGGCCCGGACATCGAGACCGACGAGCTGAACTTCACCGCGCTGAACTTCCCGCCCGGGCATCCGGCGCGGGAGATGCACGACACCTTCTTCCTGGCGCCCGACGCCGAGGGCAAGCGCAAGGTGCTGCGCACGCACACCTCGCCGGTCCAGATCCGCACCATGCGGTCGCAGACGCCGCCGATCCGGGTGATCATCCCGGGCCGGACCTACCGGCACGATTCCGACCAGACCCACACGCCGATGTTCCATCAGGTCGAGGGGCTGGTGATCGACAAGGCGGCCAACATTGCCAACCTAAAATGGGTGCTCGAGGCGTTCTGCAAGGCGTTCTTCGAGGTCGACGCCGTCAAGATGCGCTTCCGACCCTCGTTCTTCCCCTTCACCGAGCCCTCGGCGGAGGTCGATATCCAGTGCTCGCGCAAGGGCGGCGAGATCCGCTTCGGCGAGGGCACCGACTGGCTCGAGATCCTCGGCTGCGGCATGGTGCACCCGAACGTGCTGCGGAATTGCGGCCTCGACCCGAGCGAGGTCCAGGGCTTCGCCTTCGGCGTCGGCATCGATCGCATCGCCATGCTCAAGTACGGCATGCCGGACCTGCGGCCCTTCTTCGAGGCCGACCTGCGCTGGATCGAGCATTACGGCTTCCGCCCGCTCGACGTGCCGAGCCTGATCGGCGGCCTGACGGGGTGACAACGCACGAGGTCGAAGCAATGACCGAACAGGAATTGACGACGCTCGCCAACGACATCCTTCGCGACGTTCTGGCGCCGCACGGCTTCGAGCACGCGGACATGATCGCCGGGTCCGATCACGACGGAGAACCGTCGCTCGTGGTGATCGCGCATTTCAAGTCGGATGCGGGCGTCACCGACGGTGCCGTATCGACGAAGGCCCTATCGCGGCTCCGGCAGGGATTGCTGGATCGCGGAGAAACCCGTTTTCCCTACATCCGCTACGACTATCCCGGAGACGAAGTCCTCGGCGACGATGTTTCCGACGAGGACCACCACGACGTCGGGATTGCCGGCAAAGGTGCGCCGGACCGACTGCCGGGACACGGCTGATGCCGCGGCTGGGCAACCCGATCGTCTACGATCTGTTGGACGTCGCTTTCGGGCTTGCCGAGACGCGCGGTCGGCCCAACCTGCGCAAGGCTGCGCATCGGCGAGCGGTCAGCAGTGCCTACTACGCCGTGTTCCATGCGTTGTGCTTCGTCTGCGCGAGCGAGCTGCTCGGGTGGACGCAGCCGAACACCTTGGTGGAGCCCGTCTACCGCCTGCTCGACCACGGTGCTGCCAAGCAGCGCCTGAAAGGCCGAGGCGCCTTGGCAATCGGCCCGCAGATCGTCGATATCGGCAACAATTTCATCGACCTGCAGGAAGCGCGAAACCTCGCCGATTATAGTCCGCCCGGACTCCTGGTCCGTCACGACGAGACGCTGCGATTGATCGCTCTCGCCGCTCAGACCGTCACGCTCATCGAGCAATTGCCCACAACCGATCGCAAGCAGCTTGCGGTTCTCCTCATCGCGAAGCCCCGCCTGGCTTGAGCGGAAGCATTCAAACATGAAATTCACCCTCTCCTGGCTCAAGGACCACCTCGACACCGAGGCGTCCCTCGACGTGATCGCCGAGACGCTCACCCGCATCGGGCTCGAGGTCGAGGGCATCGAGGACAAGGCGGCGGCGCTGAAGCCCTACGTGGTGGCGAAGATCCTCACCGCCGAGCAGCATCCCAACGCCGACCGGCTCAGGGTCTGCAGCGTCGACGCCGGGGACGGGCAGCCGCTCCAGGTGGTCTGCGGCGCGCCGAACGCGCGCGCCGGCCTGCTCAGCGTGTTCGCGCCGCCGGGCACCTACGTGCCGGGCAAGAACATGACCCTCTCGGTGGGCAACATCCGCGGCGTCGAGAGCCGCGGCATGCTGTGCTCAGGGGCCGAGCTCGGCCTCGGGGACGACCACGACGGCATCCTCGAGCTGCCGGCCGACGCGCCGGTGGGCACGCCCTACGCGCTGTGGGCCGGGCTCGACGATCCGGTGATCGAGATCAACCTGACGCCGAACCGCCCGGACTGCGCCTCGGTCCACGGCATCGCCCGCGACCTCGCCGCCACCGGCATCGGTGCCCTGAAGCCCCTGGCCGAGCCGCCGATCCGCGGCGAAGACCCCTGCCCGGTCGCCGTCGCCCTCGACATTCCCGAGGCGGCGCGCGACCTCGCCCCGCACTTCGCCCTCCGCCGCGTGCGCGGCGTGCGCAACGGGTCCTCGCCGGACTGGATGCAGGCGCGGCTGCGTGCGATGGGCCTTCGCCCGATCAACGCGCTGGTCGACATCACCAACTACATGACCTTCGACCAGGGCCGGCCGCTGCACGTGTTCGACGCCGCCAAGGTGGCCGGCGGCCTGACCGTCCGGCTCGCCCGCGAGGGCGAGACCCTGAAGGGCCTCGATGGGCGCGAGCACGCGCTCGGCGGCGAGATGGTCGTCATCGCCGACGACAACGGCGTCGAATCCATCGCCGGCATCATCGGCGGGGCGGCCTCGGGCTGCGACGCCTCCACCACCGACGTGCTGATCGAATCGGCGCTGTGGAACCCGGCCAACATCGCGCAGACCGGACGGCGGCTCGGCGTGATCACCGATGCGCGCTACCGCTTCGAGCGCGGCGTCGACCCGGCCTCGACGCTGCCCGGGCTCGACCGCGCGACGCAGCTCGTCCTCGACCTCTGCGGCGGGATCCCGTCCGAGGCGACGATCGCCGGCGCGATGCCCGAGACCGACCGCGTCGTCGACTTCCCCTGGACCGAAGTGCGGCGTCTGGCCGGGATCGAGCTGTCCCGCGCCGAGATGACCGTCACGTTGGAGGCGCTCGGCTTCCAGGTCTCCGGCACCGGCGACCGGGCGAAGGTGCTGCCGCCGTCGTGGCGGCCCGACATCGAGGGCGAGGCCGACCTCGTCGAGGAGATCATCCGCATCGCGGGCCTCGACCGGATCGAGCCGAAGCCGCTGGCGCCGCTGGCCGGCCTCGCGCGCCCGACGCTGACGCTGATCCAGAAGCGCACCCGCCGCGCCAAGCGCGCGCTGGCGAGCCGCGGCCTGATGGAAGCGGTGACGTGGTCGTTCATCCCGCACGACGACGCGGTGCTGTTCGGCGGCGGCGGCGCCGACCTGGTGCTGGCCAACCCGATCGCCTCGGAACTCTCCGACATGCGGCCGAGCCTGGTGCCGGGCCTGCTGCGCGCGGCGCAGCGCAACGCCGACCGCGGCTATCCCGATGCCGCCCTGTTCGAGGTCGGGCAGTGCTTCGCCGACGACACGCCGGAGGGACAGACCATCCGCGCCGCGGCCGTGCGCCGGGGAACGGCCAACCTCGCGGGCGGCGGGCGCCACTGGGACGGCACCGCGCCGACCGTGGACGCCTTCCAGGTCAAGGCCGACGCGATGGCGATGCTGGCCGCCCTCGGCGTTCCGACGGGCGGGCTCCAGGTCGTGGCGGGCGGCCCGGACTGGCTGCATCCCGGCCGCTCGGGCACGCTCCAGTTCGGCCCGAAGAACCCGGTCGGCTTCTTCGGCGAGGTGCATCCGCGGGTGATGAAGGCGCTGAATCTCAAGGGCACCCTGGTGGCGTTCGAGATCGTCCTCGACGCGATCCCGGCCCCGAAGCTGAAGCCGACCAAGACCAAGGGCGCGGCGACGCTCTCGGACTTCCAGCCGCTGTCGCGCGACTTCGCCTTCGTCGTCGGCCGCGACGTCGCCGCCGGCGAGATCGTCAAGGCGGCGGCCGGCGCCGAGCGCAAGCTCGTCACCGGCGTCGACGTGTTCGACGTCTACGAGGGCACCGGCATCCCGGACGGCTCGAAATCGGTGGCGATCGCGGTGCGGCTGCAGCCGCTGGAGCGGACGCTGACCGATGCGGAGATCGAGGCGGTGAGCGCCCGGATCGTCGCCGAGGTCGGCCGCAAGACCGGCGCGACGTTGCGCGGCTGAACCCCGCGCCCCGACGACCATACCGGCGCGCGACCTGCACGCGACGCGATCGGCACGCAACGAGGGCGACCCGACCATGACCGACGCCGAAGCGCTCAACCAGGCACTGTCCCTTGCCGAGACCCTGCCCGAGCCGCTGCTGCGTCGCGCCCTGGCCGAGCCGGATCTCGTCGCGGACGAGACCCTTCGCCTCCTCGCGGGGGCGGCCGAGGGCGCCGAGCTGACGCCGGAGCAGGAGAACCTGCTGTTCTGGGGGCTGCACGTGCTCGCCCATGCCCGCGATCCGCGGCTGCTCGCCCCGCTCCTGCGCTTCCTGCGCCAGGACGAGGAGAGCGTGGACGCGGTGCTCGGCGACGCCGTCACCACGACGCTCGCCCGCATGATCGCGAGCCTGTTCGACGGGCGGACCGACGGGATCTTCGCGCTGATCCTCGACAGCACGGTCGACGATGCGGTGCGCCAGGCGCTGCTGTCCGCCTGCGTCTTCCTGGCGATCGAGGGTCGGATTCCGCGCCAGACCCTGCGCGACCTGCTGGTCCGCTTCGACGACGCGAAGGCCGCCGTCGAGGAGGCGGTCGGCTGGATCGCCTGGGAGGAGGCGATCGCCTATCTCGGCCTGCGCGAGCTCGCCCCGCGGGCCGAGGCGGCCCGGCGCGACAAGCGCATCACCGACGAGTTCAGCGATGCCGCGTGGTTCAAGGAGACCCTGCGCGAGGCCGAGCGCAAGCCCAACGACCAGTCGCGCCTCGACGCGTGGAACCACGGCTACCTCGACGACCCGATCGTTCAGCTCGCCTGGACCAAGGCCGGCTACGGCCTGCCGACGGTCAACCCGTTCAAGGACGTCGGCCGCAACGATCCCTGCCCGTGCGGCAGCGGCAAAAAGTTCAAGAAGTGCTGCCTCGGCAAGGTGGATGCCGAAGCGGAATGGACCCCGCCATCAGGCTTGTGACGGCACCGCGCCGCTGAGCGGGTTCGCCTCGTCCCAGGCGTAGCCCAAGGTCTCGAACCGCATCGCGCGGGCATCGACCATCAGCAGCCGCCCGACCAGCGGCTCGCCGAAGCCGGTCACCGCGCGGATCACCTCCATCGCCATCAGCGAGCCCATCACGCCGGCGAGCGCCCCGAGCACGCCGGCTTCCGCGCAGGGCGGCACGGTGCCGGGCGGCGGCGGGTTCGGGAACAGGCAGCGGTAGGTCGGGTTCGGGTCGCCGTCCGGCCCGGTCTCGTGGGCGCGGATCGTCGTCAGCGTGCCGTCGAAACGGCCGAGGGCGGCGGTGACCAAGGGGCGGCGCGCCCAATAGCAGGCGTCGGACACGGCGTAGCGGGTCGCGAAGTTGTCCGAGCCGTCGGCGACGACGTCGTACGCGGCGGCCAAGGCTTCGGCGGATGCGGCATCGATCCGGATCGGATGGGCGACCACCGTTACGTTCGGGTTGAGGCGGGCGACGGCGTCCGCGGCGCTTTCGACCTTCGGGCGGCCGAGATCAAGTGTGCCGTGGATGATCTGGCGCTGCAGGTTCGAGAGCGAGACCGTGTCGTCGTCGACGATGCCGATCGTGCCGATGCCGGCGGCGGCTAGGTACTGGATCAGCGGGGCGCCGAGCCCGCCGGCACCGATCACGAGCACGCGCGCCGCCTTCAGCCTGCCCTGCCCGGGGCCGCCGATCTCCGGCAGCACGAGGTGGCGGGCGTAGCGTTCGATCTCGTCGGATGTCAGGGCCATGCGCAGCAGATAATCCGCGCGACCGGCCGGTGAAAGCGCGACGGCCCGTGAAAGGCGCATAGTCTGGGAATGGCGACGCGCGACCGCATCATGAAAAACGCTGCCTCGCGGAGCGAGACGGCGTTTTGAAATTTCACGGGCCTCGGCGGAGCGATCAGCGCGGCGCCAGGATCATGATCATCTGGCGGCCTTCGAGCATCGGCTCGCTTTCCACCTTGGCGATCTCGGCGGTCTCGGTCTTCACCCGCTCGAGCAGGCGTAGGCCGATATCCTGGTGCGCCATCTCGCGGCCGCGGAAGCGCAGGGTCACCTTGACCTTGTCGCCCTCCTCGAAGAAGCGCTGCACCGACTTCATCTTGGTGTCGTAGTCGTGCTTGTCGATGCCGGGGCGGAGCTTGATCTCCTTGACCTCGACCGTCTTCTGCCGCTTGCGGGCCTCGTTCTGCTTCTTCTGTTCGTTGAAGCGGAAGCGGCCGTAATCGAGCAGCTTGCAGACGGGAGGAACGGAGTTCGGTGCGATCTCGACGAGGTCGAGGCCGGCCTCTTCGGCCAGGGCCAGAGCATCGAAGAAGGCGACGACGCCCCGGTTCTGGCCGGTGTCGTCGATGAGCTGCACTTCGCGCACGCCGCGGATATCCCGGTTGGCGCGAGGCCCGTCCTTCTGCGGGGCCGGCATGGCTCTCATGGGTCTACGAATGGCGGTGTTCTCCTGATGCAACGACGAAACGGCGGCCCCTGGCATCCCGTTCCAGGCTGCCCAGACCACCGATCGCTCCGGCCTATCCCGGACAGCTTACCTTGGCCGAACCGTGCGGCAAGTCAACACATGCCGCCGTTTCGACGCAAAACCATACCGGCTCCCGCGATGCGAAAACCTTTTCCCCGATGTGAAGCCTGCAGGCCAAAAGAACAAGCCCCCATCGCGACGCGGGGTCAGGCGGGCTCCGATCGGCCGAGCAGCTTGGCGTAGATCGCCAGCGTGTCGCCGACCATGCGCTCCAGGGAGAAGTTCGCCTCCACATGGGCGCGCTCGCGGCGGGCCAGCGCGTCGCGCGCGCTGGCGCCGAGCGACAGCGCCTCCGTGAGTGCCGCCGCGAGCGCCGCCGCATCGCCGGCGGGAACGCGCCAGCCGGTGCGCTGGCCGGCCGACACTTCGGGCGGGCTCAAAACGGTTTCGGGGACCGCGCCGAGATCGGACACCACCACCGGCGTGCCGAGCGCCTGGGCCTCGACGGCGGAACGGCCGAACGCCTCCGGCTCGACGGAGGGCACGGCGACGACCGAGGCGGCCCGGAAGGCCGCCGGCATATCGGTGCAATGCCCGACGCGGCGGACGACGCCCTCGAGCCCGCGCGCCACGACCAGCGCGTCGAGCTCGCGCTCGTAGGCGACCCTGCCCTGGGGGTCGCCCGCGAGCACGATGGCGAAATCGGCGACGCCCTGCGCGCGCATCAGCGCCGCCGCCTCGATCAGGATGCGCTGGCCCTTCCACGCGGTGAGGCGGGCCGCCAGCAGGACGACGCGCTCGTGCGGGGCGACGCCCCAGACGCGGCGCAACGCCTCGACCCGCGCGGCGCCGACCGCGACGGGAGTGAAGGCGGAGAGGTCGGTTCCGCGGTGGATCACCTGAACCCGGTCGCCCGCCTGCTCGGCATGCAGGCGACGGATCAGGTCGGCGGTGTAGTGCGAGTTGGCGATCACCACGTCGCCGCGTGCCATCACCGAGTTGTACAGCACCTTCACGCCGGTACGGCCGGAATAGCTGCCGTGATAGGTCGTGACGAAGGGCAGCTTCAGCCGTCGCGCGGCGCCGAGCGCGACCCAGGCCGGGGCGCGGGACCGCGCATGGATGATCTGCACGCCCTCGCGCCGGCACAGGCGCGCCAGGCGGCCGACGTTGAGGGCCATCTGGACGGGGTTCTTCGACGCCGCCGGGAACGGCAGGCAGATGCCGCCCTTGGCCTGAAGCTCGCCGACGAGGCGCCCGCCTTCCGTCGCGACCAGCGCACGCGCACCTGCTGCCGCGAGGCCGGCCGCGATGTCGACGGTGGTGCGCTCGGCACCGCCGGCGTCGAGCTCGGGAATGATCTGGAGGACGCAGGCACCGGCCAGCGGCGACGCGTCGCCGGGGAAGCCGACCGACGGACGGGAATCGCCGTTCATCGGCGGCTGCGCGGCGAGAGGGCGCAGGCGGGCCGCGGCCGCAGGGAAGCGTTCATTGTCATAGGATCACGGGTACGCTTTACGGTCTGGTAAACGGCGGCTGAAGACGCGGCGTTCAGGTCGGGAACGCGCGGGCCGGGCGAATCGGGAGAGCGGGATGCGGGACGGGACGACGTTGGAGCACGTCGACGTCGGCGAAGGAGCGGACCGACGCCGGATCGCCGTGCGCGTGCGCGACGGGGCGGGTCCGGCGATCGTCTGGCTCGGAGGCTTCCGCTCGGACATGGGCGCCACCAAGGCGATGGCGGTCGACGCCTGGGCCGCCGCCGAGGGGCGGCGCTTCGTGCGGTTCGATTATTCCGGCCACGGCGAATCCGAGGGCGAGTTCTCGGCCTGCACGATCTCGACCTGGCTCGCCGACGCCGAGGGCGTGCTCGCCGCGCACGCGCCGGAAGCGCCGGTGCTGATCGGATCCTCGATGGGCGGATGGATCGCCTGCCTCGCGGCGCGAAACCTCGCGGCGCGCGGGGCGTCGGCGCCGACCGGCCTCGTGCTGATCGCGCCGGCCCTCGACTTCACCGAGGACCTGATGTGGGATCGGTTCCCGCCGGAGGTGCGCAGCACGCTGGAGCAGGACGGCGTCTGGCTGCGCCAGAGCGCCTACGCGCCCGAGCCCGACGCGATCACCATGGCGCTAATCGAGGATGGCCGGCGCAACCGCCTGCTGACCGGTGCCCTCGACCTGCGCTGCCCGGTCCACATCCTCCAGGGGATGAACGATCCGGACGTGCCGCACGCCCACGCCTTCCGCATCCTGGACCGGCTGCCGTCGGCGGGCACGGTCCTCACGCTGATCGCGGACGGCGACCACCGCCTGTCGCGGCCGCAGGATATCGCGCGGCTGCTCTCGGCGGTGGCGGAGATGGCGAGACCGGCTAGTGCAGGCTGAGCGGGAAGAGGTCGTGCTCGGCGGCGTTGGCGAGGATCACCTCGCGCGAGTCCGCGAGCAGGATCGGCGCGCCGCTGGCCGACAGGAGCGCGAACAGGTCGAGGCCGGGCGTCAGCTGCGGCGCCTGCGGGAACAGCCGCATCACCTCGTCGGAGCGGATCGAGCGGACGTAGGCGATGTGCCCTTCGCCCAGGGCCGCGAGGTCGGCGGCGTTGAATTCGGCCGGATCGAGGTCGGCGGCCGTCAGCGGGGAGGTGTTGAGGTCGGTCATGTCGTGCCCTCCTTTCGAGGCAGAGCAATCGGCCCGGAAACGATCCCGTCTTGATCGAACCGATCCGGCGATCGTGGGCCTGATCCTGATGTGGGGTGCTTTTCCCGCGGATCAATCGCGCTCGAGGATGGCGATGCGGCGCACCACCCGCTCGGGCTCGGGCCGGGCCAGATCGATCGAGAGCAGCCCGTTCGACAGGTCGGCGCCGAGCACCTCCATCCCGTCGGCCAGCAGGAACGCGCGCTGGAACTGCCGCGCCGCGATGCCGCGGTGGAGGAACAGCCGCTCCTTGTCGTCGACCTGACGGCCGCGGACGATCAGCTGGTTCTCCTCCAGCATCACGTCGAGCTGGTCGCGCGTGAAGCCGGCCACCGCCAGGGTGATCCGCAGGCGGTCCGGCTCCCGGTCGGTGCGGGCCAGACGCTCGATGTTGTAGGGCGGGTAGCCGTCGTTGGCGGCCTTGGAGACCCGGTCGAGGGCCTGCTCGATCTCGTCGAACCCGAGCAGGAACGGGTGTCCGAACGGAGATGGACGGGTCATCGGCGGCAACACCCCTGTGGAGGCCCCGTGCCCGAATGCCGGTGGGCGCCTCGTCGCGGGGCCCGCTGGCGGCAGCGCCCCTTCCGGCCCAGCGGCCCGGCACGTCAAGATATGGACGAGGCGACCCGGCCCATCAAGGGACGCCGCGCCGCGCCGAAGGCGGGACGCACGGGCAGAAGCGGCAACGGACGGCGGGATCTTTCGGCAACAGACGACGGCCGAGAACAGGGATGTATTCGTAACAGTTTGGAACGGCTCTGATTTTCGGCCGTGCTCTTGATCCTTGCCCTCCACCTCGGATACTTCCGCCCCGCAGGCACAGTGCGGTCCGTTTCAGCGTGACGAGGCGGTGCGGCAGGCACTTTCCGGAGGCCGAATGTCCGCACCGATCCTGTCGAAGCATGCGCCGATGCCGCGGGTGGCGGAGGTCTGCGGCGACGACGCGGAGGTGCTGGCGCTCTCGGTCGCCCGGTTCGTGGCCGCGGGCTACATGACGCGGGACATCGCGTGCTGGGATGCGGCGTTCGACGGTGGGAGACGCTCCTCGGCGCCGAGGCCGTCGGCCGCTTCGTCTCCGGGATCGTCGGGGTCGTCCGCGCGTTGCGCGCCGAGCGGGCGGATGACGGGCCGTTCATGCCGGCGACCTGCTGCCGGCTGACCGGGCACGAATGCGCGCTGGTCGGCCTGATCGGGCGCGGCCGGCGCAGGCTCTGGGGCGAGGTCGAGCGCGGCGCGGCCGCGATCACCGGCCGGCCCGAAGCGCCGCGCCTCGTCGCCGCGCTGCGTGCGGCGGTCGGACCGATCGACGAGGCCGCGGGGCGTCTCGGAGCCTCGAAGCGCCGGCCGGTTGGTGCGGCCCTGCACTGACCGGACGGAGCCGGACCCGACCGGATCCTTCCGGGGCGAACGAGATCGATGCGGCGCAGGGCGCCGGGAGACCGCCGCGGGGCGGAGGATGGAAAGCGAGTCGATGGCTGAACAGATGCTCGGGCGAGGCGTCCCGCTCTACCGGCGCCGGATCGGGCGCCTCGCGCTCGACACGGCGGCCAGTTCCGGGCTGTCGCTCGTGCTGGCGGCCTCGCTCGTCGTGTCGGCGACGGCGCAGGACGCCGGATCCGCCGACAAGGTCGCGCCGATCAAGCTCCAGCTCAACCGGCTCGAGCCCGCCGACGATTCGTGCCGCGCGACCATCGTCGTCGACAACAGCCGTGGGACGGCCCTGAAATCCTACAAGCTCGACCTGTTCGCCTTCGACACCGACGGGATCGCGCAGAAGCGGGTCGCCGCCGAGCTCGGCCCGATCCCCGCCCGCAAGACCACCGTCAAGATCTTCAACTTCCCCGGGATCGCGTGCCCGAAGCTGAGCCGCGTGCTGCTCAGCGACGTGCTCGCCTGCGAGGGCGGGGACGCCACCCGCGAATCCTGCCTGGAGCGCACCGAGACCGAGACCAAGGCGAACGTCCCGTTCGATCGCTGAGCCGACCTCGCCGGCGGGCACGCCGGCGAGACCTCGTGAGAACCGACCCGTCCGACGGCCCCGCGCCGCCGGGCGGCCCGCGGCCGTTGCCGCATCCGAATGACACCCGAGGGAACCCGCAATGGATCCGACTTCCGCCCCGATCGACGCCGGTCACGACTTCTCGTTCGTGGGCCTGTTCCTGCAGGCCGACCCGATCGTGAAGGGGGTGATGATCCTGCTGGTGGTCGCCTCCCTCGCGTGCTGGACCGTGGTGTTCGAGAAGATCGTCCGGCTCGCAGCCGCCCGGCGGCAGGCCAAGGCGTTCGATGCGCTGGTGCGCTCGGGCGGCAACCTCGAGACCGGGATGAAGGGCATCGCCGGCCACGTGGTGAAGGCGGCCCTCGACGCCTGGCGCGACCAGGACGCCTCGGAGACCCGCGCCGAGCGGCGCGACCGGATCGAGCGGGCCATGCGCGCCGCGCTGACGCTGGAGGTCAAGCGCCTGCAGAACGGCCTCGCGCTCCTGGCGACCTCCGGCTCGACGGCGCCGTTCGTCGGCCTGTTCGGCACGGTCTGGGGCATCATGAACTCCTTCTCGTCGATCGCCCGCAGCCAGGACACCTCGCTCGCGGTGGTGGCGCCGGGCATCGCCGAGGCGCTGTTCGCCACCGCGATCGGCCTCGTCGTCGCGATCCCGGCGGTGATGGCCTACAACAAGCTCGCCAACGACGTCGGGCGGATCCAGAGCACCTTCGTCTCCGGCATCGGCGTGCTCGGCAACCGCCTCGCCCGCGACCGCGGCGTCCAGCACCGCGCTGCCGCCGAGTAGCGCCCCCCGGCGATCTCACGATGCGCGAGCCCGGCCCCACGAAGGGCGGCCGGGCCTTCCATTCCCGCAGCGGCCGCCCTCGAGGGCCGGGCCGCCGATCCCGGAGGACGCCGCATGGCGATGGGTTCGATCCGCGCGAGCGGTTCCGACGACGACGATCTCGACACCGCACCGATGTCGGAGATCAACGTGACGCCGATGGTCGACGTCATGCTGGTGCTGCTGATCATCTTCATGGTCGCGGCGCCGCTGATGACGACGGGCGTGCCGGTGCAGCTGCCGAAGACCTCGGCCGCCAAGGTCGCGCAGTCGCAGAAGCCGGTCGAGGTGACGATTGACAAGGACGGCAAGCCGTCGATCGCCAAGGAGATCTTCACGAACGAGACGCTGATGCCGCGCCTCCGCGCCATGGCGGCCGAGAACAAGGACCAGGTGTTGCTGGTCCGCGGCGACAAGGACGTGCCCTACGGCAAGATCATGGAAGTGATGGGCCTCGTCGGACAGGCGGGCTTCACCAAGGTCTCGCTGATCGCCCAGTCGCCCGGCGGTGCCGCGCCCGGCGCGTCTCCGGCGGCGCCCTCAGGTGGGGCGGCCAACGGGGCGGCTCGGTAAGCCATGTCCGTCATCTCCGACACCGGGGCTCCCGAATCCCGCACGTCCGGGCTCGTGCCCGCCTTCCTCGTCGCGCTCGTGCTGCATCTCGGCGCGCTGGCCGGCCTCGCCCTGTTCAAGCTGACCCCGCCGGCTCCCCCCGGCGAGCAGCAGATCTCGATCGACCTTGCCCCGCTGATGACCGACGCGGACACGCAGGCGCCGAGCGAGACCCAGGCGAGCGAAGCCGCTCCGCCGGAAACCAAGCCGGTCGAGGACCCGGCCGAGGCGGAGCCGACCAAGCCGCCGCCGGAGGTGGCCGAAGCGAAGCCCGACGAGGCCGTGGTCGCGCCGCCGCCGCCCGCGTCCGTCGCGGAGGTCCCGCCCGACGCCGTCGCGGTCGAGCCCGAGAGCCAGATCATCACCTCCCAGGCCGAGCAGGCCGAGCCGCTGGCGCCCCCGCCGCCGGTGGTCGCGCAGGCGCCGGAGCCCGAGAAGCCGGCCGAGCCGCAAAAGCCGAAGGTCGACCTCGCCAAGCTCAAGGCCGAGCGCGAGGCGAAGCTCCGGGCGCAGAAGCGCCGGGAAGAGCTCGAGGAGGCCCGCCGCGAGGCCATCGAGGAGCGCAAGGAGGCGGTCCGCGAGGCGAAGGCCAAGGCCGCCCGCGAGGCCAAGGCGAAGCAGGCCCAGGCCCGCGCGGGCGCGGAGAGCCGGAGTTCCGCATCGTCCTCCCGCGAGAACGCGTCGGGCCGGGCCTCGGCCGGGAGCGATCCGAGCGCCATGCGGCAATGGACCGGGGCGATCAGCTCGGCGATCCATGGCCGGATGAACCCCGGTGCCGCGAGCGGCACGGCCGGCGGCACGGCGATGGTGCGCTTCACCGTGCTGCGGTCCGGCCAGGTGACGAGCGCCGGCCTCGCGCGCAGCAGCGGCGTCAGCCAGATCGACAGCGCGGCGCTCGGCGCCGTGCGCGGGAGCCTGCCGGCGGCGCCCGCCGGCGTGACCCAGTCGAGCCTGTCGGTGACGATCCCGCTCAATTATCGCGTGCGCTGAACCGACGTCCGAGCCGCCGGCGGAAGGTGCCGCCGGCGGTCATACGTTCGTTCGTCGAAGGTTAGGCTACGGCTGCACGGGAAAAGTCGCCGTGACTTGCCTTCGACCAGGCCGCGGCATTCGCCATCGGGGCCTCCGGCGTGCTACACAATCACTCGTTCCGCACGCCGCGACGTGTTCGCGGTGGATCGGCGGAGACGATGCGAACCGGCCGCCCACCTGTCCTCGGGTTGCGCCGAGCCTGCCCATCCCGACGCAACGGCGCGCTCCTGCGGAGCGTGGAGCGCCCTTGTCGTGACGGGACCCGGACGGGACGAAAGGAATATGATGAGCGACGAGATCGATACGGGCGCGGACGCCGAGGACGAAGTCCGGACGCCGGAAGAGGAAGCCAAGCACAAGGCCGAGGAGCGGGCCGAGCGCGCGGAACGGGCCGAGCGCATGCAGCGCGAGGGCGCCCAGGCCATGGCGGAGCACATCGCCTCGATCAAGGCCGTCGACGAGCGCACGGTCCGCCTGCGGGCGCTGCGGCTCGCCAAGGAGGCCGCCGACGCGCAGGCCAAGGCCGCCGAGGTGAAGCCGCTGACGAAGGCGGCCGCCGCGAAGGCCAAGGCTGCGGAGAAGGCCGCAGACAAGGCGGCCGACAAGGCCGTGGCGGAGAAGGCGGCCGCGAAGAAGAGTGCGGCCAAAGCCGCCAAGAAGGCCTGAGGCGCGACCATGGCCTTCGACCGCACGCGCCGCATCACCGATCCGCGTCAGGCGGCCGAGGCCGCCTTCAAGGCGGCCACCACCGCCAAGCCCGCCCCGGCGGCCGCACCGCCGGCCCCGCGCCAGCCGCAGGCCGCCCCGGGGGCGCGGGAATCGGTGACGCTCCGCCTCGACAGCGCCGTGCTCGCGCATTTCCAGAAGGACGGCCCGGGCTGGCAGGACCGCCTCAACGACGCGCTCAAGGCGCTCGTCGCCGGCTGACGCGCCACGCCGTCAGGTCGAGCCGCGCCGGATGCGGTTCACCGCACGGTCGAGGGCGCCGAGGAACTCGGACCGGTCGCGCGCCGAGAACGGGCGCGGCCCGCCGGTGATCGCGCCGGCCTCGCGCAGGTCCTGCATCAGGTTGCGCGTCGCCAGCGCCATGCCGATCGACGCGTCCGAGAACGGCTTGCCGTTCGGCCCGATCACCGTCGCGCCCGCCTTCACGCAGCGGCTGGCCAGCGGCACATCGGCCGTGACGACGATGCTGCCCGGCCCGGCACGTTCGGCGATCCAGTCGTCGGCGGCATCCATCGCGTCGCCGACCACCACGCGCTCGATCCAGGGCTCGCGCGGCACGTTCAGGAAGCTGTTGGCGACGACGTAGACGTGCAGCCCGTAGCGGGCGGCGACGCGATAGGTCTCGTCCTTCACCGGGCAGGCGTCGGCGTCGACGTAGATCGCCGTCGAGCCGGTCATGACGGCCGCCTCGCGGCGGCGCGCCGCTCCGCCGTCGCTCTCGGCCGACGGGCCTTCGGCACCAGGCGCGCCGAGAATCCCGCGACCATCAGGAGCACGCCAAGGGCGAACTGCGCCTTCGAGATCTCGCCGCCGATCGACAGCACGATCGCCCGGCCGACCACGACGATGCCGGCGAGCGGCAGGCCGTAGCGCAGCAGCATGCGCAGGGCGGTGAGCCAGCGTCCGCTCATCGCGCGACCCGAAGCGCCGGCCGCTCCGCCTGGATCGGCTGGGGCATCTCGGGGGCCGGCCGCTCCAAGGTCGCCACCGAGAGCGGCTGGCCGCGCCCGCGCAGGGCGTGGGCTCCGAGGGACCGCGCCGCGATCCCGGGCGGCAACCCGCCGAGGCGGGTGAGCAGGTCCTGCGAGATCAGGATGTTCACGCCGAGCGGCCGGCACAGCGCCTCGATCCGCGAGGTGACGTTCACCGCGTCTCCGAAATAGGCGATCTTGTGCCGGTCGACGCCGACTTCCGCCGTGACCACCGATCCGCCGTGCAGGGCCGCGCGCAGCCGCGGCACCGTGCCGAAGCGCGCGGTCCACGCCGGCGCATCCGCCTCGATCCGGTCGAGCACGTCGAACACGCAGGCGACGCAGCGCGCATCCTTGAGGCCGCGCGCCATCGGCCAGGTGATCATGGCGAGGTCGCCGATGTAATCGTCGGTGGAGCCGGCGTTGCGCCGCACCGGCTCGGCCAGCGTCGCGAAGATCGCGCCGAGATATTCCTGCGCCCGGAGGTCGCCGTGGGTCTCGGCGAAGGCGGTGGAGCCGACCACGTCGAGGAACAGGAAGATGCGCTCCTCCCGCACCGGCTTGTGGTAGCGCCCGACGAGAAAGTTCACGAACACCTCGCCGCCGATCAGGTCGCGCATCCGCACGACGAAGACTAGCAGCGCCGAGACCGCGAGCGAGTAGGCCAGCACCCGCGGCGTGATCCGGACCGCCGCCGACAGGCTGTCGGCGGTGAGCCCGAGCGACCAGACCACAAGGCCGCCGAGCGCGCAGCCGAGCGCGATCATCAGCACGTAGAGCAGCTCGGCCGAGGGCACGTACAGCATCGCCGGGAGGCGGCGCAGGCGCGTCTGAAGCCCGGAGAGAATCAGCCCGCGATCGAACGACAGCACCGTCACGCCGACGGCGAGACCGTAGATCAGGCCGGCGGCGAGCGAGGTGCCGCCGACGAACAGGAGGTTGTAGAGAAGGCCGGCCCCGCCCGATGCGACGACGATCAGGGCCCAGAACCAGCGATGCTGCGGCAGCATTCAGCGATCCGCCTGGGCGGGGAGCGGGACGGGAGGCGGACAGGCAGCGTGCACGAAACCGATCCTGAAGCGTTCTCGAACCGGAGAAGGACGTAGCCCGCGGGACGGCGCCCCGTTTCGGAAACGGGACATCGTCCAAAGTCTAGGTCCGGACCCCGTGCCGAGCCATTGCTCAACGTCCCATGATGGCGCGATTAAGGCGCGGGCGCCATCCGTTCGCCGATCGGGCGGCCGCGCCGCAGACATCGGACCTTCGGGGCGCGCCGCGCGCCCCAGCGAGACAGGATCCACGCGATGCACGCCAGACCCTTCGGCTCGACCGGCCTCAACGTCCCGGTCATCGGGCAGGGCACGTGGCACATCGATGCCACGGCCCGCGACGGCGCGGTCGCCGCCCTGCGGGCGGGCATCGATGCCGGCATGACCCACATCGACACGGCCGAGATGTACGGCGACGGCGAGGCCATCGTCGGCGAGGCGATCCGCGGCGTGCGCGAGGAGGTCTTCCTCGTCTCCAAGGTGGTTCCGGGCAACGCGACGCGGCGCGGGGTGGCGCGGGCCTGCGAGCAGTCGCTGCGGCGGCTCGGGACAGACCGGCTCGACGCCTACCTGCTGCACTGGCCCGGCAGCCATCCGCTGGAGGAGACCATCGCCGGGTTCGAGGACCTGCGGCAGGCGGGCAAGATCCTGGCCTGGGGCCTGAGCAACTTCGACGTCGACGACCTCGACCGGGCGCTGCGCATCGCCGGCCCCTACCGCATCGCCTGCAACCAGGTGCTGTACCATCTCGGCGAGCGGGCGATCGAGCACGCGGTGCTGCCATGGTGCGCCGCGAACGGGGTCGCGCTCGTCGGCTACTCGCCCTTCGGCAGCGGCGACTTCCCGAACCCGTCGAGCGCCGGCGGCCGCGTGCTCGCCGGCATCGCCGCGGCGCACGGGACGACGCCCTACGCCGTGGCCTTGGCGTTCCTGACGCGGATCGAGAACACCTTCACCATCCCGAAGACCGGCCGCGCATCGCGGGCGATCGAGAATGCGGGCGCGGCGAAGCTTCATCTCAACGCGGCCGAGATCGCGATGATCGAGGCGCAGTTTCCGCGCGGGCCGCGGCCGCGAACCCTGCCGATGCTGTGAATCGCGTGCGGTCGGCGCCGCCCTGTCGCGCTACCGTCAGCGATCCCGGGCTATCGGTCGTCCTGGGCACGGGCGGGGAGCTCTCGGAGACGATGATGGCGAAGCGGTCGATCGCGCGGCGATGCCTGGCCGCCATGCTGGCCGGTGGTGCGGCTGTCGCCGCCGGCGGCGTCGCGGCCGCGCCGCTGGCCGGACCCTACGGCGAGACGCTGACGATCGACGACAAGGGCATCACGCTGCGCTTCCCGGACGACGCGGCCCAGCTTCGGATCGGCGGCAAGCTGCAGCTCGATTTCGGGGCGGCCGGCATCCGCCAGCCGGGGTTTGCCGAGCCGTTCTCCGACAACGTCGGCGTCCGGCGCTCGTGGATCGAGAGCTACCTGACGCTCGGCAAATCCATCGAGATCGCGTTCCAGTACGATTTCGCCGACCCGATGCGGCCGATCAACGATGCGGCGATCGCCTGGAAAGGCATCCCGGATATGATCCTCACGGTCGGCAACATGAAGGAGCCGTTCAGCCTCGATCAGCTGATCAGCGACAACAACACCGTCTTCACCGAACGCTCGCTCGCCGACGCGTTCGCGCCGGCCCGCAACTTCGGCTTCGCGATCGGCCGGAGCGGGGCGGACTGGAGCGTCGTCACCGGCGTCTTCGGCGGCAACGCCAACACCGGCATCCGCAGCGAGGGCGTGGCCTCGACCACCCGCGCCACCTTCGCGCCCATCCACACCGACGACGCGGTGCTGCATCTCGGCATCGCCGGGAGCTATCGCAGCCTGCCGCGGGACGAGACGCCGCTCGCCCTGTCGAGCCGCTCCGAGGCCTTCCTGTTCGCCCGCCCGTTCGTGAACACCGGCGACATCCGCGATGCGGCGAGCATCGGCCGGATCGGGCTCGAGGCGGCCTACCGCACCGGACCGCTGCTGATCCAGGCCGAGTACATCCGCACCGAGGTGTCGCGCTTCGACGGGGCGCGATCGGTCGCGTTCCAGGGCGGCTACGTCGAGGCGAGCTACGTGCTCAACGGCGCCGGCCGCGCCTACGCCGTGACGCCGAAATACGGCACGACCTACGCGATCTTCGAGGGCGTCAAGGTCGGCGAGGACGCGCGGGTGAGCCGCGGCGGGATCGGCGTGTTCGAGGTCGCCGCCCGCGTCAGCGCGATCGACCTCGACGACGGCACGGTCCGCGGCGGGATCGAGCGCGACGTCAGCGTCGGGGTGAACTGGTACCCGGACCGCAACGTGCGGATCATGGCCGACTACGTCCGCTCGCGGACCGCGCCGTCGGCGCTCCAGGGCGGCCGCGCCGTCGACGCCGACGTCTTCATCGGGCGGTTCCAGCTTTACTGGTGACGCCGACGCCGCGCGGCCGGTGCGCGCGCTCAGCCGGCGAAGAACGCGCCGATGCTGTCGACCATGTAGGCGATCGCGTCCGGCGAGATCCCGGGATAGACGCCGATCCAGAAGGTGTCGTTCATCACCCGATCGCTCGCCGAGAGGTATCCGACCGTCCTGAAGCGCCGCTCCAGCATATAGGGCTGGCGAGTGAGGTTGCCGCCGAACAGCAGCCGCGTGCCGATCCGGTGACGGTTGAGGTGCTTCAAGAGGTCGTTGCGCCGGCCGCTCTCGCGCAGCGTCAGGGGGAAGCCGAACCAGGACGGCTCGCTCAGCGGCGTCGCCTCGGGGAGGATCAATCGGTCCTCGAACCGGCGCAGCCCGTCCCTCAGCAGCGCGTAGTTGCGCTTGCGCAGCGCGATGAAGCCGTCGAGCCGGTCGAGCTGGGCGACCCCGACCGCGGCCTGCATGTCGGTGATCTTCAGATTGTAGCCGAGATGCGAGTACGTGTATTTGTGATCGTAGCCGTGCGGCAGGTCGCCGAGCTTCCAGTCGAAGCGCTTCTTGCAGGTGTCGTCCTGGCCCGGCGCGCAGTAGCAATCCCGGCCCCAGTCACGCAGGGATTCCAGCGCGCGCTTGAGCCGGCTCGACCCGGCGAAGACCGCCCCGCCCTCCCCCATGGTGATGTGGTGGGCCGGATAGAAGCTGAGCGTGCCGACATCGCCGAAGGTGCCGACCATGCGGCCGTCATAGGTGGCCCCTAGCGCGTCGCAGCAATCCTCGACGAGGAACAGGTCGTGCGCCTTGGCGAAGGCCGTGACGGCGCCGAGGTCGAACGGGTTGCCGAGCGTATGGGCGACGACGATCGCCCGCGTCCGCGGCGAGAGCGCAGCCTCGAGCGCGCGGACATCGAGATTGTAGGTCGGGATCTCGACGTCGAGGAAGACCGGGACGAGGCCGTTCTGCAGGATCGGGTTGACGGTGGTCGGAAAGCCGGTGGCGCAGGTGATCACCTCGTCGCCGGGCACGAGCCGCCGGTCGCCGAGCAGATGCGAGGTCAGCGCGGTCACCGCGAGGAGGTTGGCCGAGGACCCGGAATTGCAGGTCAGGCAGTAGCGGGCGCCGATGAAGCGCGCGAGGCGCCCCTCGAACGCCGCGTTGAAGCGGCCGGTGGTCAGCCAGAATTCGAGCGCGGAATCGACGAGCAGCCGCATCTCCGGGGCGCCGTAGACGCGGCCCGAGACCGGAACCGGCGATGCGCCGGCCTCGAACGGGCGCGGTGCATGGGCCTTCGACGCGTAGAGATCGACGAGGCGCAGGATCTCGTCGCGGATCCGGTCCGCGCTGGCCGTGGCGTCGAGAGTGGGCGCTTCCGTCCCGTCACCGTCCGCCATGCACCGACATTCCCCATTCCTGTCGCACGGGCGGCTGTTCGAGGCCCCTGCATCGCGCGAGAGCCGCGCGCGAGCTATCGTCCGGTATGGTTAACGGAATGGAAACGCCCTGACACTACGGGGTACCGTCGAACCGGTGCGGGCAGGGTGGGAGCACGGCACTCATGAAGGTCGTCATTTTGGCCGGCGGCCGCGGCACACGGCTCGGCGAGGAGACCATGATCCGGCCCAAGCCGATGGTCGAGCTCGGCAACAAGCCGATCCTTTGGCACATTATGAAGTACTACTCGTCCTTCGGGCTGACGGAATTCGTGATCTGCCTCGGGTATAAGGGGTACATGATCAAGGAGTTCTTCTCGAACTATTTCCTGCACACATCCGACGTGACGATCAACCTGAAGAACAATTCGACCGTCATCCACAACAGCGTCGCCGAGCCCTGGCAGATCACGCTGGTCGAGACCGGCGAATCGACGATGACCGGCGGCCGCCTGCGCCGCGTGCGCAACTACGTCGGCGACGAGGACTTCTGCATGACCTACGGCGACGGGCTGTCGGACGTCGATCTCGACGCGCTGCTCGCCTTCCATCGCGCGCACGGGAAGCGCGCGACGGTGACGGCCGTGTCGCCGGCGGCACGCTTCGGGGCCATGGCGCTCGACGGCGAGCGCGTGGCGGTGTTCCAGGAGAAGCCGGCCGAGACGAACGACTTCATCAACGGCGGCTTCTTCGTGCTGTCGCCGCAGGTGCTCGACCTCGTCGAGGGCGACGACGTGATGTGGGAGCAGGAACCGATGGAGGCGCTTGCCGCGCAGGGCGAGCTCGCCGCGTTCCGGCACCACGGCTTCTGGCATCCGATGGACATGCTGCGCGACAAGATCCATCTCGACGGGCTCTGGGCCGACGGCACCGCGCCGTGGAAGCGGTGGTGATCGCCGGCGCCCTGCCGAGCCCCGCCTTCTGGCGCGGGCGCCGCGTGCTGCTGACCGGCCATACCGGCTTCAAGGGCGCGTGGCTCGCGCACTGGCTCGGCGCTCTCGGCGCCGTCGTGACGGGCTTCTCGCGCGATCGCCTCGAAGGCCGGAGCCTGTTTCGAGACGCCGGGCTCGGCGACGGTCTCCTCGACCGCAGGGGCGACGTGCGCGACCTCGCGGCGGTCCATGCCGTGATGGCCGAGGCGGAGCCGGAGATCGTCCTCCATCTCGCCGCGCAATCCCTGGTGCGGCGCTCCTACGCGGATCCGGTCGAGACCTACGCGACCAACGTCATGGGCACGGTCCACGTGCTCGAATCGGCCCGCCGGCGCGGGAACGGCTGCCTCGTCCTCGTGGTCACCAGCGACAAGTGCTACGAGAATCGCGAATGGCCCTGGGGCTACCGCGAGAACGAGGCGCTCGGCGGCCACGATCCCTACAGCGCGAGCAAGGCCTGCGCCGAGCACGTCGCTTCCGCCTACGCCCGGTCGTACGGACCCGGGGCCGGCCTGCGCACCCTGACCGCGCGCGCCGGCAACGTCTTCGGCGGCGGCGACTGGGCGCCGGACCGGTTGATCCCGGATCTGGTGCGGGGCTTCCGCGATGCGCGGTCTGTGGCGATCCGGAACCCGGATGCGGTCCGTCCGTGGCAGCACGTGCTGGAACCGCTCTGCGGCTACCTGGTGCTGTGCGAGCGCGCCCACGACGCGCCGGACCTGCTCGGCCAGGGCTGGAACTTCGGCCCGACGGCGGGAGGCGAGGTGTCGGTCCGCCACGTCGCCGATGCGGTCGCCAGGCTGTGGGCGGCCGACGCGCGCTGGCACGAAGCCGGTGTGCCGGGGCAGCTCCACGAAGCCGGCTTGCTGCGCCTGGATTCGACGCGGGCCCATCGGATCCTCGGCTGGCATCCGCGCTGGAGCCTGGAGCAGGGCCTGGCGGCGAGCGTCGCGCTGTATCGCTCGGACCTGACCGGCGCGCCGCTGCGCCGGCTCCTGTCGAGCCAGATCGCGCGCTACACGGGGATGCCGGCATGAAGATCGCGAAAAGCTGCGTCTGCTGCGATGGGACGGCGCTGCGCCGCGTCCCGGCGGTGCTGATGCCGTTCCTCGCACATCGGATCTTCGGCTGGGACAGCGTCGAGATCACGCCGGACTGGGCGATGCGCGATTTGACGCTCGGCCGCGCCTACAGCGTCTGCAACACGCTGGCCTGCGAGGGCTGCGGCCTGCTCTTTCTCGACATGCGCTTCGACGACGCGGAGATGGCCGCGCTCTACGCCGACTATCGCGGCCCCGCCTATCGTGCCCAGCGCGAGCGCTACGAGCCGGGATACGGCGCCCGCAACGACATCCTGCTCGGCGGCAGCGCCTACATCCCGGCGATCGAGGCGATCCTCGCCGATCACGTCGCGGCGGCGCCGCGCGTGTTGGATTGGGGCGGCGATACCGGTGTGAACACGCCGTTCAAGGACCGAGCCTCGCTCCACCACGTCTACGACATCTCCGACAAACCGGTCGTTTCCGGCGCCGAGCGGGTGACCCTCGATCAGGCTCGGACCGGACCCTACGACCTCGTCGTCTCGAGCAACGTGCTCGAACACGTGCCCTTTCCGCGCGAGCAGCTTCGCGAGATCGCGGCCGCGATGAATCCGAAGACGATCTTGTACCTCGAGGTCCCGCACGAGGACATCGTCCGCCTCGTTCCCGCCTCCGGGGATCGGGCGGCGGCGAAGCGGCACTGGCACGAGCACGTCAACTTCTTCACGGAGGAAGCGATCGACGCGATGATGGAGCAGGCCGGCCTCGAGACGCTGACGCGGATCTCCCATCCGGTCTCGGCCGGCGGCAAGGGCAGCCATGTCTTCTCGATCGTCGCCCGCTCGCGTCGCCCGCTTGAGACACCCACCCGACCACCCCTATGATCGCCGGGAAGATTCGCGGTGATCGCCAGACCCGCGCCGGACGACGCCCCGGAGGCGAGCACCGGCGCGTCCGCGGCGTCCGCTCGAGCGTCGCGGACGTGCCGGCGCAGCGAACGACACACCGAAGCGCCCTGCTGAACGAGACCAACCCCATGTCACTGTCGCGGACGTCGCCTGTCGCCTCTCTGATCCCGGAGCGCCTGTTCATCTTCGAGCTCGCCAACAACCACATGGGCGACGTCGAGCATGGGCTCCGCATCATCGACGAATTCGCAGCCCTGGCCCGCGGCTACGATTTCGCCTTCGCGATCAAGCTCCAGTTCCGCGAGCTCGACACCTTCATCCACCCGGATTTTCAGGGTCGGACCGACATCAAGTACATCAAGCGGTTCTCCGAAACCCGCCTGGACCGCGCGCAGACGCGCCGCCTGGTCGCGCGGATCAAGGAGCACGGGCTGATCGCCATGTGCACGCCCTTCGACGAGGCCTCCGTCGATCGCATCGTCGCGGACGGCTTCGACATCCTGAAGATCGCGAGCTGCTCGTTCACCGACTGGCCGCTGATCGAGGCGATCGGGCGGACCGATCTGCCCGTCGTCGGCTCGACCGCCGGGATCGAGCTGCTCGACATCGATAACATCGTGTCCTTCATGCGCCACCGCGAGCGCGATTTCGCGCTGATGACCTGCGTCGCGCAGTATCCGACGCCCGCAAGCGACCTGCAGCTCAACCAGATCGATCTCCTGCGCGCGCGCTATCCCCACCTGCGCATCGGATACTCGACGCACGAGGACCCGAACGAGACGCTGCCCGTCGCGATGGCGATCGCGAAGGGCGCTACGCTGTTCGAGAAGCATGTTGGCGTCCCGACCGAAACCTACGCGCTCAACGCCTACTCCGCATCGCCCGCCCAGGCGCGGGCCTGGCTGGATTCGGCCCGGAAGGCCTATGCCTGCGCCGGGGTGACGGGAGAGCGGGTCGAGCCGTCGCGGGAGGAACGCGACGCCCTGCGCGACCTGCGCCGGGGCGTGTTCGCGAAGCGGCCGATCGCCAAGGGACAGCGGCTCAAGGCCGAGGACGTGTTCTTCGCGATCCCCGCGCAGCCGGGCCAGGTCACCGCCAACGACTGGTCGAAGTACACGCACTACACCGCGACCGACGACATCCCCGCCGCGGCCCCGGTCACGTCCGCCGCCACGCGGCGAGAGGAGGTCCGGGCACGGATCCTGTCGATCGTCGAGCGCGTGAAGGCCCTGCTCAGCGAGAGCCGCGGGGTGGTGCCGGGCGAGGCCGAGCTCGAGATCTCGCACCATTACGGTCTCGACCGGTTCGATCGGGTCGGCATCACGATGGTGACCGTGGTCAACCGCGGCTATTGCAAGAAGCTCATCGTCGTCCTGCCGGGGCAGTCGCATCCCGAGCAGTACCACGCGCGCAAGGAGGAGACCTTCCACATGCTGCACGGCGATCTCGTCCTGCGGCTCGACGGCGAGGATCAGGTCTGCCGGCCGGGCTCGGTGGTGACGATCACGCCGGGCACGCGGCACGCCTTCGAGAGCCGGACAGGGGCGGTGTTCGAGGAGATCTCCTCCACCCACGCGATCGACGACTCGTTCTACACTGATCCGGCGATCGGGCAGAACCCGGATCGCAAGACCTTCCTGCGCTACTGGCTCGCCTGACCGACGCCCCCGGCCGATCTCCGAGCCTGCCGCACCACCGAGAGACCCACCCGCGATGACCACCCATCTCCGGCGCCTGGCCGATTACGTCGCGGAGTTCGTGGCCGCCCAAGGGGTCGGCTGCGTCTTCCTCGTGCCCGGCGGCGGCGCGATGTACCTCGTCGATGCCGTCGGCGCCTGCCCCGCCCTGACCTACGTCCCGAACCATCACGAGCAGGCCTCGGCCATCGCGGCCGAAGCCTATGCGCGGGTGAACGGGCGCCTCGGCTGCGCCCTGGTGACGACGGGCCCGGGGGCGACGAACGCCATCACCGGATGCGCCGGCGCCTGGATCGAGTCCGTGCCGCTGCTGATCATCTCGGGCCAGGTGAAGCGCGACGACCTCATCGGCGCGAGCGGCGTCCGGCAGATGGGGCCGCAGGAGGTCGACATCGTCTCGATCGTGCGGCCGATCACCAAATACGCCGCGACGGTGATGGAGCCGGCGGCGATCCGCCGGCATCTCGAGGAGGCGGTGCATCGCGCGACGACGGGGCGGCGCGGGCCGGTCTGGCTCGACATTCCGCTGGACGTGCAGAACGCGACGATCGACGTCGCCGCGCTCGCCGGCTTCGCGCCGCCGTCGCCCGACGCGAGCACCGGCCCGACCGAGGCGCAGCTGGATGCTGTAATGGGCATGGTGGCGCGGGCGGAGCGGCCGATCATCCTGGCGGGGCACGGCATCCGCCTGGCGGAGGCGGCGGGCGCGTTCCGCGAGCTCTACGAGACGTTGCAGATCCCGGTGGTGACGACGTGGAACGCCGCCGACCTGATCCCGGCGGCCCATCCCCTGAGCGTCGGCAAGCCCGGCACGGTGGCGCTGCGCGCGCCGAACTTCGCGGTCCAGAACGCCGACCTCGTGATCGCGATCGGCGCGCGCCTCGACAACGTCGTCACCGCGCACAACCCGGCCAAGTTCGGCCGCCACGCGCAGAAGGTCGTCGTCGACGTCGATGCCGCCGAGCTGGCCAAGTTCTCGGAGAATGCCGGCTTCTCCTTGAGGATCGAGGCCGACGCGCGCGACTTCATCGAACGGCTCCTGCCGCGGGCGCGCGAGGCCGCGCCGGTCGACCGGTCCGGCTGGCTCGCGCGCTGCGCCGACTGGAAGCGGCGCTATCCGATCAACGACGGCGCGCCCTTCCCGACAGAAGGGCCGATCGGCCATTTCCACCTGACCCAGATGCTGTCCGAGGAACTGCCGGAGGACGGCCTGATCGTCACCGGAAGCTCCGGCCTGGCGGTCGAGTTCTTCCACACCGGCTTCCAGAACAAGCCGGGCCAGCGGGTGTTCCTGACCTCGGGCCTCGGCGCGATGGGCTACGGCCTGCCGGCGATGATCGGCGCCTACATGGCGTCCGACCGCCGGCCCTTCGTCGGGATCGAGAGCGACGGCTCGCTGATGATGAACGTGCAGGAACTGCAGACGATTGCCAGCCTCGGGATGCCGGTTCGGATGTTCGTGTTCAACAACAACGGCTACGCCTCGATCCGCACGACGCAGCGTACCTACTTCGAGGGCCGCTACGTCGGCAGCGGGCCGCAGGCCAAGCTCGACATCCCCGATCTCGTCGCGCTGGCCAAGACCTTCGGCTGGGACGCGTTCGCGATCTCGGACGTCGCCGACCTGCGCGACGGCATCCGGCGCGCGCTCGATCACCCGGGGCCGCTCCTCGTCGACGTGCGCGTGATCGAGACCGAGGCGCTGTTCCCGAAATCGGCGGCCCTGCCCCAGGCCGACGGATCGATGCGCTCGATGCCGCTGGAGGACATGTCGCCGCTGCTGCCGCGCGACGAGTTCCGCGCCAACATGATCGTTCCCCTCGATCCGGCCTCGGAGACCGTGCCCGAGCACCTGATCGTCTGGCGCGCACCCGCGTGAGCGACGACTTCGGCGGCATCGCCTCGGGCGATCTCGATGCGGTGATCGCCCGCGTGGCCCCGGCGCTCGCCGAACTCGATCGTGCCTCGATCTTCCTCACCGGCGGGACCGGCTTCTTCGGGCGAGGGTTGCTCGCGCTGCTGGCGCGCGCGCGAACCACGTTGCCGATCGATCTCACGGTCACCGTCCTCTCGCGCGATCCCGGCGGGTTCCTTCGCGCCTCGCCCGATCTCGCGCAACTCGACTGCGTCCGGCTGATCGCCGGCGACGTGCGATCCTTCGCCTTCCCGGCCGGACGCTTCACCCATGTGATCCACGCGGCGACGGACACGAGCGCGGCGGCGGATCGCGATCCGATGACGCTGATCGCGTCGATCACCGAGGGCACGCGGCGCGTCCTCGACTTCGCGACCGCTGCGGAGGTGGGCCGCTTCCTCTACGTCAGCTCCGGCGCAGTCTACGGCCGCCAACCGCCGGACCTCGCGGCGATTCCGGACGATCATCCCGGCGCCTGCGATCCGCTCGATCCACGCTCGGCCTACGGGCAGGCCAAGCGGCTCGCCGAGCAGATGTGCGCGATCGTCTCCGCCCGGACGGCGACGGCCGCCGTGATCGCGCGGGCCTTCGCCTTCGTCGGGCCGGGATTGCCGCTCGACGGGCATTTCGCCATCGGCAACTTCATCCGCGACGCCCTGGATGGGCGGACGATCGTCGTCTCGGGCGATGGGCAGCCGGTCCGCTCCTACCTCTACGCGGCGGATCTGGCGGGCTGGCTGACGACGCTCCTCGTGCGCGGCATGCCCGGCACGGCCTACAACGTCGGCTCGGACCAGCCGATCAGCATCGCCGACCTGGCGGCCGCGGTCGCCGCAGAAATTCCGTCGAGCCGCGGCATCGCGATCCGAGGCCTCCCCAGCGCCGGCGCCGACCGCAACCGCTACGTCCCGTCGATCGCCAAGGCCCGGCGCGACCTCGGCCTGGACGTCTGGACCCCCCTCGACCAGGCGATCCGCCGGACCGCCGATGCCGCACGCCGAACAGGATAGGCCGTGATGAGCGGAACCGCGTTTGCCGACCTTCGCCGGCGCCTCGCCGTCCCCGAGCAGGATTTCGCGGGTGTCGGGCGGGGCTGTCACATCTACGGCGCCGGCGGCTTCGGCAGGCGGATCGCGCGCGAACTCGTGCGGCTCGACGTACCGGTCCTGGGCTTCGTCGACCGGACCGGGCACGAGCGATCGACCGTCGACGGTCTACCGTGCCGCCATCCCGACGATCTCGGCGATGCCGAGATCGAAGGATCGGCCTACGTGCATGAGTTGATGAACCATTACGTGCCGTCGCGCTCCCTAGCAGAATGGGCCATTGCGCGCGGTTTCACCCAAGTCCTCTTCCCGACAGATCTGTATACGATACCCGGATTCTCGCTCGACAACTATTGGCTCGCACCACCCGCTGCGACGCTCGATCGGCTCGACGATATCGAAGCGCTCCACGATCGGCTGGGCGACGCCGAGAGCCAGGCTCTCTTGCTCGCCCTGCTCGACTATCGGCTTTCGACCGACCCACGGCGCCATCCCGAACTCTGCGCATCGGACGCATACGTTCCCGACTTCCTACCCATCTTCGATCGACCCATCACCTTCGTCGATGGCGGAGCCTATACGGGAGACACGCTGGAGACGCTGCTCGCGCACGACGTCTCCGTATCCGACTGGATCGCTTTCGAACCGGACGAGCGGAACATGGCAGCACTCGTCGAGACCGCCCGAAGGCATCGCGCAACGCTCGGCCGCTACACCTTGATCAAGGCGGGGCTTTCCAATGCGAACGAGACCGTTCAATTCACCGACGGCGACGGCGAAGCGTCGCGAGTCTTGGGCCCGCAGGACTTCGTTGCGGCAAGCACCTCTACGACGGACATCCAAGTGGTCAGATTGGACGACGCCGTCAGTTGCACCGGCGACGTCTACGTGAAGCTCGATATCGAGGGGGCGGAACGCGACGCCCTGCAGGGCATGGAAGAGCTTCTGGCGCGGCGGCCGACGATCGCCGTCAGCATCTACCATCGTCCCTCGGACCTATGGGACATCCCGCAAATCGTCGCCAACCTCTACCATCGCCCACGGTTCCGCCTGCGGCAGCATGGCCACCACGGCTTCGACACAGTCCTCTACGTCACGCCGAATTAAGACTCTAGGTTGCCGATCGGATCGGCGGGGGCAGGCGTTGAAGCGACCCAGCGCCGCCACATCATGCGCCAAGCCGCGACGACGTCGTCCGCCAGAAGACGATGATCCATGTGCGGACTCGCTGCGAAGCGGCCGCGAAGATCGTGGCGGATGGACCGCAACCACCCCGCATCCTCGGCCAAACGGCTGGCAAGATCCACATACGCGTCGACGGTCGGAGCGCTGAGTTCCAGAAGACCCGCATTCGTCAGGATCGAATGGCCCATCCGGGCCACGAAGTGGCTCCCTTCCAGGGCGATGAACGGCACGCCCATCCAGAGCGTATCGAGGCTCGATGTGCCGCCATTGTAGGGAAACGGGTCGAGGGCGATGTCGATCTGATTGTAGAGAACGTAGCGGTTGCTCGGCGAACGCGCCTTCAGGATCGTGCGGTCGAGCGGGACGCCGAGGCGCTCGAGCCGCGCCGCGACGTGGCGCGCGGTCGCCGGCTCGTCCACGTCGGCGATCTCGAGGAGCAGCTTCGAGCCCGGGACCCGGTGGAGGATGCGGCCCCAGGCTTCGAGCGCGGCGTCGCTGACCTTGGTGAAGCGGTTGAAGCAGCCGAAGGTGACGTAGCCGTTGTCTTCCGAGGGCGGATGATCGGCCAGCGGCAGCGAGGCCGCGGGGGCCTGGTAGCACGCGCCGGCGCGCGGGAGGCGCCAAAGCGCCTCGACGCTGAGGTCGTCGCCGACGCCGGGGGGTTCGGCGTGGAGATCGGTGAAGCGATAATCGATCGCCGACATGCCGGTCGTTCCGGGATAGCCGATCCAGCCGACCTGGATCGGGGCGGGCTTGCGGGCGAAGACGAGGATGCGGTTCTCGGCCGTGTGGCCGGACAGGTCGACGAGGATGTCGATCGCCTCCGCCTCGATCAGGTCTGCCGCCTCGTCGTCGGTGAGGCCGCACAGGCAGTGCCAGTGGGCGAAGCTCGCCTTGAGGCGCTCCGTCGCCGCATCCTCGTTCACCGTGTTGGAGAAGGCGAAGGTCTCGATCTGCGTCGTATCGAACCGGTGCAGCGCAGGCTCGAAGAAGTAGTTGACCGCGTGCTCGCGGAAATCGCCCGAGACGAAACCGACCCGCAGGCGGCGCTCGGGATCGCGATCGTTCGCGAACGGGCGGCGGCGCAGCAGCGGATCAGCGAACCGAAGGCCGAAGGCCTGGGCGTCGGCGAAGCGTTCCTCGGCGGTATAGTCGGCAGAGTACAGCTTGGTGAACAGGCGGTTGCTGTGGACGAAGGATAGGCTCGGGTCGATCCGCAGCGCCTCGTCGTAGGCGGCGATGGCCTCGTCGAGCAGGCCCATGTCCATCAGGGCGCTTCCGCGGTTGCTGTGGGCTTGCGCGAAGTCGGGGCACAGCCGAAGCGCCTCGTCGAAGCGGTCGATCGCGTCGCGGAGCCGGCCCTGCTTGCGCAGGGCGACCCCGAAGTTGCTGAAGGTGTTCGGGTTGTTCGGATCGATCTCGATCGATCGGTCGAAGCAGGCATTCGCCTCGCCGTAGCGTCCCTGGCGCGCGAGGATCGTGCCGAGGTTGCCCTTGATCACCGGCGCGTCGTCGTCGAGGGAGACGGCGATCTGCAGGAGGTCGACGGCGAGGGTCAGGCGGTTCGTCTGCGCGGCGATGCTGCCGGCCATGTGGAGCGCTTCGACGTGGCCCTCGTCGAGCATCACGATCATGTCGATCAGCGGCTCGGCGTCCTTGAACAGCCGGTCCTCGTAATGCTGGTGCGCCTCGGTGAACAGGTTGGCGATCAGCGCCGTCAGCGTCGCCTGGGTTTCCGCATCGGCGAAGCGCTTCTCGCGGAAGCGCTCGAGCACGGCGCGGGCGTCGCCGACCCGTCGGGCGCCGAGCAGCGCGGTGGCGAGCGAGAGCCAGAAATGGGGCTGATCCGGTCCGGCTTTCAGGGCCGCCGCGAAATGCGGCACCGCCAGCGCGGCGCGATCGGTCTGGCTCGCGATGATGCCGAGCTTGTAGTTGGCTTCGGCGTTCTGCGGGTCGGCATCCAGCACCCGGCGATACTGCCGCTCGGCCGCCGCAAGCCGCCCGGCGCGCTGCTCGAGCGAGGCATCCTTCAGCAGCCTCGCGGTCGAGGATCGTCGCTGGGACGCGACCGGCAGGTCGCGATGATTCGTGCGTCGGGCCATGATGCCTCCCCCGCGCGACTGTCGCGTTGCGATGGTTAACGAATCGTTCCGGCCTCGCCCCCGATCGCCGCCGGGCCTCACGCATGAAAAAAGGCCGGGGCGATGCCCCGGCCTCGCTCCGAACGCGCGTGGGCGCAGCCTACCGCAGGAGCTGGAGGATGCCCTGCTGCGCGGTGTTGGCCAGCGAGAGGGCCGAGATGCCGAGCGACTGGCGGGTCGACAGGGCCTGGGAGTTCGCGGCCTCCTCGTTCAGGTCGGCATCGGTGAGCTTGGAGGCGCCGGTGTCGAGCACGTTCTGGAGGTTCTTGGTGAAGTCCTGACGGTTCTGCACCACCGACAGGTTCGAGCCGAAGGTCGAGGCCTGCGAGCGCAGGGTCGAGGACGCGTTCGTCAGGCTGGTGAGCGTCGTCTTGACGTCGTTGTCGATCAGGAAGTTGCCCTGCCCATTCGAGGATGCACCGGAGTTGCCGGTGATCGCCGTTAGGCTGAGGCCGACCGAGGTAGCATCGACGCCCTGCACGTCGAGGTTCGAGGTGTCCTTCTCGTTGAACGAGATGTGCAGCTTGTTGGTGGTGGCGCTGCTCGACAGCAGGTTGGTGCCGTTGAAGCTCGAGTCCTTGGCGAGCTGGTCGATCTGCGTCAGCAGGCTGTTGTACTGCTTGGCCAGCGCCGCGCGCTCCTTGACCCCGGTCACCGTCAGGTTCGAGCTCTGACCCGCCGTCGAGGTGGTGCCGTATTGGGGACCGGAGTTGGCGGTGCCGCTGGTGAAGCCGAGCGCGGTCTGGTCGCCGGGCGTCGAGAACTCGAGGTCGGCGCTGGCGCTGACGACGATCTTCGTGCCGGTCGTGTCCTTGCTGAACGCGTTGCCCGCGCCCTGGGGACCGACCACCGCGTTCAGCTTGGCGATGGTCGTGTCGATGGTGTCGCTGGCGGTCAGCGTGGTCGAGACCGCGGTGCCGTTGACCTGCAAATTGATCGTGCCGGCGGCGGCGGAGAAGGCGGCACCGGCTGTTCCGCTCGTGTTGAGCTGCGTGGCGAGTGCCTGGTTGGCGGTCGACTTGGCCGAGTCCACGAGCTTCTGGATCGAGGTCAGGCCCTGGTTGGCCGCCTGGATCGTCTGCACACCGTTGGAGATACTGTCGAGCAGGGTGCCGAGATCCGAGGAGCGGTTCGACAGGCTCTGCGCAGTGAAGAAGTTGACCGGGTTGTCGAGGGCCGAGGAGACCTTCTTGCCGGTGGAAAGACGGTTCTGCGTCGTCGACGAGAGCGCCGCCGTATCCTGCAGCGAGAGCAGGTTCTGGCGCGTGGCGGCAGAGAGCGTGACTTCCGAGGACATGGGATGATCCGTCTTGCTTAGGCGATGTTAGGGTTAACTAAGCACGCCGTTCCTTGCATTCCGGTTAATGAAGTCTGAGATTTCGGTTGGCTGCGCGCGTGATTAGGGAAGATCGACGATCGAAGACGCATCGCGGACAGAAAATGAAAAAGCGGCCGGGGCGATGCCCCAGCCGCTTCGTCGCGTCGTGATGGTGGGCGGTGCTTAGCGGAGGAGCTGAAGCACGCCCTGCTGGGCCTGGTTGGCCAGCGAGAGGGCCGAGATGCCGAGCGATTGGCGGGTCGACAGGGCCTGGGAGTTCGCGGCCTCCTCGTTGAGGTCGGCATCGGTGAGCTTGGAGGCGCCGGTGTCGAGCACGTTCTGCAGGTTCTTGGTGAAGTCCTGGCGGTTCTGCACCACCGACAGGTTCGAGCCGAAGGTCGAGGCCTGCGAGCGCAGGGTCGAGGACGCGTTCGTCAGGCTAGTGAGCGTCGAGGTCACCGTGCTGTCGAGCAGGAAGTTGCCCTTGCCGTCCGCAGTCGCACCGGAGTTGCCGGTGATCGACGTCAGGCTGAGGCCGCCCGAGGTGGCATCGACGCCCTGCACGTCGAGGTTCGAGGTGTCCTTCTCGTTGAACGAGATGTGCAGCTTGTTCGAAGCCGCGCTGCTCGACAGCAGGTTGGTGCCGTTGAAGCTCGAGTCCTTGGCGAGCTGGTCGATCTGCGTCAGCAGGCTGTTGTACTGCTTGGCGAGCGCCGCGCGCTCCTTGACCCCGGTCACCGTCAGGTTCGAGCTCTGACCCGCCGTCGAGGTGGTGCCGTATTGAGGACCCGCGTTCGCGGCGCCGCTGGTGAAGCCGAGCGCGGTCTGGTCGGCGGGCGACGAGAACTCGATATCGGCCGTACCGTTGACGACGATCTTGGTGCCGGTGACGTCCTTGCTGAACGCGTTGCCCGCACCTTGGGCGCTGACGGCGGTGTTCAGCTTGGCGATGGTCGTGTCGATGGTGTCGCTGGCGGTCAGCGTGGTCGAGACCGCGGTGCCGTTGACTTCCAAGTTAACGGATCCGGCAGCGGCCGAGAAGGCAGCGGCGGCCGTTCCGGTGGTGGTGATCTGCGTCGCGAGTGCCTGGTTGGCGGTCGACTTGGCCGAGTCGCCGAGCTTCTGGATCGAGGTCAGGCCCTGGTTGGCCGCCTGGATCGTCTGCACGCCGTTGGAGATACTGTCGAGCAGGGTGCCGAGATCCGAGGAGCGGTTCGACAGGCTCTGCGCGGTGAAGAAGTTGACCGGGTTGTCGAGGGCCGAGGAGACCTTCTTGCCGGTGGAAAGACGGTTCTGGGTGGTCGAGGACAAGGACGCCGTATCCTGCAGCGAAAGCAGGTTCTGGCGGGTAGCAGCGGTGAGAGAGACGCCGGACATGAGGTGAGATCCATATTTGATCAGAAGACCGGCTTTCTGCCGGCCTCACGAAGAAACATGTCGCCACCTACCGACGCGTTAAATCGACCGGTCAAATCCGGCATATCGCGGGTGTGCAGGGTGTATTGCGCCCAATTACGCGATGAGAGTTCAAACAACATTAACAGATCGTGTCGATGGTCGTGGCGTCTCTAGAATGGAGTTGCCGGCATGGCCCTACGCATCGAGCTGAAGCCCGCGGAGCGGCTGATCATCAACGGGGCGCTGATCCGGAACGGCGATCGGCGGTCGGTCTTCCTCGTCGAGACCCAGTGCAAGTTCCTGCGCGAGAGCGAGATCATCCGCGAGGCGGACGCCGACACGCCGTGCAAGAAGCTCTGCGTGACCCTGCAGGTGATCTATCTCGCCGACGATCCGGCGGAGGCGGAGAACCTGTTCGTGATGCAGTCGACCGAGATCCTGAAGACGATCCCGGGCGCGGCCCCGTATCTCGTGGCGATCCACGACGCGGTCGCGGCCAAGCAGTACCACCTGGCGATCAAGACCGGGCGGAAGCTCATCGCCTACGAGGAGGAGCTGGCCGCCTGAGGGCGTCCGCCCGAGCGAGGCGTCGCGCAGCGCGACGCCTCGGGGGCCAAGTCCGCCGCGCGACGCGGGCGCCGGCCGAGCCGTCCGCTCACGTCACTCGCCGATGCCGAACAGCTTCTCGATGAAGTTGCGGTCGTCCGAGTCGCGGGCCGCCGGACGGCGGGCCGCATTCGGGCGGGGCGCCGGCGCCGGGGGCTCGCCGAAGATCTGGCCGAGGATGTTGCCCGGGCTCGGCGCGCTCGCCACCGAGGCGGTCGTCTCGGGCGCCTTGCGCCAGCGGTTGAGGCCGGGCAGCGGCACCGGCGTCTGGCCCTTCAGCGCGACGCTCATGTAGGTCTTCCAGATCTCGACCGGCAGGTTGCCGCCGGACGCCTTCTTGGTCGGCTCGCCGTCGTCGTTGCCGAGCCAGATCCCGGTGACCAGGCTGCCGGAATAGCCGATGAACCAGGCATCGCGGAAATCCTGGCTGGTGCCGGTCTTGCCGGCGAGGTCCCAGCCCGGGATGTCGCCCTTCTTGGCGGTGCCGATCACGAAGGTCTCGTGCATCATCGCGTTCATCATGCCGACGGCGTTCGGATCGATGACGCGGCCGAGGCCGCCCTCCCCGCGCTTGTACAGCACCTTGCCGTCGGCAGCCTTCACGCCGGCGACGACGTAGGGGATCACGCCGGTGCCGCCGTTGGCGAAGGCGCTGTAGGCGCCGACCATCTCCAGCGGCGTCACCTCGGAGGTGCCGAGCGCGATCGAGCCGTTAACCTGCAGCGCCGAGGTGATGCCGAGGCGCTGCGCCGTCTGCACCACCGCCTTGGCGCCGACCTCCTGGCCGAGGCGCACCGCGACGGTGTTGAGCGACAGGGCGAGCGCGGTCCGCAGCGTGACCGGGCCCTCGTACTGGTGCGAGTAGTTCTCCGGCTGCCAGTTGCCGATCTTGATCGGCGCGTCCTCCTTCACCGTGTCCGGCGTCGCGCCGCGCTCGACCGCGGCGAGGTAGACGAACGGCTTGAACGAGGAGCCGGGCTGGCGCTTGGCGGTGGTGGCCCGGTTGAACTGGCTCTGCGCGTAGTCGCGCCCGCCGATCAGCGCGCGGATCGCGCCGTCCGGCCGCATCGAGACCAGCGCGCCCTGGCCGACGTTGTAGCGGCGGCCCTTGGCGTTCAGCTCGTCGACGAGCGCCTTCTCGGCGGTCGCCTGAAGGTTGGTGTCGACCGTGGTCTGCACGACGATGTCGCCCTCGATCGTGCCGACGAAGTCGTCGAGCACGTCCATCACGAGGTCGGCGACGTAGTTCGCTGAGCCGCCGCCGCGGGTGCTCGCCGGCCGGGCCGGCTGGGCGAGCGCCACCTTCGCGTCCTGGGCGGTGATGAAGCCAAGCTCCTGCATCGCCGCGACCACCTGGGCGGCGCGCGCCTGGGCCGCCGGTAGGTTGCGGTTCGGCGCCAGCCGCGAGGGCGCCTGGACGAGGCCGCCGAGCATCGCGGCTTCCGCGACGCTGACGGTCTTGGCGGGCTTGCCGAAGTAGCGCTGCGCCGCCGCCTCGACGCCGTAGGCGCCGGCGCCGAAGTAGACCCGGTTCAGGTAGAGCTCGAGCAGCTCGTTCTTGCTGTACTTGTGCTCGAGCCACAGGGCGAGGATCGCCTCCTGGATCTTGCGCGAGGCCGACCGCTCGGGCGTCAGGAACAGGTTCTTGGCGAGCTGCTGCGTCAGGGTCGAGCCGCCCTGGGCGACGCCGCGGCGCGTCAGGTTCTGGCCGATGGCGCGCAGGATGCCGACCGGGTCGACGCCGAAATGGCTGTAGAAGCGCCGGTCCTCGATCGCCACGAAGGCGCGCGGCAGGTAGCTCGGCAGCTCCTTGATGCCGACGACGCGGCCACCGGTCTCGCCGCGGTTGGCGAGCAGCGAGCCGTCGGAGGCGAGAATCGCGATGTTTGGCGGGCGCTTGGGCACCGCCAGCTGGTCGATCGGCGGAAGCTGGGAGGCATGGTAGGCGATCAGGCCGGCGATCCCGACCACCGCCCACAGGCCGAGCACCCAGCCGGCGTAGACCACGCGCCCGAGCAGCGAGCGCCGCCGGACCTTCTTCGACGAAGCGCCACGCCGCGCGCCGCCCTTGGCGGCCGGCTTCGCCCGGCGGCTGCCCGCGTCCTCGCTGTCTCGGCTTCTGCTGGCCACGCCGCCTCCCGGGCGATCGGCCCGCGACAGGCGGAGGTCCGCGCCGCCCCGACCCGCGCCGCGCCCCTCGGGCACGTCGAAGTTCGGTTCGCCCCGGCCGTCCCGTCCGCGTCCGTTCGCCATGCGTCCCGTCTGTCCTGAGGCCTGTCCGAGATGCCCTGCAAAGGTGGTGCGGCGGCGATCGTTGGAGGCCCGGTTCCGCACGGTAAATGCGGCGGGTTTAAGGGATGTTAACCGCCGATTTTCAGAACCCGTTGACGATCAGGGACTTGGCGTTCGCGCTCCGCGATGCGGCCCGGCGTCGCCGTATCCCCGGGGTTTTTGGCGCCGGACGCGGCTTTTGCTAAGCGATTGCGGGCAAGATGCGCTCCGCCTTCGACCTTCGGGTGATGCCATGAGCGACAATCGACGCAGTACCCCGCGCAAGGACGCCTTCCAGGTCGCGAGCCTGATCGCGGACGAATGCGGGGAGCCCTGCGAATGCCTGGTCTGGGACGTCTCGGAGACCGGCGCGCAGATCGAGGTCGCGGCCGAGATCGTCGCCCCCGATCGGTTCACGCTGCGGGTGACCGCCTACGAGCCGCCGCGGCGCTGTCGCGTCGTCCGGCGCGAGGGTCGGCGGCTGGGAGTACGGTTCGAAGGCTGAGACGGACCGCGAAACCGGCGCGCGCCGGCTCAGGCCGGCTGCAGCGCCGGAGCGGGGGCCTGCCGGGCCCTCACGATGCGGAACGCCTTCGGGCGGGCGAACAGGAAGCGGAGGGCGGTGCCGCGCACCGCGCGCTCGAGCGCCAGCGGCACGATCACGGCGACGACCATCACCGTCAGGCTGGCGAGGCCGACATCGTCGATCAGCCCCACCTTGACCAGCAGCGTCCGCGTGACCGCCATCGGCAGGAAGAACGCGAGGTAGATCACGATCGAGCGTTGCCCGCAGGCGCGCAACGCCGCGGTGACCGGCCCCCCGGCCGACGTCAGCAGGGCGGCGCCGGCGACGATGGCGAGCGCGCCGGCGCCGCCGAGGATCAGGCTGACCAGCGGCAGGCTAGCGAGCGTCGGGTACCCCGGCAGTTGCGAGGGCGTGAAGGCGAGCCACGCCTCGATCCCCGCCCAGAGCATCAGCCCGGCACAGGCCGCCCCCGGGTTGCGCGCGACCCGGTCGGCCAAGGCGAAGATGCGCCCGGCGAACAGGTATCCGGCCACGAAGTAGACGTAGCGGGCGCAGAACTCCTCCGCGAGATAGGAAGGGGTCGCGATCGGCACGACCTGCAGCAGGGCGGCGCCGGCCAGGAGCACCGCCGCCGGCACGCGGCGCAGCAGCTTGGTCACCACGGAGAACACCGCGAGCAGGTAGATGAACCACAGCGTCGCGTACGGCTCGATCAGCGCGTGGACGAGATGGGCCGCGAAGGCGTCGGGCCCGGCCTCGCCGACGATCGCCGGATACTTCGCGAGCGACTGGACGACGACCCAGAGCCCGTAGAAGTAGGCGAAGTGGACGACACGCCGGTCGGCGAACAAGCGCCAGTCGCGGTCGATCACCCGGCCGACGAACAGGCCCGACAGCAGGAAGAAGTCCGGGATCCGGAACGGCTTCGCGAAGCTCACCACCGTGTGGAGGAAACCCTCGCCGTCCATCGCCTCGCCGGTGCCGAGGGTGGAATGCATCATCACCACGAGGAGGATGCAGATGCCCTTGGCGACGTCGACCCAGGCGAGACGCATCGCATCCCCCGGCCCCGCCGTGCCCGCCGCCCCCGCCATCACCGCCTCCGCCCGGTCGCCCCGTCGGCGCAACCCTTGGGCGGGATGCGTAAAGGCCGCCTGAGCCCCGCAGCGCCATCGCGCGGCATGGCGAACGCGGGGTGAATCCGCTCCGGGGCCCGGCGTCAGCTCTTGCGCTTGGCCGAGCGACGGTCCCGCGTCATCCGCGTGGCAGCGTGGAAGTCGTCGGGCTTTGTCCGCACCCAGGCGATGAAGCGCGCGATCTCCGGCTCGGCGCGGAGCGCGCCGACGTCGGCGAGGCGCCGGGCGAGCTCAGCTTCGCTGTGCCGGGCATGGATCGCCGAGTGGCAGACCTGGTGCAGCCGCACGGTGGTGCCGTGGGTGCCGCCCTTCAGCTTCGGCACGAGGTGATGCAGGCTCGAGCGGGCGCGGGGCGGGATCGGGCGCTCGCAGAGCGGGCAGATCACCGGCTCGGGGCTGCGCGCCTGCGTCTCGGGATCGTCCTCGCGCCAGCGCCGCTCGCGTCGCCCCACCGCCTCGCCTCCGTTCGCATCGGGTCCGACCGGCGATATGGGATTGCGGGAAAACCGCGGCGCGGCGTCAAGGCGTCGCTGCGGCGAGCGCCGGGCAGCCCGGCCGGACGCGGTCGCCGAACAAGGTTTCGGCCAGGCGATCGCGGGTTCCGAGCACCGAGACGTGGTCGCCGGCGACCGCCTCGAAGCGGGCGCTCGCGCCCGCCGCGGTGGCGAGGCGGCGCCCGAGCTTCACCGGCACGACGCCGTCCGCCGTGCCGTGGACGATGAGCACCGGCCCGCCGGCCCGCGCGATGCGCGCATCAGAGCGCCAGGTATCGCGCAGCAGGGTGGTCGGCGCGTAGGGGAAGGCGAGGCGCACGATGCCGGGCAGCGAATCGAACGGCGCCTCGAGGTAGAGCCCGAGATGCGGCACCCGCTCCGCCACGGCGACCGCGACCGCGGCGCCGAGGGAATGACCGTGCAGCAGGATCGGAGCGCCGGGCGCCCGCCGCGCGGCCTCGGCGACGGCCGCGAGCCCGTCGGCGATCAGCCCCTCCTCCATCGGCGTGCCGGTCGATCCGGGATAGCCGCGATAGGCGATCGCCAGCACGCCCCATCCGGCGCCGGACCAGGGCGCGGCGGCAAAGCGCGCGGCTGCGGGCTCGGGGCGCGAGCCGTTGCCGTGGAAGCTGACCACGACGCCGCAGCCGGGGCGCGGCGCCCGCCACAGGGCATGCAGGCGCTCGTCGTCGGCGGTGACGAGCGAGATCGCTTCGGTGCCCGGCGGCACCGGCAGGCGTGCGCGCGGGCCGGCGATGAAGGCGCCCGGGTAGATGAGGTTGCGCTGGAAGACGGCCAGCGCGGCGATGGGGCCGCCGAAGACGATGGCGGCGGCCGCCAGGACGAGCAGGATGCGCATGGGTCTCCGCCGGGTCTCGCGGCCGGACCCTAACCGTTCCGCGGCGACGCCAGCAGCCGTCCGTCCCAGCATGGTCTGCCGCACGCATTGACAAAGTCCGGCGGCACGCGGAGATTCGAACCATTCCGAGGGGGGCCCCGCAACCGGGGGCTGAGAGTGGACGCGACGTCCTGACCCTTGAACCTGATCCGGCTCGTACCGGCGGAGGGACGGGAACCTGCGGCGCCGATCCCGGCGTCTGCCGCTTCATCGCATCTCCATCGACGCGTGCCGGGTCGCCCCAAAGCCGGGAGACCCACTCGATGAACGCGCCCGTCCTGTCCAAAGACGTCAAGGGAAGTCCCGAGACCGTGACCACGGGTCCGGTGACCGGCTCGCGCAAGGTCTACGCGAGCGTGGCCGGCCGGGAGGACATCCGGGTGCCGTTCCGCGAGATCGTGCTGACCGACCCGAACGAGCCGGCGGTGCGGGTCTACGACCCGTCCGGCCCCTACACCGAGACCGACGCCCGCATCGACCTCGCCAAGGGCCTGCCGACCCTGCGCGACCCGTGGATCGCCAAGCGCGACTACGCCGCCGTGCAGCCGCGCATCGTGAAGCCCGAGGACAACGGCTTCGTGCCGGCCGACAAGCTGGTGGCCCCCTGCCCCGCCGAGCGGACGATTCGCAAGGCCGGACCGGGCCAGATGGTGACGCAGTACGAGTTCGCCCGCGCCGGGATCGTCACCGAGGAGATGATCTACGTCGCCCACCGCGAGAATCTGTGCCGCGAGCAGATGCTCGACCGGGCGCACGCGGCGCTCGCCGATGGCGAGAGCTTCGGCGCCTCGGTGCCGCCGTTCATCACGCCCGAGTTCGTGCGCGACGAGGTCGCCCGCGGCCGGGCGATCATCCCGGCCAACATCAACCACACCGAGCTGGAGCCGATGGCGATCGGCCGGAACTTCCTGGTGAAGATCAACGCCAACATCGGCAACTCGGCCGTCACCTCGTCGGCGGCGGAAGAGGTGGAGAAGCTGGTCTGGTCGATCCGCTGGGGCGCCGACACGGTGATGGACCTGTCGACCGGCCGCAACATCCACAACATCCGCTCGTGGATCATCCGCAACTCGCCGGTGCCGATCGGCACGGTGCCGATCTACCAGGCGCTCGAGAAGGTCGGCGGCGATCCGCTCAAGCTCGACTGGGAGGTGTTCAAGGACACGCTCATCGAGCAGGCTGAGCAGGGCATCGACTACTTCACGATCCATGCCGGCGTCCGCCTCGCCCACGTGCCGCTCACCGCGCGGCGCGTCACCGGCATCGTGTCGCGCGGCGGCTCGATCATGGCGCGCTGGTGCCTGGCCGGGCACCGCGAATCGTTCCTCTACGAGCGCTTCGAGGAGATCTGCGACATCTGCCGCGCCTACGACGTCTCGTTCTCGCTCGGCGACGGCCTCCGCCCCGGCTCGATCGCCGACGCGAACGACGCGGCGCAGTTCGCCGAGCTCGAGACGCTGGGCGAGCTGACCAAGATCGCCTGGAACAAGGGCTGCCAGACGATGATCGAGGGGCCGGGCCACGTGCCGATGCACAAGGTCAAGGTCAACATGGAGAAGCAGCTCGCCGAGTGCGGCGAGGCGCCGTTCTACACCCTCGGCCCGCTGACCACCGACATCGCGCCGGGCTACGACCACATCACCTCCGGCATCGGCGCGGCGATGATCGGCTGGTTCGGCTGCGCGATGCTCTGCTACGTCACGCCCAAGGAGCATCTCGGGCTGCCCAACCGCGACGACGTGAAGACCGGCGTCATCACCTACAAGATCGCCGCCCACGCCGCGGATCTGGCCAAGGGCCACCCGGCGGCGCAGCTGCGCGACGACGCCCTGTCGAAGGCCCGCTTCGACTTCCGGTGGGAGGACCAGTTCAACCTCGGCCTCGACCCGGACACGGCGCGCGCCTACCACGACGAGACCCTGCCCAAGGACGCCCACAAGGTCGCGCATTTCTGCTCGATGTGCGGGCCGAAGTTCTGCTCGATGAAGATCACGCAGGACCTGCGCGCCGAGGTGCTGGCGATGGAGGCCGCCGGCGAGGTGCTCAACACCGCGCCGATCCTCACCAGCGCCGAGCGCGAGGCCGGGATGGCGGAGAAGTCGCGCGAGTTCCTGGCCGAGGGCGGCAAGCTCTACGTCGACGCCGCCGAGTGACGGCGCCACTCCGGGACGCATGACCGAGCGCTCCGCCCCCGCCCGCCGACAGGCGCGCGGGGGCGGATCGCTTCCGAGGCCTCGCATCCGCTCGACCGGGCCCCGGGGACGCGGCGCATGCCGGGGCGAACCGTTAAAATTCGATCCGCGTCGTTGCCTGATTCTTCAGGATGATCCCGCTCAGTCGGGTACCGGGGCGGAGTCTTAAGAGACGATTCACGCGCCGCACGGCTTCTGGTCTCATGCCGCAACGGGACCCGTAGAGGTGCGCGATGAGTACCTTCGAAGTGACACCCCCGACGCCGACGCGCCTGAGCGCACCGCCCGTCGTCCAGCCTGCCAGACCCATCGAGGCGGCGGCTCCGGTGGCGCTCGATCCGGCCGTTCGCGTCGACATCGGCAGAAGCGATCGCAGCGGCGCTGCGGTCTCCGATGACGGACGGTCGCGCGGCGACGCCGCGTCGGATCGGACCAACGACGAGCGGCGCATCACCATCGACCGGGATACGAAGAGCGTCGTGTATCAGGTGCTCGATCCCGGCACCGGTGCGGTGCTGGTCCAGCTTCCGGACGTGTCGGTGCTGCGGTCGCGCGCCTACGCCGAGGCTCAGGCGGAGCGCAGGACGGCCGATAAGCCCGTCGATCGCGAAGCGTGAGCGGCGCCTCCGCCGGTCGTGACGCCGAGCGGAACGAAAGGGCCGGGGCTGTGCGCCTCGGCCCTTTTTCGCGTCGCCATGCCTGTCGAGACCGGGTCGCCGAAGCCGAGGCGACGGGACGCGCCGCGTCCCGTGCCCGGTCGCGTCCGCCGGTCCGGCGCGGCCTACGAGGAGCGCAGGCCGGCGGCGATCTGCTGGTTGATGTTGATCAGCGCCGAGAGCTTGTCGGCGCCCGGCTCGATCAGCGTGTCGATGATCCGCCGGAACACGAAGACCGAGAGCTGGCCGATGTTGTTCTTGATCGCGATCGGAAGCGGGCTCTCGGGCGCCGTCGCGGCGCCTGCCAGGAGCGTCCAGACCTTCTGATTGAAGTTCAGCGCCTTGTTCAGGTTGGCGGACTGGTTGGTCCAGTCGTCCTTGACCATCTGAAGCTGCTGCGCCGCCTTGATCAGCACGGCGGCTTCCGCCTCGCGCGGGCTGAGGACGCTGTTCGCGGTTCTCGTGTAGGCGTTGGCGGCGAAACTCATCGGTCTGACGCTCCACCCGCAGGCCGGCGGGCACGGGGTGGGGTTATGGCAGCGCGCGCCTTAACATAGGGTAAGCGCCGCGGACGAGAATTGCATCGGCCGCCCGAGCGATTGTTCAAGCACAGCGTCGGCCGGACGGCGCCGCGGCGGAACGATCGACTGTATTCGATCGTCCCTATCATGATCCCGCCTAAGGATCACGCAGCCCGCTTCTTGCCCTTCTTCTCGCGCCCCTGCCCCGGGGCGCTCTTGCCGGCGCGGGAGCGGTCGAGGACGAACTTCGCGTAGTCGTCCATGTCGCCGGGAAACGGCTTCACGGTGTTGTCCGCCGCGAGCCAGAGGCGGTCGGCCACGAGCTCCATCAGCGAGCGGTCGTGGGTGATGAGGATGACGGCGCCCTCGTAGTCGTTCAGCGCGTCGAGCAGCGCCCGGCGACTGTCGATGTCCAAGTGGTTGGTGGGCTCGTCGAGGATCAGCAGGTGGGGCGCCCGCATCGCCACGAGGTTCAGCAGCAGCCGCGCCCGCTCGCCGCCCGACAGCGCATCGACCGTCGTCTCCTGCTTCTCGTAGGCGAGGCCGAAGCTCGCGAGCTTGCCTCGGCGGGCCGACTCGCCGTCCTCGGGCCGCTCGCGGCGGATGATGGCCAGCGGCGTATCCTTCGGGTCCATCGCCTCGATCTGGTGCTGGTGGAACCAGCCGACCTGCACCCGCCCTTCGCGCGTCATCCGCCCCGAGCGGATGTCGAGCGCGCCGGCCGCCATCTTCGCGAAGGTCGACTTGCCGGCGCCGTTGACGCCGAGCAGGCCGATGCGATCGTCGATGTCGAGCGTCAGGTTCAGGCCGCGCAGGATCGCGGGATCGTCGCCGTAGCCGACCTCGACGTCGGTGAGGTGCATCAGCGGCGGCGCCAGCGGGCGCTTCGGCGACGGCAGATGGAACGGCGCGACGTGCTCCTCGATCGTGGTGGCGATCGGCTCGAGCTTGGCCAGGCGCTTGACCCGCGACTGCGCCTGCGCGGCCTTCGAGGCCTTGGCCTTGAAGCGGTCGATGAAGCTCTGCAGGTGGGCGCGCTCGGCGTCCTGCTTGGCCTTGGCTGAGAGCTGGAGCCTCGCCTTCTCGGCGCGGCGCCGCTCGAAGTCGTCGTAGCCGCCGGTGTAGAGCTCGAGCTGCCCGTTGGCGACGTGCAGGATCGCGTCGACGGAGTTGTTCAACAGCTCGCGGTCGTGGCTAATGATCAGCGCCGAGTGCGGGTAGCGCTTGAGCCGCGCCTCGAGCCAGAGCGCGCCTTCGAGGTCGAGATAGTTCGTCGGCTCGTCGAGCAGCAGCATCTCGGGGGCGGCGAACAGGGCGGCGGCGAGCGCCACCCGCATCCGCCAGCCGCCGGAGAACTCCGACATCGGCCGCTCGAGGTCGGCCACCGAGAAGCCGAGGCCGGCCAGGATCTCGCCGGCGCGGGCGGGCGCCCGGTCGGCGTCGATCTCGATCAGCCGGCCGTAGATCTCGCCCATGCGCTCGGGCTCGGCGGTCTCCAGCTCGGCATAGAGGCCGTCGCGCTCGACGTCGGCCGCGAGGATCGTGTCGATCAGGCTGACCGGCGTCGCCGGGTGCTCCTGGTCGACCGAGCCGATGCGCGCCGTCTTCGGCAGGAACACCGTTCCGGAATCCGGCTGGAACGCACCGAGGATGATCTTGAACAGCGTCGACTTGCCGACGCCGTTGCGGCCGACGATGCCGACCTTGGCCCCCGGCGGGATCGCCACGCTGGCCTTCGTGAAGAAGCGCCGCCCCCACATGTTGAAGGTGAGGTCTTCGATCTGCAGCATGATGGGGGGTCACGGGCCGGGAGCGGGGGCGCTCTCCCACTCCCTACCGCACTGCAGCACGATGTGCGAGCGCGCCGAGGCCTACCGGGTCGCCGCGCTGGCGATCGCCTTGGTCAGCGGCGCGGCCGGCACGGTGCTCTCCCAGAACCGCCCGGTCTTGGCGCGCTCGAAGCCGGCCTCGTAAAGGTTGCGCATGTAGGTGGTGTCGAAGCCGTCCGGCGTCGTCAGCTTGGGGCCGTCCTCGGGAATGTAGGTGAGGTTGAAGCCGACGCCGTTCTCGCGGGCGAAGGCGTAGGTCGCCGCCAGCGTCTGGCGGCTGCGGGCGCGGCTCGCCGTGGTGAACGAGCGCCCGACGATCGCCAGGGTGTTGTTCTGCGCCACGTCGAACTCGGGCTCGAGGCGGCCGTTGATGATCACGTAGATCCGGCCCTTCTGACCGGTCGCGAGGCGCTTGTCGCGCAGCAGCAGCGCCTGCGGCAGGGTGAAGACCGGCGTCACCACCGAGCCGTCGACGTGCAGCTCCTGGAAGGCGCGTCCCTCGGCCTGCACGTCGATGAGCTGGGGCGGGAACACCGCCGGGATGCTGGCCGAGGCGGTGAGCACGTCGCGGAACAGGTCGAGCGCGTTGGGCGCGCCGCTCGCGGCGATGGCGCCCATGTTCCAGATCGTGGCGCGCTGGCTGTCGAGGTTCGTCGTCACCACCAGCAGGCGTCGGCCCTTGGCGTGCTCGGCGGCGATGGCGGCGAGCAGGTCGGCGTTGACGTAGCGCCCGACGAGGTTGCGCAGGCGGCCGTCGCCGAACAGGCCGGAGCCGAACAGCACGTTCACGACGCTCGGGCTCTGCACCAGGGTGCTGGCGATGCCGCTGGTGTAGATGTCGGTGAGGTAGGAATCGTAGGACGAGCCGAGGAAGGCGAACGGCGCGATCAGCGACCCGGTGCTGACGCCGGAGACGAGCGAAAATTCCGGCCGCGTGCCCGAGGCCGACCAGCCGTTCAGCACGCCCGCGCCGTAGGCGCCGTCGCCGCCGCCGCCGGACAGGGCGAGGTAGCTGAAGCCCTGGCGCTTGTTCTGCGGCGTCGACGCCATCTCGGTGAAGGTCTCGACCGAGGCGTCCGAGAATACGCGGGCGCCGGGAATGCCCGGCACGCCCGCGACCGCCGCCTCGGCGGCGGTGTACGGGATCCTCGGCACCGAGGAGCAGGCGGCAAGCTGGGCCGCAACAGCGAGGGCGAGGCACCCGCGCAGCCAACCGTATCGACGCGACATCGTCAAAAAATCCCACGCCCGATCCGGGCCGTCACGGCATGCGAACGAGCTTGACCATACTAGCGTTCCGGCCGGGCGACCGCAACGCGGCCTTGCGGCCGGCGGTGATGCGGCTGGGTCACACCCGGCACGCGGGAACCGCGGTCGTCGCCGCCCGGACAATGGGCGGTGGACAGCCACGGCTCCGCTTCCGCCGGCCTTGCATCGGCGGAGAACGGTCCTGTAGGTTGCCCTCGTCGCCGGATGCCTCAGGGGGGGTATGGCGGCTATGACCAGCGGCGCGCACGACGGGCTTCGGACCGGCCTCGTCCCGACTTTCGGGACCAGCCGGTCAGCGGGGACAGGTCGCGCCCGATCCGCGCCTTGACTGCGGGGGACCGGGGCAGTCCGCGGGTCTAGATCGGGAGGGGCGAGACCATGGACACAATCTTGAGTTGGACGGACGAGCGCGTGACGCTGCTGCGCCAGCTGTGGGAAGACGGCCAGAGCGCGAGCAAGATCGCGGCGCAGCTCGGCGGCGTCACCCGCAATGCGGTGATCGGCAAGGTGCACCGGCTCGGCCTCTCGGGCCGCGTGATCAAGCCGGCCGAGGACGTCGCGGCCGCTCGGCGCAAGCCGGCGGAGGAAGTCGAGATCGAGACGGCGATCGCCGTGGTCGAGGCCGAGGCTCCCGAGCCGGTGGCGATCCTCGCGCACCGGCCCGCGCCGGACTTCCCGGTTCCGGCGGCCGCGCACGAGCCGGTGGCGCTCGCCGCCTCGCAGCGCGTGACGATCATGGATCTGCGCGAATCGATGTGCCGCTGGCCCATCGGCGACCCGACCACGCCGGAATTCGGGTTCTGCGGCGCCCGCTCAATCACCGGGCTGCCCTACTGCACGCATCACGCCCAGATCGCCTACCAGCCGGCGGCCGAGCGCAAGCGCGACCGCCGCGTGGCCGGCTTCCGCTAAGGTTTTCAAGGGCCGAGCAGGTCGATCAGGTAGGGGATCAGCGGTTCGTCGGCCGGCGGCATCGCGAGCTCGCGCAGGTCGCGCGGGCGCACCCACTTGATCGCCTGGCCCTCGAGCGGGCGCGGCGTGCCGTTCCAGCGCCGGCAGACGTAGAGCGGCATCAGCAGGTGGAAGTCCGGATAGGCGTGGCTCGCGAAGGTGAGCGGCGCCAGGCACGGCTCCTCCACGCGGATGTCGATCTCCTCGGCCAGCTCGCGGATCAGCGTCGCCTCGGGGCGCTCGCCCGCCTCCACCTTGCCGCCGGGAAACTCCCACAGGCCGGCCAGCTGCTTGCCGGGCGGCCGCTCGCTGACGAGCACGCGGCCGTCGTGATCGACCAAGGCCACGGCGACCACGAGCAGCAGGCGCACCGGCGCCGTCATGGTTCCACCGCGAACGATGCCGTGGCTTCGGCCTGACTCGCGATCAGCCCGGCCTCGATCGGCACACGCTTGGCGTCAAACCGCGATCCTGCGGAAAAGCGAAAGGCCTGCGCCGCATCCGGCAGCTGCCCATGGCCGACGGTGAGCTGGCAGAGGCCGCCGATCTTGGCGCCTGCCGCTTCCGCCAACGCCTGGGCCTGGGACCGCGCGTCGCGCGTCGCCTCCACCCGAAGGCGGTTCTCGACGGCCAGGGGATCCTTCAGCCCGAAGGTGATCGCATCGATCCTGTTCGCCCCCGTATCGAGAGCCTGTCGCAGCAGGTCGCCGAGGCGGCCCAGATCGGCGAGCTGCACGCTGACGCGGTTCGTCGCGCGGTAACCGTCCGGCTGCTCCTGCCGCGTACCGTCCGGTCGCGTCGCGGTCCGCGTCGCCGGTTCCAGCACGACGGCCGCGGTGCCGACGTCGCCCGTCGGCACGCCGAGTCGCCCGGCCAGCGCCACGACGCCGCCGACCGCCTGTGACGACGCATCAAGTGCCGCCGCGGCGTTGGGCGCCTTGGCCTCGACGCCGATGACGACGGTCGCGAAGTCGGGTGCCTGAGTGGCCTGCGCGCGCCCGGTCACGGTGATCCGGCGCGCGCAGGCATCGTCGGCGCGAGCCGGCGACCCCAGGAGGCAGAAGCCGGAAGTCAGGGCGATCGCGAGGCGCCTCACGAGCGGTAATCCCCGTTGATCTCGATGTAGCCCTTGGTCAGGTCGCAGGTCCAGACCCGCGCCTTGCCCGTTCCGAGCCCGAGATCGACGCGGACGGTGACGTCGGATTCGCGCATCACGGCGCTCGCGGCATCCTCGCTGTAATCCGGGTCGCGGGCGCCGGCCACCGCCACGCGCACGTCGCCGAACCAGATCGCGAGGCGGTCGCGGTCGGCGGGCTCGCCGGCCTTGCCGACGGCCATCACCACGCGGCCCCAATTGGCGTCCTCGCCCGCGACCGCCGTCTTCACCAGCGGCGAGTTGGCAATCGACATCGCGATGCGATGGGCGGAGGCGTCGCTCTCGGCACCGCCGACCTCGACGGTGACGAACTTGCGGGCGCCCTCCCCGTCCTTGGCCACGAGCTGCGCCAGCTCGATCAGGAGGTCGTCCAGCGCCGCGCGGAAACCCGCGAGCCGCGGGTCGGCGGCGTCCGCGACCGGCGCGGTCGCGGCCTTGCCGGTGGCGAACAGCATCAGCGTGTCGGAGGTCGAGGTGTCGCCGTCGACCGTGACGCAGTTGAAGCTCTTGCCCGTGCCCTCCGCCAGCATCGCCTGCAGCACCGGCTGCGGCAGCGCCGCGTCGGTGAAGACGAAGGCCAGCATCGTCGCCATGTCCGGCGCGATCATCCCGGCGCCCTTGGCGATGCCGTTGATCGTGACCGCGACCCCGTCGATCTCGGCGGTCCGCGTCGCGCATTTCGGGAAGGTGTCGGTGGTCATGATCGCGCGGGCGGCGGCCTCCCAGGCCTCGGCGCCCGGCACCGTGCGCCCGGCGCAATCGGCGAGCACGCCCTCGAACTTGGTAGCGTCCAGCGGCTCGCCGATGACGCCGGTGGAGGCGATGAACACCTCGGTCTCGGCGCAGCCGGCCGCAGCGGCCGCGATCCGTGCCGTGAGCGCGACCGCATCCCGGCCGCGCGATCCCGTGAACGCATTGGCGTTTCCGGAGTTCACGACCAGCACGCGCGCCGCGCCACCGGCGAGCGCCTCGCGGCACCAGTCGACCGGCGCCGACGGGCAGCGCGAGCGGGTGAACACGCCGGCGGCGGCGGTGCCGGCGTCGAGGCCGACATAGAGCACGTCGGTGCGGCCGGAATAGCGGATCCCGGCCTGCGCGGTGGCGAGGGCGACGCCGCGGATCGGGGGCAGCGCCGGCGTCGAGGCCGGCGCGAGGGGGGAGACGGGGGGCGATTTTGCGGACGACATCGAAACCATCTCCGTGCGCTCGCGGCGTCGCCCGCGACGCGGCCCTGTTGCCCCGCCGGCCCGGCCTCGGTCAACCGCCTGCCCGATCCCGGCGCATGCCTGCTTCCTGGGCGGGTGCGCTCAGAAATACGGCGCAAACGCGGCGTGGGGCTTGCGCGAACGCTGCTTCCCGGCCTAGCATGCTGCGATGCAACGCGAACGCCGAGTCGAACGCGGAATGCCGCAACCCACCAGCGGAACGACGCTCGTGAGCCCGACCCAGCCCGCAGGGGGCTGCTACGGGATCCAGGTTCTCGTCGCCGGCCGGCAGAAGCGCTGGCGTGACGAGGTCTCCAATCAGGTCCGCCGCGCGGGCTTCCAGGCGACGGCCTGCGACAGCGGCGTCGACGCCCTCACCGTCCTCGTCCTCGGCCTTCCGGTCGACGTGCTGGTCGCCGATGTCGGGCTCGAAGGCGCGCTCTGCTGCTCGCGGCTCGCGGTCGAGGCCCGCGCCCTGCGACCGGGCCTGCGCATCGTCCTGGCCAGCGATCTCTACGAGGAGATGTCGGGCGACGCCTCGCACCTCCTCCCCGACGCGATCCTGATCCCGCGCGACCTGCGCAACGGCTCCGTGGCGAGCACCGTGCGCGAAGCCCTGGCGAACCGGCCCGCCTGACGCGCCGTCACGGCCACAGCACGTAGGCGATCAGCGCGAGGTTGCTCCAGCCGTGGAGCGCGATGCACGGCCAGAGCCGGCCGGTGCGCCAGCGCAGCCAGCCCAGCATCAGCGCCAGCGGCGCCAGCGAGACCGGGCGGGCCAATCCCCAGGCCGAGACGTGCGCCATCGCGAACAGCAATGCCGTGACGAGGATCGTCGCGGCCGGCGGCAGGAAGCGGCGGGCGGCGGCGAAGCCCTCCCCGCGCATCAGCATCTCCTCGGCGGCGGGCGCCAGCACCACGACGTAGCCGAGCCACGCCGCTACGGCGGCCGGGCTCAGCATCGGCGACAGGCGCACGCCGTTGCCGAAGGCCGCGCCGAACGCCTCCGCGGTGCCGGTGACCCAGGCGATGTGCACGGCCGGCCACAGCAGCAGGATCAGCAGCAGCGTGCGCGGCCGCATCCCGTTCGGCCGCTCGCGATCGAGGGCGAGCCGTCTGCGCCACCCGGTGCCGTCGCGGCGCAGGGCGACCGCGACGACGAGGCCGGCGAGGAAGACCTGCCGCAGCACGTCGACGGCGAGTTCGCGGCGGGCGAGCTCGGTGGCGCCGAGATAGGGCCGCCGCGCCGCGTCGAGGAACGGATCGATCCCGGCGAGCAGGTCGGCGCCGACCCGGACCGCGGCCAGCGACATCAGGCTCGCCGCCGCGAGGTAGAGCAGGAGCATCCCGGCCAGCACGACCAGGTTCACGCCGAGGCGGCCGGCCGCGACCCATCGCCGGTCCGGTTCGGACGGTGCGGCGGCTTCGATGGGCGGGACACCATGATCGGGCTTCAAAACCGCGGCGATCCCCACTATGTTCTTCTCACCGGTCGAAAGGCCGGAACGGCGACGAACGGTCTTCGCGACGCGCCGGTCACTTCGAACCTATCGGATCCGTTCCGTTCGCCGTAGCCCCCCGCCCTCGGACACGATGGCGCTGCCGGGCGGGACGGCCGGACGGGTCCGCCGGCGCGGTGGTCGGCAGCCTGACGCGGTTCCGCGCGTCGGCCGCTCGATACCCGGCCTCCGGCGACGGAAGCCGCCTTCCTTCCTCATCCGATTTGGTGCGCGTCCCGCGCGACAGGTCGTCGGGCAGACCGCACAGAGCGACCGCAGATGGCAGACGACCTGATCCGCTACGATCTCCTGGTTCAGGACGCCCTCCGCGGCGTCGTGCGCAAGGTGCTCGCCGACGCCGCCCGCGAGGGCTTGGCGGGGGAGCACCACTTTTACGTCTCCTTCCGCACCGAAGCCCCGGGCGTGCGGATGTCCCAGGCCCTGCGCGAGAAGTACCCGCAGGACATGACGATCGTCCTGCAGCACCAGTTCTGGGACCTCGGCGTGACCGAGCACAGCTTCGAGGTCGGGCTGTCCTTCTCCGGCGTTCCCGAGCGGCTGCTGGTGCCGTTCGATGCGCTGTCGGGGTTCTTCGATCCGTCCGTGCAGTTCGGCCTGAAGTTCGACCTCAACGAGACGGCGGAGGCCTCCGGCGAGGAGCCCGCCCCGAGCAACGCGAAGGCCGGCCCGCGCGGCGCGGCCTCCGAGCCGACCGAGATGAAGCCAAAATCGGTGACGCCCGGCACCGGCCTGGCGGCGATCGGCAGCACCGCGCCGAAGACTATCCCCGCCCTCCCCGCTGCGCAGAACGGCGGCAAGGCGGACGAGAAGGAGCCGCGCGTCGCGGCCAAGGCGGCGAAGAAGGACGCCGACGGCAACGAGGCCAGCGCCGAGGTCGTCAGCCTCGACGCGTTCCGAAAGAAGAGCTGAGGCTCGACGCTTCGGGAGTCAGCCCTCGTCCGGAGGCGTCCGCGCGATCGGGCCTCGGACGGGGTGTCTGGAAAATCACGCGGCCTCCGGCGGGCGCCTTCGAGGCTTCCGCGTCCCCAAGGCCTCTCGGAACGCGGACCCGAACGGCCGGCCCCACGACCACGAAAAAAGGCCGGGGCCTGCTCGGCCCCGGCCTTTCCTCAGAGCGGCGACATCGATCCTTCGACCGACGTCCCGTTTTGTTGGTCGGAGTAGCAGGACTTGAACCTGCGACCCCCTGTCCCCCAGACAGGTGCGCTACCGGGCTGCGCTATACTCCGTCACGTCCGCTCTCGCGTCGGCATGCCGTTGGGCCGCCGACACCCCGAAGGGTCCGCGGGTCTTAGCTTTCCGCTCCGGGGCACGCAAGCCCCGTTCCGGCGCTTCGCCGAAACAGGGTGGGGTGTCGCACCGATCCCGACGCCCCTTGCGCGAGGCGGGCCGGATCGGACACGAGACCGCGTGCGGTCTGGCGCAGCGAGGCGGGCGGTGGCGGTCTATTTCACGAGCGATACGCATTTCGGCGACCCGCGCATCCTGCGGCTCGACCGCCGGCCGTTTCCCGACCTCGCCGCGCACGATGCCGCGCTGATCGCGACGTGGAATCGCGTCGTCGCGCCCGACGACACCGTCTGGCATCTCGGAGACTTCGCCCTCGGGCCGCCGCGGGAGCGGGTCCACGCGATCCTCGCCGGCCTGAACGGAGAGAAGCACCTGATCGTCGGCAACAACGACGGGCCCGATACGCTCGATGCGCCGGGTTGGGCCTCGATCGCGCATTATGCCGAGATCGCGGTGGACGGCCGCGGCCTGGTGCTGTGCCACTACGCCTTCCGCACCTGGAACGGCATCGGCCGCGGCGTTCTCAATCTGCACGGCCATTCGCACGGGCAGCTCCGTGCCGCGCCCAAGCAGTACGACGTCGGCGTCGACGCGCAGGGCTTCGCGCCGGTCGACCTCGCCGCGATCCTGGTTTCGCGCCGCGGCCGCAGCGCAGCAAAAGCGGAACCATCGGCCTAGCTCCGCCGTTGAGCGCACGTGACTGGGGGTTGAACGACACCGGTCGAATACTTTGCCTCTTCCAGCGTACCGCTCGCGTGATTGTCTTCACGGTGGCCCATGACCCGAACCAAGACCACGATACTGGCCGCGTTCGGCCTCGTTCTCTGCCTCGGCCCGGCATTCGCCGCGCCCTCCTGCTTCGAAGGCCGCGCCAAGGTCGATGAGGCGTCCGCCCTCCGCTACCAGGCCCGTCAGGAAGCCCGCCTCGGCAACCACGATCGGGTCTGCGACACCCTCGACGAGATCGGGGACCGCTACAACGAGGCCCGCGACGCCTTCGAGGATTGCGGTGCCGGCGTCGTCGCGATCGATCTTCGCACCGAGCTGCGAAACCTTCGCATCGCCAAGCAAGTCAACCGCTGCGACTGACCGGGTGCGCGTTCGCACCGCAAAGCTTCTCCGTTCCGAGCATCGTCCCATCGAACGCGACGCAGCACGTCGCCGACAAGGCCAGCCGTCATGACCACCGAAACCCAGACCTTCACCACCGCCACCGGCCCGTCCTTCGCCGCCGCCCTGTGCGGCTTCCTCAGCACCACGGCGGCCACGACGATCCTGATGTTCCTGCTGAGCAGCGTCTGAGCCGAGGCTCGCTAGCGAATGCGCACCGCCGGCCATCGCCGTTGGGTCAGGGCGCGACCGACCAGAACCGACGCTTGTTGAACAGCATGTCCTGCGTTCCGATGGTCGGCCCCACCGCGGGCGGAGGCGGGCAAATCGGCTCCGGCCGCTGAGGGGCCGCCATCAGCGTGATCGGCGCGGCCGGAAACAGGCCGAGCCGCTGCTGGATCTCCGGGTTCCGCGCCGCCGCGATCGCCGCGATGCCGACGATCAGCGCCCCGGCCACGGCTCCCAGAACGAAGTTCATCATCCCATCAGCTTTCAGCGGTCAGGCCGGCCTGCCGCCCACGGCTCGCGTGTGATCGCGCAAGCCGGCGGCATTGCGGCGGACGACCCCAGCCGTTGATAGCGGCGAACGGTTTATGAGCCCCTGGTATCGGGGCGGGATGCCGGCAGCGACCGTCGGGCCTCTTCCGTCCGGCCCAGGGCCGCGCCATATTTGGCACATGGCAATTCCCAAGAAGCCCCGGCACGTCTCAGCGACCGGGAAGGCCGACCGGCCGGACGTGCAGCCGCTCGATCCGTTCCTGGCGCAGCTGCTGAGCCCCGCCCTCGCCCGCACGCCGCAGGTCAAATCCGAGCGGCCGGCCGAGCTGCCGCGGCCGGGCCAGCGCAAGCCGGCGAAGGCCAAGGCGAAACCGCCGGCCAAAGGCGCGACGACCGAGCCCGCCGGCTTCGGCGAGGCGCCGCAGCGCGGCTTCACCATCGCACCGGGCGCCGAGGTCGATCCGGCGCTGGCCCAGGCCCTCGGGATGACCCCACCCGAGGACGGCCCCGCCCCCGAGGGCGAGCCGGACCAGGCCCCGCTCGCCGCCGACGGCGTCTCCGCCACGGTCGACGCCCTGCAGCGCCTGCTCGAGGAAGGAAACCCGCTGTTCCGCGACGGGCAGACCTGGGTGCCGCATCGGCCGGACCGCCCGGCGAAGTCCGAGGGCGGCAAGCCGTTCCGCCTCGAATCCGAGTTCACGCCGGCCGGCGACCAGCCCACCGCCATCGCCGAGCTGGTCAAGGGCGTGAACGCGGCCGAGCGCGACCAGGTGCTGCTCGGCGTCACCGGCTCGGGCAAGACCTTCACGATGGCCAAGATCATCGAGGAGACGCAGCGCCCGGCCCTGATCCTGGCGCCGAACAAGACCCTGGCGGCGCAGCTCTACGGCGAGTTCAAGAGCTTCTTTCCCGACAACGCGGTCGAGTATTTCGTCTCGTATTACGATTACTACCAGCCCGAGGCCTACGTGCCGCGCTCGGACACCTTCATCGAGAAGGAATCCTCGATCAACGAGCAGATCGACCGGATGCGGCACTCGGCGACCCGCGCCCTGCTGGAGCGCGACGACGTCATCATCATCGCCTCGGTCTCGTGCATCTACGGCATCGGCTCGGTCGAGACCTACACCGCGATGTCGTTCACGGTGACGCTCGGCGAGAAGATCGAGCAGCGCCAGCTCGTCGCCGACCTGGTGGCGCTGCAGTACAAGCGCATCCAGGCGGACTTCGCCCGCGGCACCTTCCGGGTGCGCGGCGACGTGATCGAGCTGTGGCCGGCCCACTTGGAGGACCGCGGCTGGCGCATCGGCCTGTTCGGCGACGAGATCGAGAGCATCGTCGAGTTCGATCCGCTGACCGGCAAGAAGATCAACGAGCTGAAGTTCGTGAAGGTCTACGCCAACTCGCACTACGTCACGCCGCGGCCGACGCTGCAGCAGGCGATCAAGGGTATCAAGCACGAGCTCAACGGCCGCGTCGAAGAGCTGACCCGGATGGGTCGGCTGATCGAGGCCCAGCGGATCGAGCAGCGCTGCACCTTCGACATCGAGATGATCGAGGCGACGGGCGCCTGCAACGGCATCGAGAACTATTCGCGCTACCTCACCGGCCGCAAGCCGGGCGAGCCGCCGCCGACGCTGTTCGAGTACCTGCCCGACAACGCGCTGGTCTTCACCGACGAGAGCCACGTCACGGTTCCGCAGATCGGCGGCATGTACCGGGGCGACTTCCGGCGGAAGGCGACGCTCGCGGAGTACGGCTTCCGCCTGCCCTCCTGCCTCGACAACCGCCCGCTGCGCTTCGAGGAATGGGACGCGATGCGGCCGCAGACGGTCAACGTCTCGGCCACCCCCGGCAAGTGGGAGATGGAGCAGACCGGCGGCGTCTTCGCCGAGCAGGTGATCCGCCCGACCGGCCTCGTCGACCCGGTGATCGAGATCCGCCCGGCCCGCTCCCAGGTCGACGACCTGCTCGGCGAGGTCCGCGAGGTGGCGCAGGCCGGCTACCGCACCCTGGTCACCACCCTGACCAAGCGCATGGCCGAGGACCTGACCGAGTACCTGCACGAGAACTCGGTGCGCGTGCGCTACATGCACTCCGACATCGACACCTTGGAGCGCATCGAGATCATCCGCGACCTGCGGCTCGGCGCCTTCGACGTGCTGATCGGCATCAACCTGCTGCGCGAGGGCCTCGACATCCCGGAATGCGCGCTGGTCGCGATCCTCGACGCCGACAAGGAGGGCTTCCTGCGCTCCGAGACCTCGCTGGTCCAGACCATCGGCCGCGCCGCCCGCAACGCCGATGCGCGCTGCATCCTCTACGCCGACCAGATCACCGGCTCGATGGAGCGGGCGATGGCGGAGACCGAGCGCCGGCGCCAGAAGCAGCTCGCCTACAATCTCGAGCACGGCATCACCCCGCAGAGCGTCAAGCGCGGGATCAGCGACATCCTCAGCAGCGTGTTCGAGCGCGATCACGTCCAGGTCGATACCGGGATGGCGGAGATCACCGTCGGCCACAACCTCAAGGCGGTGATGTCCGATCTCGAGAAGCGGATGCGCACCGCCGCCGCCGATCTCGACTTCGAGGAGGCCGCGCGCCTGCGCGACGAGCTGAAGCGGCTCCAGGCGACCGAGCTGATGATCTCCGACGACCCGATGGCGCGCCAGGCCGACGTCGAGCGCGATGCCGGCAAGTACGGCCGCAAGGCCCCGCGCGGCTCGGGCACGCGGATTTCGAAGCCGACCCTCGACAACATGGGGCCGGGCACCGACCGCGAGTTGCCGGCGAGCGCCGTCGCCTGGGTGGAGCGGCCGAAGCCACGCTCGACGCAAGGGCTCGGCGGCCAGAAGCCGAAATACAAGGGCGGCGGCGGCCGGCGCTGAGATCGGCCTCCTGCGTCGGACGGTTGCCGCGAGCGGGATCACGTCCCGCGCAGGGCGGCAGCGTCTGCTCGGCCGCCACGGCTCGCTCCCCGTCATCCCATCTCGTCCCGAAGCTCCTGCGCGCAAGCGGTCGCCGCGCCGAATGCGGACGGTCGGGCGCGCGCTGAACCCCCGCGAAGAAAAGCAACTCTCGGTTGTAACTTCAAACCCTCGTTAAGCATTCCCGCTCAGATTGCATGAGCCATGCAATGGATCTCGTGCGTTGTGTTCTCGGCACGATGCAGCCTCCCGGCGTGGTTCCCTGTCGGAGTGCCCCCATGTCTCGTCGCCAGAACCGCGCCTCCGCGCGCACGTCCCCCCCTGCGCCACGTCGCGAAGCGGCCCGCTCGCGCAGCTCGATCGCGATCCCGCTGCTCGGAGGCGTTCTGCTCCTCGGCACTTCGGGCCTGGCCGAGGCCCAGGTCCTGCGTGGGGCGCTCGATCCGGTGACCACGGCCGTGAACAGCACCGCCGGAAGCCTGGCGACGGTCGATGCGACCCTCGGCGGCGGCAACCTCGCGACCGTCGGCGCGACGGTCGGCGGCGGATCGGTCGCGAATGTCGGTGCAACCGTCGGTGGCGGATCGGTCGCGGATGTCGGCGCCACCGTCGGCGGCGGCACCGTCGCCAACGTCGGAGCGACGGTCGGCGGCGGATCGGTCGCGACGGTCGGTGCCACGGTCGGCGGCGGCACGATCGCCGGGGTCGGCGCGACCGTCGGCGGCGGCACCGTGGCCAATGTCGGCGCCACGGTCGGCGGCGGCACGATCGGATCCGTCGGCGTGTCGGTCGGCGGCGGAACCGGGACCACCGCCGGCACCGGAACCGGAACCGGCACGACGGGCGGCACCGCCTGCAATCCCTGCACGGGCGGCGGAGCCGGACCCGGCGGCGGCGGCGGCAGCACCCTGTACGACCCGGCCCGCATCGCGGCGATCGAGCTGCGGCTGTCGAACGCCGAGAACCTGCCGATCCGCGGCAACAACGTCAGCCAGTTCCCACTCCCGGTCGCCGGCGGCGCTGACGCGCTCGCGGCCGGCTACGGCGCCACGGCGGGCGGCGTGAGCGCGACGGCCCTCGGGACCGAGGCGAACGCGGCCGGCGACGGGTCCATCGCGATCGGCCGCAGCGCCTCGGCGACGCAGGCCAACACCATCGCGATCGGTCCCGGCGCGCAGACCACCCGCACGAACCAGGTCGCGATCGGCAACGGTTCGAACACCTATACGCTCGGCGGGATCACGTCGGCGCAGAGCGCCGCGGCCCAGAACGGCGCGACGCAGTTCGTGACCACCGACGCGGCGGGCAACCTCGCGACCTCCGGCTACGGCCCGAGCACCATCGCAGGCCTCGGCTCCCGCCTCGACTCGGCGGAAGGGCGGATCGGCGGCGTCGAGTCCCGCGTCGGCGCGCTGGAATCGCGCACGAACGCCCTGTCGCAATACACCACCGAGACCCGGCGCGAGGCACGCCAGGGCGTCGCCACGGCGCTGGCGATGCCGACCGCGTCGATGCCCTCGGCACCCGGCCGCACCACCTGGGTCCTCAACAGCGCGACCTATCGCGGCGAGTGGGCCGGCGGCGCGGCACTCTCGCACCGCCTGCCGACCGCCGTGCCGCTGGCGATCAACGTCGGCTACGCCTATGGCGGCGACGGCGGCCACGGGGTGCGGGCCGGGCTCGGCGGCGAGTTCTGAGCGCGCCTCCCGCCCGGCTCGGGCCGGGCGGGCTCGGGCCATCGCGCAAGTCCTGAGGCAGCCGACACGGCAGGCCAGGCCTCTGGGTGTCGGGCGTGCCCGTCATCCAGGGGTCGTGTTCGTCGGACCCCCATGCGATCGGACGCTGGGGCTCGTCTCCCGCATCGACTTGCGGACGGGTCGAATGTCGCCGAGCGGGGCGGCTCGTTCGCCAAACCCGACCCGTCATTCCGGGGCACCGAAGGCGAGCCCGGAATCCCGAACCGCCGAGCCGGCCCGAAAGGGCGTCGACGGTCGATTCGGACAGCTTCGCTGGCGGTTCTGGGTTCCGGGCTCGGCTGCGCGGCCCCGGACTGACGGGTCGGGTTTCAGGACGGTCGCGGTCAGGTCGTCGAACCGTGCTTCGCCGTTCGGGCACGTCGGCCGCCCGCGACCCCCTCACCGCGCTCCGCGATGAAGGTCCCCGTCGATCAGCAGCGCGCTCTTGCCGTCGAGGCGGGTGCGGTAGACCTGCAGGTTCTCCATCACCCGCTGGACGTAGTTGCGGGTCTCGGTGAACGGGATGCGCTCGACCCAGTCGATCGCGTCGACCTCGCCCTTGCGCGGATCGCCGTAGGCGTCGATCCACTTCTTCACGTTGCCGCCGCCGGCGTTGTAGGAGGCGAAGGCGAGGATGTAGGAGCCGCGCCAATCCTCCATCAGCTCGCCGAGATGGGCCTGGCCGAGGCGCGCGCTGTAGATCGCGTCGGTGCCGAGCCGGTCCGGGTCGTAGGCGGCCGAGACGCGTCGCGCGGTGCGCTGGGCGGTGGCCGGCATCATCTGCATCAGGCCGCGCGCGCCGACGCCGGACTGCGCCCGCGGGTCGAACTGGCTTTCCTGGCGCGCGATCGCGAAGACCATCGCCTTCTCGACCAGCGGCACCGAGCCGAACGCCTCGTAGGTCGGGATGCCGATGGTGGGGTAGGCGTGCGCGTCGAGCGGCAGGCCGCGCTGCACCGCGAGCTTGCCGACGGCGACGAGGGCGCGGGCGTCCTTCATCTCGACGGCGAGGTCGCCGAGGGCCTGCACCTCGCGCGCATCGGTGAGGCGCTGCGCGGTGTCGATGTAGAGCGGAAGCGCCAGCTCCTTCAGCGAGGCGGCCCCGAGCAGGCGCAGGGCACGGATGCAGAGGCGGTCGTCGAAGGCGGCGCGCGCCGGGCCATCGAGGTCGGCGGGCGCGCGCAGCGCGAGGCTGGTCTGGCCGAGCTTGGCCCGGGCGAGCTGCCCGTAATAGGCGATCGGCTGCAGCGCCGCGGTCTCGTAGAACCCCTTGGCCGCATCGGCCTGCCCGAGGGCTTCGGCCGCCCGGCCCTGCCAGTAGGCGGCGCGGGCGATCGAGATCGGCGTCTCGGCGATGCCGGCGGCCAGCGCGAAGTGGCGGGACGCGGCCTCCGGGTCGCTGCCGAAGCGGAGCGCGATCCAGCCGGCGTGGAACTCGGCCTCGATCCGCTTCTCGACCGTGCGGGCCGGGTTGGCGCTCGCCACCGCGTAGGCGGTCCTGGCGTCGCCGAGGTCGATCAGCTTGCGCGCGACGATGCGGCGCTCGACCCACCATTCGTCGCCGTCGACGAGCACGTCCGGGTTGCTCGGCGCGGTCGCCAGCACGGCCGCCGCCTCGGCCGGCTTGTCGACCCGGCGCAGGAACTGCGCCCGCGACAGGATGTAGGAGCTGTCGCTGCGCAGCGACGGCGGCACCGCGGCGAGGGCGGAGGCGGCCCCGGAGCTCTTGTCCTCGACGGCCCGGCGCGCCCGCACCAGGCTGGCATAGGCGCCGCCGGCATAGGTCGCGGCCCGGCCGGCCGCCTCCCAGTCTTCCTTCAGGAGCGCACGCTCCATGCGGTAGCGGTGATCGATGCGGGTGAGCACGCCCGAGAAGGCGTCGGCGACCCTGGCCTCGAGCGAGCGGCCGAAGGTCTCGGAGCGCCACAGGTCGCGGACGAGGTCGGCGGCGTCCGCATCGAGCCCGTCCGCCTTGAACGCCAGCGCCAGGGCGAACTTGCCCGGCGCGCTCGCCGGCCGGGTCGCACCGAAATAGGCGCGCACCGTCGCCGGATTCCTGCGCTCGGTGAGCAACGCCTCCTCGGCGCGGCGGCGAAGCAGCGGGCCCGCCGGCCAGTCCGGGTTGGCGCGGGTGAAGGCGACGGTGCGCTCGAAGCCGATGCCGGCGCCGGCGCGGATCGCGACCCATTCGAGCAGCGCCCGCGCCGCCGGATCGGAGAAGCCGTCGCGCAGGCGGTCGCCGTCGGCGACCTTGCCCTTGCGGTAGAAGTCGATCGCCTGGCGCAGCTGGGCGACGTCGGTGTCGCCGACGCGGGCGATCGGGCCGAGGCCCGGCACCTCCGGCACGGGGGCGGCCGGCGTCACGGCGGCGTCGGGCAGCGGGAAGGCGACGGGCGCGTCCGGGTCGGCCGAGGCGTAGGCGGCGGCGCCCGCCGGGAGCGCCTGCCCGGGCGGAAGCGGCTTGGCGGCCCCGGCATCGCCGGCGGCCTTCGGATCGAGCTTGAGCGCGTCGGCGGCGACCGGATCGATCGCGGTCCTGGCACCCTCGACCTGGCTGGCCGGCGCCGTGGCGTCGCTCGCCGGCGGCGTCGGCTGCGAGGCGGGCGGGGCCTGGACCCGCGGCAGGTCGACCGCCGGCGCGGCCAGCGCCACGCCCGCGGTCAGCGCGAGGCCGAGGGCAACGATCTGCGAGCGTGTGAGGGACGCCATGGATGCGGTCACTCTCTGCGATCCGGTTTCGACGGATGCCGGCAAAGGACAGCCTCGGCGCCGAGCGTTAAGAACGCATTAACCGCGTGCGCGAAGGGTTTGCGCGGGGGTGGCGGAAGCCCTATGTCTGCGCTGCCCGCAGCGCGGCGCCGGACCACCGGCCCAGGCCGGAGCGGGCAACGAGACCGGCTGGGACGCCCGAGATGACCGAGACCACTGCGCGCCGCCTTCGGGGCTCCATGACCGCCCTGGTGACGCCGTTCCGCGACGGCGCCTTCGACGAGGCGGCGTTCCGAAAGTTCGTGGCCTGGCAGATCGAGCAGGGCAGCCACGGCCTGGTGCCGACCGGCACCACCGGCGAGAGCCCGACGCTGACGCACAGCGAGCACGACCGCGTGGTCGAGGCCTGCATCGACGAGGCCGGCGGCCGCGTGCCGGTGATCGCCGGCGCCGGATCGAACTCCACGGCCGAGGCGGTCGAGCGGGCGCAGCACGCCGAGAAGGCGGGCGCCGACGCGGTGCTCGTGGTCACGCCGTACTACAACAAGCCGACGCAGGGCGGGCTCTACGCCCACTTCAAGGCCGTCAACGACGCGGTCGGCATTCCGATCATCATCTACAACATCCCTCCGCGCTCCGTCGTCGACATGAGCGTCGAGACGATGGCGCGGCTGTTCGAGCTCAAGAACATCGCCGGGGTGAAGGACGCGACCGCCAAGATCGATCGCGTCAGCCTCCAGCGGCAGGCCATGGGCGAGGGTTTCATCCAGCTTTCGGGCGAAGATGCGACCGCGCTCGGCTACAACGCCCATGGCGGCCACGGCTGCATCTCGGTGGTGTCGAACGTGGCGCCGCGGCTCTGCGCCGACCTGCAGGAGGCGACGCTGTCGGGCGACTTCGCCAAGGCGCTGCAGCTGCAGGACCGGTTGCTGCCGCTCCAGGTCGGGCTGTTCGCCGAATCCAACCCCTCGCCGGTGAAGTACGCCCTGGAACGCCTCGGCCACATGAGCGCCGACGTGCGCCTGCCGCTCGTGCCGGTCTCGGACGCGACCAAGGCGATCGTCGACGCCGCCCTGCGCCATGCCGGCCTCCTGGCCGGCTGACGCCAGGCACCGAAGAGACCGATGGCTCCCAAACCCGAACCGAACCGCCGCATCGTCGCCGACAACCGCGCCGCGCGCTTCCACTACGCGATCGAGGACACCCTGGAGGCCGGCATCTCGCTGACTGGAACCGAGGTGAAATCGCTGCGCAGCGGGCGCGCGACCATCGGCGAGGCCTATGCCGGCCCGTCGGGCGGCGACCTGATGCTGTTCAACGCCTACATCCCGGAATACGTCCAGGCGAGCCGCTTCAACCACGAGACCAAGCGCCCGCGGCGCCTACTGATGCACCGCCGCCAGATCGACAAGTGGATCGGCGCGACGCAGCGCCAGGGCTACACGGTGGTGCCGCTGAAGATCTACTTCAACGAGAAGGGCCGCGCGAAGGTCGAGCTCGGCCTCGGCAAGGGCAAGCAGGCCCACGACAAGCGCGAGGCCGCCAAGGAGCGCGACTGGCAGCGCGACCGCGCCCGGATTATGCGCGACCGGGGGTAGCTCCCGGACGGCCGCGCGGGTCGGCGCGACGATGCCCGGCCCGGGTTGCGAGAGTCCGATTGCGCCTTCCCTCCCCCCATTGCGGGGGAGGGTGGGCCTCGCGTGAGCGAGGGTCGGGAGAGGGGTGCGCCGTATCCGGCAGCGTCGCACCCCTCTCCCGACCCGCTTCGCGGGCCACTCTCCCCCGCAGAGGGGGGAGGGAAGCGACGCGCGGATGTTCGTTCAAGAAAGCAGATTTCGAGGCTGGAACGAGAGGTGGCGTGCGCGATGCCCCATCTCGTTGAATCGCCTGCTCGAACCGGAGCCGCGCCATGGACCCGAACCTCGCCCTGCCCGCCGACCTTCCCACCCCGATCGACGACGGTGCGGCGGCGCACCTGACCGGGATGAGGCTGCCGGACGTGTCGCTCGCGGCGACCGACGGCACCCGCGTCTCGCTGGCGAAGCTCGCCGGGCGGACGGTGGTCTTCGCCTATCCGCGAACCGGCGCGCCGGGACACCCGAACCTGGTGGCGGACTGGGACGCGATTCCCGGTGCACGCGGCTGCACGCCGCAAGCGTGCGGCTTCCGCGATCTCCATGACGACCTGAAGGCCCGCGGCGTCGCGCAGGTGCACGGGCTCTCGACGCAGACGGGCGCCTACCAGCGCGAGGCGGCGACGCGCCTGCAGCTGCCGTTCACGCTGCTGTCGGACGCCTCGCGCGCCTTCGCGATGGCGGTGCGGCTGCCGACCTTCGAGGCGGCCGGTACCATCCTGCTGTGCAGGCTCAGCCTCGTCGTCGACGACGGCGTCGTGACGAAGGTGTTCTACCCGGTGTTCCCACCCGATCGCAGCGCGGCCGACATCCTGGCCTGGCTCGATGGGGAGGGAACCGCGAAGGCCTAATCCTCGGCGGGGGCGTCCGGCGCTCCGTTCGCGCCCTGACGGATGCCGTAGCGGCTTTCCAGGCCCGGGTTGGCGCGGGCGGGCCGCTCGGCATAGTCGCGCGTCCGGTCGCCGGCCGGGCGAGCCTGCCGCTCGCTGGGGTCTCGCCCGACCTTGCCGATCAGCTGCACGAGGTCGACGAACTCGTCGGCCTGGCGGCGCAGGTCGTCGGAGATCATCGCCGGCTGGGTCTGGATGGTGGAGACCACCGTGACCTTCACGCCGCGGCGCTGCATCGCCTCGACCAGCGAGCGGAAATCGCCGTCGCCGGAGAACAGCACCATGTGGTCGATGTACTGGCTCAGCTCGAGCGCATCGATCGCAAGCTCGATGTCCATGTTGCCCTTGACCTTGCGGCGGCCGAGCGAGTCGGTGAACTCCTTGGCGGGCTTGGTGACGACGCGGTAGCCGTTGTAGTCGAGCCAGTCGATCAGCGGACGGATCGAGGAATACTCCTGATCCTCGATCATCGCGGTGTAGTAGAACGCCCGAATCATGTTGTCGCGGGACTGGAATTCTTTCAGAAGCCGCTTGTAGTCGATGTCGAAGCCGAGGGCCTTCGTCGTCGCGTAGAGGTTGGCGCCGTCGATGAACAGGGCGCTGCGCTGTAGTGCACTCATGGCACGATCCATTTCTAAAATATAACCAAAACAATCATGGCACGTACCGCCCGCGGAAAAGCAGGTGGACGACACGCATCAAGGTTACGGGTGCAAAGTCGGCCCAACGGAGGACAGTGGACGCTGCTTGTTCCAAAAATCGCCGGCGACGGTGCGCAATAGTGACCGTACGGCATGTGTGAAGCGCACGATGGAATGTGTCAACCTTCGACGGAAAACGTCCTTTCGACGATCGGTCGACACAACCTCGTCGATCTTTTTCTCATTCGCCCCGCAACAACAGCGAAACATCTGCTGCCGGGACGATCAAACGCGCGTGAGCCCGTCGGCCAGCGCTCAGGCCTGCGACATGACACGGCTGCCCGGCTTCACCGGAGGCAATGCGGCCAGCTCGGGCGGCAGCGCGTCGGGGGGATAGGCCGGGATGTCGAGTGTGACGAGCGAGAGCAGCGGCAGGCCGATCTCGCCGCGGCCGCCCGAGCGGTCGATCAGGCAGGCGGCGCCGACGATCTCGCCGGGCTCGCCCCGCAGCGAGGCGAGGCATTCGCGCGCGGACAGCCCGGTCGTGACGATGTCCTCGACGATCACCGCGCGCTGGCCGGCCGGGATGCTGAAGCCGCGCCGCAGGGTGAACGGGCCGCCGGGATCGCGCTCGACGAAGATCGCGCGCGCCCCGAGGTGCCGCGCGGTCTCGTAGCCGGGCACGATGCCGCCGATCGCCGGCGAGACGACGATGTCGATTGGGCCGAAGCGCGCCGTGATCACGGCGGCGAGCGCCCTGCACAGGCGCTCGGTGCGCGGCGGCTCGGAGAAGATCGCCATCTTCTGCAGGAAGACCGCCGAGCGCAGGCCGGAGCTCAGGATGAAGTGGCCTTCGAGCAGCGCGCCCGCATCGCGGAACTCCGCGAGAACCTCATCCGGACTCATGCGCACGGCTCCTCGCGGGGTGATGGCGAACGCTGCGCTTGTGGCAGCGGGAGCAGGTGGAGGCAAGCGGAAGGGGAAGCGTCGCGGCGCACCGCGTCTCGGCCGCTCGACCCTGGTTTCCGGCTCCGCGCCGTCGTTCCCGAGTGCAGAAGGCGAAGCCGGCATCCGGAGCCGCGGGTGCCGATCGAGACGGCGGTCATGGGCGGATCCAGCGTCCGGGCTGCGCTGTGCGGCTTCGGGATGAAGGCCGTGCGTCGATTGCGGGCGCGCCTCGTCCGCCGAGGCAGAAGCACGGATCGGAGGATGTTGCGCCGCCTACCCGTTCACCCGGTCGACCCGGCTCACCGTCCGCTTGCCGCGCAGCTCCGCGATGATCGCGTTCAGATGCTGCAGGTCCCAGACCGAGAGGTCGATGACGATGTCGGTGAAGTCCTGAGTGCGGCGCTTCATCGAGAGGTTGTCAATGTTGCCGTCGTGGTCGGCGATCACCTGTGCGATCTGCGCCAGCACGCCGGGCTCGTTGATCGATTGCGTGGCGAGCCGCGCGGGGAAGCGCTCGGTGGCGTCCGCCTCGATGTCCCAGCGCACGTCGAGCCAGCGCTCGGGCTCGTTGTCGAACGCGGCCAGGGCCGCCGACTGGATCGGGTAGATCGTCACGCCGACGCCGGGCGTCAGGATGCCGACGATGCGGTCGCCGGGCACCGCGCCGCCGTCCGGGGCGAAGCTCACCGGCAGGTCGCCGGCGAGGCCGCGGATCGGGATCGCGTCGGTTCCGTCCGCCGCGCCGCCGCCCGGGAAGGTCAGGCGCATGGTCTGGTCCTTCGACCGGATCAGGCGGCCGGCGCCGTTGACCACCGGTTGCGGCACCCCGGCCGGGCCCGATTTCCGCTCGTCCTTGTAGTCTGGGTAGACGCCGCGCACGACGTCGCCCGAGAACATCTCGCCGCGCCCCACCGCCGCGAACACGTCCTCGGCCGAGGCGCGGGCGAGGCGCGGGAGCGCGCCGCGCAGCTTGTCGTCGGTGAAGCTCTTGCCCGCGCGCTCGAACGCCCGATCGAGGATCTGGCGCCCGAGGCCGGCATATTGTCGACGCACCGCCGAGCGGGTCGCGCGCCGGATCGCAGCGCGGGCCTTGCCGGTGACGACGAGCGATTCCCAGGCGGCCGGCGGCGCGGCGCCGTCCGAGCGCGAGATCTCGACCTCGTCGCCGTTGGCGAGCTCGTGCAGCAGCGGCGCCATCCGGCCGTTGATCTTGGCGCCGACCGCCGAGTTGCCGACGTCGGTGTGCACCGCGTAGGCGAAGTCGATCGGCGTGGCGCCGCGCGGCAGGGCGATGAGCCGGCCCTTCGGCGTGAAGCAGAACACCTGGTCCTGAAACAGCTCGAGCTTGGTGTGCTCGAGGAATTCCTCCGGGCTGTCGCCCTCGGCCAGCAGCTCGATCGTGCGGCGCAGCCACTGGTAGGCGCCGCTCTCGGCCGCCAGCCGCGGGGCGACGCCGCCCTCCGGCTCGCGGCCGGCCGGCAGCTTGCCGGCCTCCTTGTAATGCGCGTGCGCGGCGATGCCGTACTCGGCGATGTCGTCCATCGCCCGGGTGCGGATCTGCAGCTCGACGCGCTGGCTCTTCGGGCCGATCACCGTGGTGTGGATCGAGCGGTAGTCGTTCTGCTTCGGCGTCGAGATGTAGTCCTTGTAGCGCCCCGGCACCATCGGCCAGGTGGTGTGGACGACGCCGAGCGCCGCGTAGCAATCGTCCAGCGTCTCGACGACGACGCGGAAGCCGAACACGTCCGAGAGCTGCTCGAAGGCGACGGACTTGCGCTCCATCTTCGACCAGATCGAGAACGGCCGCTTCTGGCGGCCGGTGACGGCGGCCTCGATCCCGCGGGCGGAGAGTTTTGCGGTGAGGTCGCGCTCGATGGTGTCGACCAGGCTCTCGGTCTTCGCGGTGAGGTCGGAGAGCCGCCGCGTGACGGTGGCGTAGATCTCCGGCTTGAGGTTGCGGAAGGACAGGTCCTCCAGCTCCTCGCGCAGCTCCTGCATGCCCATGCGCCCGGCCAGCGGCGCGTAGATGTCCAGTGTCTCCTGCGCGATCCGCTCGCGCTTGTCCGCGCGCATGTGCTGGAGTGTGCGCATGTTGTGCAGGCGGTCGGCGAGCTTGACCAGCAGCACGCGCACGTCCGCCGCCACGGCGAGCAGCAGCTTGCGGAAGTTCTCGCCCTGCGCCGCGCGCTTCGAGACGAGGTCGAGGCGCTTGAGCTTGGTCAGGCCGTCGACCAGCGCGCCGATCTCGGAGCTGAACAGCTCGCGGATCTCGTCGAGCGTCGCCGCCGTATCCTCGACGGTGTCGTGCAGCACCGCCGCGACGATGGTCGCGTCGTCGAGGCGCAAGTCCGTGAGGATCGCGGCGACCTCGAGGGGATGGGCGAAGAACGGGTCGCCGGACGCCCGCTTCTGCGTGCCGTGCGCGCGCATGGCGTAGACGTAGGCACGGTTGAGCAGCGCCTCGTTCGTCGCGGGGTTGTAGCGCTTCACCCGCTCGACGAGTTCGTACTGGCGCATCATCCGCCGGGAGACCCTTTCCGATCGCGAGGAGGCGCAAGTCTCACGCAAGCCGCGGCCGCGCGCCAGCCCCGAATGCGTCGCAGCCCGAGAAAGCCGAGGCGGCGCGCAAGCAAAAGGCCCGGCGTCTCCGCCGGGCCCGTGAAAGTCCGAAGTCCGGCGACGACGCCGAAGGCTACTCGCCCTCGTCGTCGGTCTCGACCGGCGGCGCCAGGTTCTCGAGGCCGCGGAGCAGGTCCTCCTCGCTCATGCGGTCGAACTGCGGCGCGGAATCGTCGCTCGCGGCGGTCGGCGAGACGGCGGCGGCGGTAGGCGAGCTCGACAGCAACGGCACGGCCTCGGCCTCCGGCTCGTCGACCTCGACGTACTTCTGCATCGAGTGGATCAGCTGTTCCTTGAGGTCGTCGGCGGTGATGGTCTCGTCGCCGATCTCGCGGAGCGCCACGACCGGGTTCTTGTCGCGGTCGCGGTCCACGGTGAGCGGCGCGCCGGCGGCGAGGAGACGCGCGCGGTGGCTCGCGAGCAGGACCAGCTCGAACCGGTTCTCGACCTTCTCGATGCAATCTTCGACGGTGACGCGAGCCATGCGCGGCGGCTCCTTCCAGCGGATACGGGGATGTCGGGCGGTGCCGGCTCATACACCGGTTGCGGTTTGGCAACAAGCACAGCGGTTTATTGCGTCGTGCATCCCCGCGAGACCGTGCCGCCGACGGCACGAATCGCCGAGCCGCGACGGCCCGGGGCGCAGGCCCCGTTTGTGCGCTGCATTGTTGACACCCGCGGCGGGTGGTGCGACTGCGCCGCCCTTTCCGACAATGGGTTAGGCGACGGAGCGACCGTGCGGGCACTCATCTTTCCGGGCCAGGGCAGCCAGGCCGTCGGCATGGGCAAGGCGCTGGCCGAGGCCTTCCCTCAGGCGCGCGCCGTGTTCGCCGAGGTCGACGACGCCCTGGGCCAGCCGCTCTCCCGCCTGATGTTCGAGGGCCCGCTCGACGCGCTGACGCTGACCGCCAACGCGCAGCCGGCGCTGATGGCCGCGAGCCTCGCGGTGCTGCGGGTGCTGGAGGCCGAGCGCGGGCTCGATCTCGCGCGCGACGTCGCCTTCGTCGCCGGGCATTCGCTCGGGGAATATTCCGCCCTCGCCGCCGCCGGCAGCCTCACGATCGCCGACACCGCGCGCCTGCTGCGCATCCGCGGCGAGGCGATGCAGGCGGCGGTCGCCCCCGGCGACGGCGCCATGGCGGCGCTGATCGGCGCCGAGGTCGAGACCGCCGCGGCGATCGCGGGGGAGGCGGCCGAGGGCGCGGTCTGCGACGTCGCCAACGACAACGGCGCCGGCCAGGTCGTTCTCTCGGGCGACCGGGCCGCGGTCGAGCGCGCCGTGGCGCTCGCGCAGGCGCGCGGGATCAAGCGCGCGGTGATGCTCAACGTCTCGGCACCGTTCCACTGCCGCCTGATGCAGCCCGCCGCCGAGGCGATGCGGGCGGCGCTCGACGCGGTCACGCTGAACCCGCCGGCCGTGCCGCTCTACGCCAACGTGCTCGCGGCGCCGGTCTCGGATCCGGATGCGATTCGCCGAAACCTCGTGGCGCAGGTGACCGGAACCGTGCGCTGGCGCGAGAGCATCGCGGCCATGGCGGCGGCGGGCGTCGACGCGTTCTCCGAGATCGGCTCCGGCAAGGTTCTGTCGGGCCTCGTCAAGCGCATCGCGGCCGGTGCCGCGGCGATGCCGGTCGGGACGCCGGACGACGTCGCCGCGTTCTCCGTGGCGTGATCGAGGCCCGCGCGCGCCTTCCTTCTCCCCTCTGCGGGAGAAGGTGGCCCGCGAAGCGGGTCGGATGCGGGGAGCGACGCCTCCGGATACGGCGCTCCCCTCCCCCGACCCCCGCTGACGCTGGGGCCACCCTCCCCCGCAGAGGGGGGGGGAGACGCGCGGAGCCGATACCAAGACTTCGACACCCACAGATGAGGTGATCCCCATGTTCGATCTCACCGGCAAGAAAGCCCTCGTCACCGGTGCCACCGGCGGGCTCGGCGGCGCCATCGCGCGGGCGCTGCATGCGCAGGGGGCGGCGGTGGCCCTGTCGGGCACCCGCGCCGAGGCGCTGGAGGCGCTGGCGGGCGAGCTCGGCGCGCGCGCGCACGTGCTGCCGACGAACCTGTCCGACACGGCCGCCGTCGAGGCGCTGGTGCCGGCGGCGGAGGCCGCGCTCGGCGGCCTCGACATCCTCGTCAACAACGCCGGCATCACCCGGGACAACATCTTCGTGCGGATGAAGGACGAGGAGTGGGACCAGGTCATCGCCGTCAACCTCACCGCCGCGTTCCGCCTGTCGCGGGCGGCGGTGCGGGGGATGATGCGGCGGCGGGCCGGCCGCATCGTCAACATCGGCTCGGTGGTCGGCACCACCGGCAACCCCGGCCAGGGCAACTACGCGGCGGCCAAGGCCGGGCTCGTCGGGCTGACCAAGGCGCTGGCGGCGGAGGTCGCCTCGCGCAACGTCACCGTGAACTGCGTCAGCCCCGGCTTCATCGCCTCGCCGATGACCGACGTGCTCAACGAGAAGCAGCGCGAGGGCATCCTCGGCCGGGTGCCGGCCGGGCGCCTCGGCGAGGGTGCGGAGGTGGCCGCCGCCGTGGTCTACCTCGCCTCGGCGGAAGCGGCCTACGTCACCGGCCAGACGCTGCACGTCAACGGCGGCATGGCGATGGTGTGACGCCGGGGCGCGCAGCCCGGCCATCCCGCGGAAAACGCGGCGGAATCGGCGCCCGGAGCACACCGATGAACGGTTCGTGAACCGGGCCTCGCCAGCGCCGAAACCCTGTGTTAACACCCCGGCTGCCGTGCAAGGGGTTGACGGTTCGGCGGGTTCCGAGTCCAAGGCCAACAGGATTTCAGGACCCAGCGCGTTCGGTCACCAGCCGCTCGAAACAGGACCGGCCCGAAGCAAGGGCCACGGCGGCAACGGCGCCATTCCTTTCACCCACGTAACGTGAAGACCGAGGACCAGCAACGATGAGCGATATCGCTGAGCGCGTGAAGAAGATCGTCATCGAGCACCTGGGCGTCGAGCCCGAGAAGGTGGTCGAGGGCGCCAACTTCATCGACGACCTCGGTGCCGACAGCCTCGACACCGTCGAGCTCGTGATGGCGTTCGAGGAAGAGTTCAACGTCGAGATTCCGGACGACGCCGCCGAGACCATCCAGACGGTCGGCGATGCGGTGAAGTTCCTGGAGAAGAACTCGGCCGCCTGATCGGCCAAAACGTCCTTCGGGTCGACGCGGCGCGGGCGGGGTGGAAACACCCGACGCGCCGCTGTCGTTGTTCAAGCGGAACGGGTTCGGGATAGCGCGATGCGGCGGGTGGTGGTTACGGGTCTGGGGATGGTCACGCCGCTCGGCAGCGGAGTCGAGCACACCTGGAGCCGGCTGATCGCCGGCGACAGCGGCGCCGGGCCGATCACCACCTTCGAGACCTCCGACCTCGCCTGCCGCATCGCCTGCACCGTGCCGCTGGGCGACGGCAGCGACGGCACCTTCGATCCCGACGCGTGGATGGAGCCGAAGGAGCAGCGCAAGGTCGACCCGTTCATCGTCTTCGCGATGGCCGCCGCGGGCCAGGCGCTCGACGATGCCGGCTGGCACCCGACGAGCTACGAGGACCAGTGCGCCACCGGCGTGATGATCGGCTCCGGCATCGGCGGCATCGGCGGCATCTACGACGCCTCGGTGACCCTGAAGGACAAGGGCCCGCGGCGGATCTCGCCGTTCTTCATCCCCGGCCGCATCATCAACATGGCCTCGGGCCAGGTCTCGATCGCGCACGGCCTCAAGGGCCCGAACAGCGCCGTCGTCACCGCCTGCTCCACCGGCACGCACGCGATCGGCGACGCGGCCCGCCTGATCATGCTGGGCGACGCCGACGTGATGGTCGCGGGCGGCGCCGAATCGCCGGTCGACCGGCTGTCGATCGCGGGCTTCGCCGCCTGCCGGGCGCTGTCCACCGGCTTCAACGACACGCCGACCAAGGCCTCGCGCCCCTACGACAAGGCCCGCGACGGCTTCGTGATGGGCGAAGGCGCCGGCGTGGTGGTGCTCGAGGAGTACGACCACGCCAAGGCCCGCGGCGCCAAGATCTACGCCGAGGTAGTCGGCTACGGCATGTCGGGCGACGCCTACCACATCACCTCTCCCTCGCCGGACGGCGACGGCGCCTTCCGCTGCATGACGGCGGCCGTGAAGCGCGCCGGCATCGACCCGGGCGCGATCGACTACATCAACGCCCACGGCACCTCGACGCCGATGGGCGACGAGCTCGAGCTGCGCGCCGTCGAGCGCCTGCTCGGCGCCTCGGCCCAGGGCGTCGCGATGTCCTCGACCAAGTCCGCCGTCGGCCACCTCCTCGGCGCCGCCGGCGCGATCGAGGCGATCTTCTCGATCCTGACCATTCGCGACGGCGTCATCCCCCCAACCCTTAACCTCGACGACCCGAGCGTCGAGACCGCCCTCGACCTCGTCCCGCACGAGGCCAAGCGCCGGCGGGTCGACATCGCGCTGTCGAATTCGTTCGGGTTTGGCGGAACGAATGCGAGCTTGGTGATGCGGCGGGTCTAACGTGCCGCGGCTCTAACCAGCAATTTCGTCCGCACGACCCTGAATTAGGGAAAGATGTGATCTAAAAATAAATGGGACCCAGAAGGTCGGGCTTTCCCTAGATCCTCTTTCTTCAAAAAATCCAAGATCGCGAAGCTTAAGCGCAATCGCTAACGCCTCAAGCTCCGTGACTGTCCAGATCCGGCCGAGAGATGCTGCGTTATGCTCGGACTTCTGGCGCTCTAACCCCTCTATATAAACCCGTAAGTCAGGATATTCCGCATAGAGTACTTTTGTAACTTTATATGCTGAAAGGGCAGGAAGAGCTTCTTTGAATACGAACCGATCGAACAAAATTGTTCCAGCCGGGGGAGATTCCCCACGTTCGAGCTTTTGATTCTGCAACTCGCAAACGCGGTTCAGGAACAGGATTATTTCTCTAGGATTATGCTTACCCGATCCGTCGGTAGTACGCTTCAAAAGCCAATCCAACGTAGTAGACTGATTCTCCCCTCTCTCGACCTGCATAGGAAATATCCGATCAAAAATTTGCTCTTGCTCGACAGAAGATTGGAGCACGCGCTGCTTGTCAATATTATAGAATGAGACGAGACGATCATTACTTAAGAGACGTCTGATAATGAGATTTTGTAGGCTTTGCTTAGTCCAAACCAATTGGAAGTCTCTAGTAATATGATTCGCTTCTCGGAATCCCTCATGTGTGATTCGATCCCAAATATCAGTTCTTAAAAATATTTTCAGCGATACGTTGCTAACATCACGAATATCGCGGTACACGCGAAAAAGTGCGCGCAACGCATTTTTTTCTAACTCCGCCGAGTCATCGAAGGCGACATCGAGACGATCTATAGTGATCCACGCATTGTAGTTTGCACTAGACAATGCCAATGCAGCTTTTCGAAATAACTCATCAACTGAAATCTCTCCCTTCCTAGCTTCCGTAATTGTAGGTTCGTCAAACCTAATTCTGGGCAATAATGTAGGCAGCGAGGTAGTTGGATCGACCGATATCTCCGCTGATATTTCAGTCGGATGAAATATCTTGTAAGCATAGTTTCGAACGGTTCGAAGAATTGAAATAAGTGTTGTTTCAGAGCTTGGTAAAAGTTCATGATCCTCCAACAATTTTATTAAATCTTTTGCTGAAGAACTTGTAATATCGTAGTCGCTTATGGTCCTACCGAGCAGCGTGACAAAGTACAATTTCCAAATTGCAATCTACTCGCGTTCGGTCTGAGGCGGATCGACCAACAATCCTTTAAACGCAGGAGAACTCTGAGGATTTTCCGCAGCTATAAGCAATATACCTTTGTCAAAAAGCGCATCGGCATGATCTTGAATAAGTACATAAATTGCACTCTTTCCTGATCCTTTCGGGCCATATACTACATCAACTTCTCCGGCATATACTCTTTCCCAGGCTTGGGTAACGACGAAATATTCTTGTAAATTTTCCCGTTCCTCTTCCGCAACTTGGTTTCCGAATGATATTTGCCGCACCAAATCTTTCTTTAAATTATTCAAGTCTGTGCTACTGCTCATGCTAAGTTCCCAGCTTGTGATTCCGGGAACTACCACCCCCGCCGTTCCCCCGCATCCGGCATCCGCCCCTGCGGCGTGAGCCCGTGGACCACCTCCGGCAGCACCTGAGACAGCTGCGACAGCAGCGAGTCCCGGTCCATCCCGGTCTGGCTCTGGAGCGCGCCGAGGGTGTCGGGGCCGAGCGCGCGGGCGAGGTCGTGGGGCTCGATGCTGCGGTTGCTGCCGTGACCGATCCACGAGTCGATCACGTCGCCGAGGCCGCCCTGGCGGAAGCGATCGACGAGGCCGTCGATCCCGCCGACCCGGCCCGATGTTTCATGTGAAACATTTCCTGAATGAGGAACATTGGCTCGGTCGCCGGGGCCGTCGAGCATCCCGGAGAGGTCGCTGAAATCGCCGGGCGGCAGTGGCGCGTCGCGGCGGCCGCCGTCCTGGTCGAAGCCGCCGATGTCGCCGGGATCCTGCGCGGAATCGTCGGCGGAGTGGCCCGGATCGCGGCCGTAGGGGCCGGCGCCGCCGGAGCGTTCGGTGTCCGGGCCGGGTTCCGGCCGGCGCTGGCCGCCGCCGAACACGTCGCCGAGGGCGCCGCCCAAGCCGCCGCTCGCGCCCTTGGCGAGCAGCAGCATCAGCAACGCCTTCACGATCGGCGACATCGCGCCGCCGGCCGCGCCCCCTGGGTTGCCGCCGCGTCCGCCGCCGAGCACCTGCCCGAGCACGCCGCCGATCACCGAATCGAGCAGACCCATGGTGGTTTCCTTCAATCAGGATGGACGGAGCGCACGAAAAAGCCCCCGCCGATCAACGGCGGGGGCCGGGCCGAGGTTGCGTCACGCCTAGCGGGCGGAGCGCGTGGCGTCGGGCAGGTGCTCTTTCGGGTTCACCCGCGCGGCGCCGACGGTGCCGGTGTCCATCACGTCGGTGCCGGGCGCGAGGGCGCGGGCCGAGGGGACGGTCCCGTTCGGCCGCCCTTCGGCGTCCGGCAGGGTCGCGGCGGTGGGCTGGTCGATGCGGCTGGCCGCCGACTGCGCGCGCGCCGGCTCGACGAAGTCGCCGCGCATTGCGAGCGCACCGGAGCCGGCGAGGCCGGCAGCGAGGAGCGCGGTGGCGGCGAGGCCGGCGCGCGGGCGCAGGGTGAGGCGACGGCGGGCGGAGCGATCGAGTCTCATGGTTTGGGGTCCGTTGCGTGTCTCCGGTGAGCCCGAAGGCTCTGTCTGGAGGGGCAACGCCGGACCGGGGCGCCTCGGTTCCGCGCCGGCTTCAGGTTGTGGGGGGCTCGCTCGGTCGCACCCCCGCGAGGCGCCGGGGGAGCCCGCCGAGCGCGCAGCCGGCGAGGTAGGGCGCCAGCATCGCGACCGCGCTCTCGAGCCAGAACCCGGCGACGCCGGGCACGATCCCCGCGAGGGCGATGCCGGCCAGCACCAGGGTCGCGATCCCGAGCGCGGCGGGAATCGCGGGGCCGGAAGGCAACCCGGCGAGCCGGCCGACGCCGAGCCCGAGCACCAGGGCGGCGAGCGATCCCGGCCACAGGCCGGCGAGGAGAAGCATCACGGGCGAACGGCCTCTTGACGGTCAGGGCAGCACGGCGAAGGCGATGCCCGGCCGGTCCGAGGGTTTGTCCGCGATGCTGAGCTGATCGACGCCGGCGCCGGCCTGGAGCAGGTACTCGACGACCACACCGGCGCGCAGCCGCGCCAGGTCGGGCTCGGGCGCTTCGGTCGCCTCCCTGGGCTTCGCGTCCTTCGGCTTGGCGTCCTTCGGCTTGGCATCCTTGGCAGGCTTGGCGTCCTTGGACGCCGGCGCGGCCATCTTGTCCGATGCCTTGGCGTCGGGCTTCGCCGCGTCGCTCTTGGCCGGATCGGGCTTAGCCCCTGCCTGCGCCCCGGACGCGTCGGCGACCTTCGCCTCGGGCGGAGCGGGCGCGGGCTTGGCCGGATCGCCGTGGCCGGCGACCGCGATGCGCAGCGCGGGGCAGGTTTTGGCGAGGTCGGCGAGACGATCGAGCACCGGATAGAAGATCGGCGCGAGCGCGCCCGAGCCGGGCGGGAAGCGCAGGCTGGTTCCGCCGACGAGCGCCGTCGCCTCGGCGCGACAGGCCTCGGGATCGCGCGTCGGCACGGGGGTCTTCGGCACCACCGCGACGGTGGCGCTCCAGCCCGGCGGCATCGCGGCCGGCAGTGTCCGGGCGACCCGTCCCGCGGCCTCGCGATACAGGCTCTCGCCCGACAGCGTCAGCGTGCGGTCGGCGACCGCGACCTCGCCGCTCGACAGGCTCGCCAGCACCGGCACCGCGGCGGACAGGGCGGCGGCGAGGTCCGGCGGCGCGCCGTCGGCGATGCGGGTGCGGTCGAGGATGCGCTCGCGGAAGAAGCGCGGCTTCACTACCGCGAGCAACCGGTCGCGCGCTTCCGTATCGGGCAGGTGGCCGGACAGGCTGACGCTGTCGGCCTCGCGCCGGATCGCGACGCGGTAGGGCGAGAGCGGCTTCACCGTGAGCGCCACCGCGCCGGCTCCGACCCCGGCGGGCCTGGCGTCGCGCATCACCGTCTCGATCTCCCCGACGGCCTGGCTGTCGACGGCGTCGCCCGCGACCGACACCCGCGCGCCGTCGAAGCGGGCGCCGCCGCTCTGCATCAGCCCGACGAGGCGGACCAGGAACCGGGCCAGCGCGTCCGGCTCGATGTCCTTGGCGAGGCCGCGGGCGGTGCGCATCCGGTCCTCGACCGCGACGCCGTCGGCGATCTCCGCGGCCAGCCGCCCGATCTCGGCCCGCGCCGCCTCCGAGACCACCGAGCCGGTGAGCACCACCCCGCCGCCGGGGTTTCGCGACACGGCCATGGTGAAGTCGTCGATCCGCGCCGGCAGGACGTCGACCCGGCCGAGCGTGTAGCCCGGCGGCGGCTCGGCGAGCGCGGCGCGCAGCGCGTCGTAGGCGGCGACGTCCACCGCCTCGCCCGAGACGGCGATCGCCATGTCCGTCACCGTGGCGATGGCGCCCGGCGCGAGGTTGCGCAGGCGCGCGACCGCGTAGGCCGCCGCCGCGGGGAAGTCGGGCGGTGCGCCGCGGGCGGCATGGGCCGCGTCGTCGATCGCCGTCTCGTCGGGGATCTCGGCGGCCAGGCGCGTCCGCAGGGCGGCGCGGCCGATCTCCGCCGGGCGGCTGCCGGAGACCGCGATGCGGTCGGGGGCGGTCCGGGTGGCGCTCCAGGCGAAGGGCGCGGCGGTCTCGATCAGCCCGATCTCGGGCACGATCCGGCGCGGCTCGGCCAGCGCCTCCAGCCGCGCGAGCGCCGCCGCGCGCGCGGCCGGCCCCGGCGCCTCGCCCTCGGCGACGATGTCGCGCCCGCGGACTGTGACGCGGAGCCAGGGCTCGGGCGATCCAGCCTCGGTCGCCTGCGCCACCGCCTCGCCGGCCTCGGCGATCCGCGCGCCGATCCCGGGCCCGGCGTACAGCGTGGTGCCGACCCAGATCAGCCCGACCACGGGCAAGCCGAGCAGCCAGCCCCTGGATCGCAGGCGTGGACGTTTCATGGCGGGGGGAAGGCAATGCGGCACGGGCAGCGATCCCGAGGGTTGCAGGGCGACGTGCACCGCCATCGCGGCATCATGAAGGCCGGCGGACGCTCACCCTTCGCGCAGCATCTCCAGCTCGAGCCAGCGCTCCTCGGCGCCGGACAGCTCGACCTCGGCCTGGGCGAGCATCGCCGACGCCTTGTCGAAGCGGGCCGCGTCGCGGGCGTAGAGGCCGGGATCGGCCAGCACCGTGCGCAGCTGCGCGATCGCGCCCTGCAGCTTCTCCATCCGCGCGGGCAGCGTCTTCAGCTCGTGCTGGTCCTTGAAGTTCAGCTTCGCCTTCGACGCGGGCGCCGCCTCGGCCCTTTCGCGAAGGTCCGCCTTTGCGCCGCTCTTGGCTTCGGCTTTTCCCTTGGCGCCGGCGCGCGCCTGCACGCCGATCCCGCGCTGGTTGACCATGTCGGAGTAGCCGCCGGCATACTCGACCCAGCGCCCCTCGCCTTCCGAGACCAGCACGCTGCCGACGACGCGGTCGAGGAAGTCGCGGTCGTGGCTCACCAGGATCAGGGTGCCGGAATAGTCGCCGAGCATCTCCTGCAGCAGGTCGAGGGTCTCCAGATCGAGGTCGTTGGTCGGCTCGTCGAGGACCAGAAGGTTGGCCGGCTGCGCCAGCGCGCGGGCGATCAGCAGCCGGTTGCGCTCGCCGCCCGAGAGCACCGACACCGGCGTGCGCGCCTGCTCGGGGGTGAACAGGAAGTCCTTCAGGTAGCCGACCACGTGGCGGCTGACGCCGTTGACGACGACGGAATCGCCGCTGCCGCCGGTCAGCACCTCGGTCACGGTCATGCTCGGCTCGAGCACCGCGCGGGCCTGGTCGAGCAGCATCATCTTCAGGTTGGTGCCCTGGCGGACGCTGCCGTCGTCGGGCTGCAGCTTGCCGGTGAGCAGGTTGATCAGCGTGGTCTTGCCGGCGCCGTTGGCGCCGACGATGCCGAGGCGGTCGCCGCGCATCACCCGCAGGGACAGGTCGGCGACGATCCGGCGCTCGCCGAAGCTCTTGCTCGCGTTCTTGGCCTCCATCACCAGCGTGCCCGAGGCCTCGGCCTCGCCGGCCTGCATCGTCACGGTGCCGACCGGGCGGCGGTCGTCGCGGCGCTCCTTGCGCAGCGCGTGCAGGTTGCCGAGGCGGCGCACGTTGCGCTTGCGCCGGGCAGTGACGCCGTAGCGGAGCCAGTGCTCCTCGTCGTTGATCTTACGCTCGAGCTTGTGCCGGTCGCGCTCCTCCTCCTCGAAGAACGCGTCGCGCCAGGCCTCGAAGCCGGAAAACCCCTGCTCGATCCGGCGGGTGACCCCGCGGTCGAGCCAGATCGTGGCGCGGGACAGGGCGGAGAGGAAGCGCCGGTCGTGGCTGATCAGCACCATCGCGGCGCGGGTGCCCTTCAGCTCGGCCTCGAGCCACTCGATCGCCGGCAGGTCGAGGTGGTTGGTCGGCTCGTCCAGCAGCAGCACGTCGGGCTCGGGCGCCAGCGCCTGGGCGAGCGCGACGCGGCGGCCCTCGCCGCCCGAGAGCCGCGTCGGGTCCTCGCTGCCGTCGAGGCCGAGGCTCTCGAGCAGGTAGCGGGCGCGATGATGCGCGTCGCCGTCGCCGAGGCCCGCCTCGACGAAGTCGAGGGTGGTGGCGAAGCCGGAGAAATCCGGCTCCTGGGCGAGATAGCGGATCGTGGTGCCGGGCTGGACGAAGCGGACGCCGCGATCCGGCTCGACGTGCCCGGCGGCGATCTTCATCAACGTCGACTTGCCCGATCCGTTGCGCCCGACGAGGCAGGTGCGCTCGCCGGGCGAGACGGAGAACCCCGCTCCCTCGATCAGCGGCGTGCCGCCGAAGGTGAGCGCGATGTCTTGAAGGGTCAGGAGCGGTGGGGCGGCCATGGCCGGGCTTATGGCAGCGCGGCCGCCTCACCACAAATGCCGATGCGCTCAGGCGACCGGGTCGGCGGGGCCGGTCGGCGTCGGCATGCCGGGCGTGGTCACGGGGACCTCGGCCGGGGTGATGCCGGGCGCCTCGCTCGGGGTTTCGCCGGGGATCTCCGGGCCGGGCGCAGGGCTCGGTACGGTCGGCGGGTCGTAGGGCGTGTCGGGGGCCGGCGTCGGGTTCGTCGGCACCTCGGGGATCGCGCCGGGATCGGCCATGGGAAACGCTCCTCGCTGGGGTCGCGGCGCGTCTTGGCGCGCGCCGCGTGACGAGCGTGAACGGCGCGGTCGCGCCGGGTGTTCCGGTGCTACTTCTTGGTCAGCAGCAGGTTGCCTTCCTTGCCGACCATCTTCTTCACCTTGTCGGCGAACAGCGCGAGCAGCAGCGGCAGGTGGCACTCGACACGCACGCTCTCCTGGCCGACGTCGATCTGGCCGTTCATGTTCTGCTTCATCGCCGAGATCGCGAAGTCGAGCCGGTCGCCGCTCCAGGCGAGGTTCTCGATGGTGACGCCGCTCTTGGCGAGCAAGGCGCGCCCCTGCTCGACGCCGGTCTCGATGCGGCGGCGCGCCTCGTCGCGGCCGAGGTCGTGCGGGATGTCGACGATGAGGGGTTTTGCCATGGCTTTTCGCGCTGCGTCTCCGGTTCAGGCTCGGAGATGGGGCCGGCCGGGGTGCAGGGCAACGCCGGCCGGCCTGCCCATCAGTTCACGACGTGCAGCGAGACGTAGGTGGTGCCGCCCATGCCGAGCGCCCGGGCCGAGCCGCGGGACAGATCGATGATGCGGCCATGGACGAACGGGCCGCGATCGTTGATCCGCACCACGACCGACCGGCCGGTGCGCCGGTTCTCGACGCGGACGCGGGTGCCGAAGGGCAGGCTGCGGTGGGCGGCGGTCATTCCGTTCGGGTTGAAGCGCTCGCCGCTCGCGGTGCGATGGCCGCTGCCGTACCAGGATGCGCCTCCGCTCTGGGCGGCGGCCGGCAAGGAGGCGGCGACGAGCGACAGGGCGGTTCCGAGGGTGACGGCGGCGTTTCTGGCGACGGGTCGGAAATGCATGCTTCGGTCCTTGGCTGTTGACGAGGGCGGCGCCAATCGAGACCGAACGGGGCTGAAATGAGACCCCCACATTTTGGGCAGCCGGATCACATTCCGGCCGAATTTCGAAGATGTCGTCCGCATTCGCCGCTGCAAGCAACGCGCAAGCATTGAAGACTTGTCTTTTTCTCGGTGCGAATGCCCGATTACGCTGCGGTATAGTCTTCATGCCCCCGCACAGGGACGCAGGAAGAACCGCCGTCGAGGTCCGAGACGTGCGCTCAGCGAAACCCTGCTGCCCACCCTGCGACTGAGCTTGGCCGTAGCGTGGGGCCGAGCCGGGCTCGTGGGCGCGGCGCCGCGGGCGCCTGCCTGCACCGCCGGGTCGTTCCGGGTCCACGACCGTGTCGGCGCACGACCCGGTCGCTGCGAGGCGCTTGGAGCGATCCATCCGGACATGCGAGCGCGGAACGCGACAATCGCCGCATCGGGTGCGGTGGATGCGGTCCCGGCAAGGCAAATCGCCGTGACGGGAATGGTTAAGGCGACGTGAACGCGACAGGCCGCGACGATCCAGAAAGAGATCGAAAGCAACGCCAGCCCCAAACCGGGACATGAAGTTCCACAAATCGGAAACGCGACCTTTACCTTAACGGGGCCATGGTCTGCCGGTCAGTCGCGTAACCGGTGTTTGCCATGGCTTCCCCGCGTACCGTGGTTGCCGACGCCGCCGCCCGGAAACATGTCTCGCGTACCGGGCGCGCTTCGTCGGCACCACGGATGGGTCTCGTACCCGCCGTCCAGCGCCTTCCCCTCGACGAGATCCTCGTCGGCGACTGCATCGCGGCGATGAACCGCCTGCCGGCGTCGTCGGTCGACTGCGTCTTCGCCGACCCGCCCTACAATCTCCAGCTCGGCGACGCCTCGCTGATGCGGCCGGACCAGAGTCGGGTCGACGCCGTCGACGACGACTGGGACAAGTTCGCGAGCTTCGCCAGCTACGACAGCTTCACCCGCGACTGGCTCACCGCCTGCCGCCGGGTGATGAAGCCGAACGCCACGCTGTGGGTGATCGGGTCGTACCACAACATCTTCCGCGTCGGCAGCGTGCTGCAGGATCTTGGTTTCTGGATCCTCAACGACATCGTCTGGCGCAAGGCCAACCCGATGCCGAACTTCCGCGGCAAGCGCTTCACCAACGCGCACGAGACCCTGATCTGGGCCTCCCGCTCGGCCGAATCGAAGGGCTACACCTTCCATTACGACGCGCTGAAGGGCGGCAACGAAGACCTTCAGATGCGCTCGGACTGGTTCATCCCGCTCTGCACCGGCGACGAGCGCCTGAAGGGCGCCGACGGCAGCAAGGTCCACCCGACCCAGAAGCCGGAGGCGCTGCTCGCCCGCACGCTGCTCTCGGCGACCAATCCCGGCGACGTGGTGCTCGACCCGTTCTTCGGCACCGGCACCACCGGCGCGGTGGCCAAGCTGCTCGGGCGTCGCTTCATCGGGTGCGAGCGCGAGGCGGTCTACGCCGACGCCGCGCGCCGGCGCATCGACGCGGTGGTGCCGCTGTCGCGGGCCGCGCTCCTCGTCGCGCCGACCAAGCGCGCCGAGCCGCGGGTGCCGTTCCTCGGCGTGGTCGAGGCCGGCCATCTCAAGGCCGGCGACGTGCTCACCGACGAGCGCCGCCGCTTCAAGGCGACGGTGCGGCCGGACGGCCAGCTCGACGTCGGCGTCGCCATCGGCTCGATCCACAAGGTCGGCGCCCTGGTCCAGGGCCTGCCCGCCTGCAACGGCTGGACGTTCTGGCACGCCGAGCGCGCCGGCAAGCTGGTGGTGATCGACACCTATCGCGCGAAGCTCCGCGCGGTGATGGGGGCGGCGGGCTAGAACCGCGCCCCCTCCCCCCCGACGGATCGCGGGCTTGCCCGAGATCCGCACCTCGTGTGCCCAAGTCGGGCAGGCCCGACTTGGGTGCGGCGGAGGGAATGCGTGCGCGCCGTCAGCGTTTCCGCGCCGGCTTGCGGGCGGGCGGCACCACCTCCGGCTCCCCTTCGAACATCTCATCCGTCGGCGCCGGCGGCTCGACGATGCGCGGCGTCGGCTTCGGCACCGGGCGGAAGCGCGGCGGGTCCGCGACCGTCTCGGGCGCTTCCCAGACCGCCAGCATCGGCATCGGCGGCGGATCGCGCTTCGGCCGGCCGCGGGGCTTCGCCTCGGATTCCGGCTTCGGATCGAAGGCGTGGGCCAGCACCTTCCTCATCACGCCGGGCAGCGGCTCCGCGTCGAGGTCGCGCCGCGGCGTGAAGCGCATCCCGGCCGGCGCCTGCGTCGACAGCGCGACGCGGGCGAGGAACACGGTCAGCTCCAGCGGGAAATGCGTGAAGCCGTGCCGCACCAGCCCCGGCAGCCGTTTCCAGCGCGCGTCGAGGGGCGCGTCGAGGAGCGCGCCTGCGGGGTCGTAGTCCGGTGCCCAGGCGCTCATCGGCGGCTCGGCCATGCTGCCGAGCAGGCCTTCCGGCGGCCGGGTGCGCAGCAGGACGGCCTCGTCGCCGGAGCGGACGACGACAAAGGCCGCGCCGCGCCGCAGGGGGCCCTTCACGGCCTTGAGCTTGCGCGGGTAGGTCTCCGGGTTGCCGGCCGCGCGGGCGCGGCAGGGCGCCATCCACGGGCAGAGCGCGCAGGCCGGGCGCTTCGGCGTGCAGATGGTGGCGCCGAGATCCATCACGGCCTGCGCGAAATCGCCGGGCCGGTCGAGCGGCACCAGCGCTTGCGTCACGCGCCGGATCTCGGGCCGGGCGCCGGGCAGCGGCGTCTCGATCGCGTAGAGCCGCGTCATCACCCGCTCGACGTTGCCGTCGACCGCCGCTTCCGGGCGGTCGAAGGCGATCGCCGCGACCGCGCCGGCCGTGTAGGCGCCGATGCCGGGGAGCTTGCGCAGCCCGTCGAGGGTGTCGGGGAAGCGCCCGGCCGCGGCCACCGCCTTGGCGCAGGCGTGGAGGTTGCGCGCCCGGGAATAGTAGCCGAGCCCGGCCCAGGCCGACATCACCGCCTCCTCCGGCGCCGCGGCCAGGGCGTCGACGTCGGGGAAGCGGGCGAGGAAGGTCGCGAAGTAGGGCTTCACCGCCGCGATCGTGGTCTGCTGCAGCATCACCTCGGAGAGCCAGACCCGGTAGGGATCGGGCCGCTCGCCGGGCAGCGCCCGCCACGGCAGCACGCGGCGGTGCCGGTCGTACCAGACCAGCAGGTCGGCGGCCTTCGGAAAGGGTTCGGACGCGGGCATCGCCGGCAGGCATAGCGGCCCGGGCTCTCCGCCGAAAGCGCTCCCTTTGCCGCCGGCCTTGCGCTATCCTCGCGCCCGCAACCGGCGGGATGTCCCAAGAACATGGCGCGCGTCAAACCGCTGGCGGAACTGATCGAGGGCTGCATCGGCCCGGCCTTCGCGGCGCAGGGCTTCGCCTCGACCGACATCCTCGCCGCCTGGCCCGACATCGTCGGCGAGCGGCTGGCACGATTCTGCCGGCCCTCGAAGCTCGAATGGCCCAAGCGCAAGCGCCGGACGGACGACGCGCCCGATTCGGGGACGCTGGTGGTGCGGGTCGAGGGCGTGTTCGCGATCGAGCTGCAGCACCTCGCGCCGGTGGTGATCCAGCGCATCAACGCCCATTACGGCTGGGCCTGCGTCGGCCGGATCGTGCTGCAGCAGGACCGGGTCGGCCGCAGCGCCCGGCGCCCGCCGGAGGCGACCGTCGACCCGGCCCGGCGCGGCGAGATCGCGCAGGCGGTCTCGACGATCGAGCACGACGGCCTGCGCGACGCCCTCGACCGGCTCGGGCTCGCCGTCGTCGCGACGTCGGCGAAGCGCTAGGCGCCTTGCCACGATGCGCCCGCGCCGTTACCGCACTCTCAACAAGACGACAGGACGGAACGCGGAGGCAGCCACGGCCATGATCACCCGGCGCGACGCTTTGAAAGCCACGGGCCTCGCCATCGGCGCCGCCCTCATCCTCCCCAGGCTGTCGATGGCCGCGCTCGCCGAGAGCGTGCCGGTCGACGGCCTGATGCAGCCGGGCCCGCTCGGCGACGTCTGGCTCGGGCCGAAGGACGCGAAGGTGACGATCATCGAGTACGCCTCGATGACCTGCTCGCACTGCGCCGCCTTCCACAAGATGACCTATCCGACGCTCAAGGAGCGCTACATCGACACCGGCAAGGTGCGGTTCACGCTGCGCGAGTTCCCGCTCGATCCGCTCGCCACCGCCGCCTTCATGCTGGCGCGCTGCGACGGCGAGGCGAAGTACTACCCGATCACCGACCTGCTGTTCGACCAGCAGCCGGCCTGGGCCTTCACCCCGAAGCCGGTCGACGCCCTGGAGCAGATGCTCAAGCAGGCCGGGTTCTCGAAGGAGAAGTTCGAGGCCTGCCTTAAGGACCAGAAGCTCTACGCGGCGGTCAACGGCGTGAAGCAGCGCGGCCTCGAGACGTTCAAGGTCGATTCGACGCCGACCTTCTTCATCAACGGCGAGCGCTACACCGGCGAGATGACGGTCGACGGAATCGAGAAGATCATCAAGCCGATCCTCGGTGCGTGAGGGTTCCGGGCGGGTCTCGCGCGACGCTGCGCACGCGCACGGCCCCGAGCGTAATTTTCTCAACGCCTGGAATGCCTTAAGCTCGACCTTTCGAGCCTTGACACCCCGGGGCGCCGAAACTAAGGTGCGCCGCGCTCGAAGGAGGCAATCCGCCCGGTTCCGTTCCTCTCGCCGATGTGAGTTCTCGCTGTGAGCGGCAACGACGCAAGGGACGAGGGAGAGACCGGACGGCCCACGCCGCCCGACAGCGAACTCTCAGCGAGGCTCCGACGCCTCGAGACGCAGATCGAACGGAAGCGGCCCCCGGCCCCTCCCGCTCATTCGTCGCGTTCGGGTTCGTCCGGAAGTCCGTCCTCCCTCGGGCAGGCCATGACGCTCTCCACGGAGTTCGTCGCCGGCGTGATCGCGGGAGGGGTGCTCGGCTGGATCTTCGATCGGATGCTCGGGACGAAACCCTGGGGTCTGATCGTACTTCTGATGCTGGGCTTCGTCGCTGGCGTCTTCAACGTGATGCGGGCATCCGGCTTCGCCGGCGCCCGTTCCGGACGGGACACCCCGCGGGATCCGTGAGGGCGACCGGTGTTTTGTGACCATCGATCCGGTTCGGCCATGCGGGCCGCCGGCAACGAGACGTGAGGGCGGAAGACGGCATGGCGGCCAGCATCGACCCGGGGCACTCCGTCGCCTTGCGACCGGATCCGATCCATCAGTTCGAGCTCAAGTCGATCCTGCCCTTCGGGCATCTCGGCCATCAGGAACTCGCGTTCACCCAGTCGGCGCTCTACATGTTCGCCGCCGTCGGCGTCATCGCGCTCCTGACGATCGTCGCCACCTCCAGCCGCTCGGTCGTGCCGGGCCGGATGCAGTCGCTGGCCGAGATCTTCTACGAGTTCATCGCCGACACCCTGCACCAAGCCACCGGCGACGGCGGCAAGCGCTTCATGCCGCTGGTGTTCTCGCTGTTCATGTTCGTGTTGATCCTCAACCTGTTCGGCATGATCCCCTACGCCTTCGCGGTGACCAGCCACCTCGTCATCACCTTCGGCCTCGCCGCCCTGGTGATCTCGGTCGTGGTGATTTACGGCGTGATGAAGCACGGCGCGCACTTCTTCGGCCTGTTCGTGCCGCAGGGCGTGCCCAAGCCGCTGCTGGCCCTCCTCGTGCCGATCGAGGTGATCTCGTTCATCTCGCGGCCGATCAGCCTGTCGGTGCGTCTGTTCGCGAACGTGCTCGCCGGTCACATCGCGATGAAGATCTTCGCGTTCTTCGTCGTCGGGCTGCTTTCCGCAGGCGCATGGAGCGTGCTATCGCCCCTCCCGCTGTTCCTGACGATCGCGTTGACGGCTCTCGAATTCCTCGTTGCGGCGCTTCAGGCCTACGTCTTCGCGACGCTGACGGCGATCTACCTCAACGACGCGCTTCACCCCGGCCACTGAACAGGCCGGCTCCACCCGCGGCAAACGACGCACTCTCAAGACACTTCAGGAGTTTTCTATGGATCCCGTCGCTGCGAAGTACATCGGCGCCGGCCTCGCCTGCCTCGGCATGGCCGGCGCGGGCATCGGCCTCGGCAACCTGTTCGGCCAGTTCCTGGCAGGCGCCCTTCGCAACCCCTCGGCCGCCGACGGCCAGCGCGCCACGCTGCTCCTCGGCTTCGCGCTGACGGAAGCGCTCGGCATCTTCTCGCTGCTGATCGCCCTGCTCCTGCTGTTCGCCGTCTGATCGACGCCGACACCGCCGCCGCGCCGTTCGAGGTCGCGGCGGCCGATCACCAGTGAGCGCTCCGCCCCTCGCGCGAGCGCTCCATCGTCTTTCAAGGTCATACGGACGGGGCCATGGCGCAGCCGAATTCCCTCACCACACCGCCCGCCGGTTCCGACGTCCACATGGTCCCGGCCGGTGCCGCGGAGCCGGCGCACGCCGCCGCGTTCCCGCCCTTCGAGACCCACACCTTCCTGGCGCAGCTGATCTGGCTCGCCCTCGCCTTCGGCCTGCTCTACTGGCTGATGGCCAACATCGCGCTCCCGCGCATCCAGGGCATTCTCCACGACCGCTCCGCGCGCCTCGCCGCCGACCTCGACCAGGCGCAGGCGATGAAGACGGAAGCCGACGCCGCCGGCGAGGCCTACGCCAAATCGCTGCGCGACGCGCAGGGCAAGGCCCGCGAGATCGCGCAGGGCACCCGCACCGAGCTCGCCGCCGCCGCCGAGACCAAGCGCAAGGCGCTCGAGGCCGAGCTCAACCAGAAGATCGCAGCCTCCGAGGCGACGATCCAGAGCCGGACGCAGGAAGCCATGGGCAACGTCCGCGCCATCGCCAGCGAGACCGCCTCCGCGATCGTCGAGCGGCTGACGGGCCAGGCGCCGGACCAGGCCAGCCTCGACCGCGCCCTCGATTCCACCGCGACCGCGCACTGAGACGGAAGAACCGACCATGTTGATGACAGCGGAATTCTGGGTCGCGGTCGCCTTCCTCGTCTTCATGGCGATCGTCTGGAAGGTCGGCGGCTTCGGGATCATGACCAAAGGCCTCGACGGCCGCGCCGTCCGCGTACGCCACGAGCTCGACGAGGCCAAGCGCCTGCGCGAGGAGGCGGCCGCCGTGCTGGCCGACTACAAGCGCCGCCGCGCGGAAGCGGAGCGCGAGGCCGAGACCATCATCGCGAGCGCCCGCGACGAGGCCGAGCGTGCCGCCGCCGAGGGCCGCCAGCGCCTCGACGACTTCATCGCCCGCCGCACTAAGTCGGCCGAGACCAAGATCGCCCAGGCCGAGGCCAAGGCCCAGGCCGAGGTCCGTGCCGCAGCGGCCGACGCCGCGGTGAAGGTCTCCGAGACGATCCTGCGCGAGCGCATGCAGGGCGAGGCCGCCCAGGCGCTGGTGCGTTCGAGCCTCGGCGAGATCCGCACCCGCATGCGGGCCTGACCCTTCCGGGCAGGACCGACCGATCAAGCCGCCTCCGGGCGGCTTTTTCGTGCGCGTGTCTTCGCTCGTCTCGCTCACGTGCCGGAGACCGAAGCGGTCCGGTGCCGATGATGGCGCTGGTGCCCTCTTCCACCCAACGACTGCGTCGATCTATTTCGGAAGAATGTCGGGGACGGCGTGCGCCTCCCCTCTCCCCTCTGCGGGGGGAAGGCACGGTGGGCGACGCTGCCCGAAAGATGGATCCGTCCCACGAAACGGAAGTGACGCGGATCGCCGCTCGCTCGATGTCGCCGCCTCGAGAAACAGAGCTGCAGGAGGTGCCATTCGACACCGCGCGCGTCGGCCGCCCGGTGGGCGGCCTGCTGCTCAACCGACAGATGCTATAGGGCACACCGTCCTCGCCTTGCCGGGCGGGCCATCCTCCACGGACTGCGATGTCGCCGATCATCTCCATCGACAATCTGTCGAAGACCTACGCCTCGGGCCTGTCGGCGCTGAAGACCGTGAACCTCGCGATCGCGCGCGGCGAGATCTTCGCTCTGCTCGGGCCGAACGGCGCCGGCAAGTCGACCCTGATCAACATCGTCTGCGGCATCGTCACGCCGAGCACCGGCACCGTCACGGTCGACGGGCACGACATCGGCTCGGGCTATCGCGGGGCGCGCAAGGCGATCGGGCTGGTGCCGCAGGAACTCACCACCGACGCGTTCGAGAGCGTGTGGAACACGGTGAGCTTCACCCGCGGCCTGTTCGGCCTGAAGAAGGATCCCGGCCATATCGAGCGGGTGCTGCGCGACCTCTCCCTGTGGGAGAAGCGCGATTCACGGCTGATGACCCTGTCGGGCGGCATGAAGCGCCGGGTGCTCATCGCCAAGGCGCTGTCGCACGAGCCCAAGGTCCTGTTCCTCGACGAGCCCTCGGCGGGCGTCGACGTGGAGCTGCGCCAGGACATGTGGCGCATGGTGCGGCGCCTGCGCGAGCAGGGCGTCACCGTGATCCTCACCACGCACTACATCGAGGAGGCCGAGGAGATGGCCGACCGGATCGGCGTGATCCGCAAGGGCGAGATCATCCTCGTGGAGGAGAAGGCCGAGCTGATGCGTAAGCTCGGGCGCAAGCAGCTCACCCTCCAGTTGCTGGCCCCCCTCGCCGCGCTGCCGGCGGATCTCGCCGACCGCGGCCTCGAGCTCGGCCCCGGCGGGCAGGAGCTGGTCTACACCTACGATGCCAAGGGCGAGCGCACCGGCATCACCGGCCTGCTCACCGATCTCGGCGCGGCCGGCATCCGGTTCAGCGACCTGCGCACCAGCCAGTCGTCGCTCGAGGACATCTTCGTCGATCTCGTCAGGGAACGCGCATGACCGCGGCCGCGGCGAGGTCCGAACCATCCATCCCCCGGCTGCCGGCAGGCGCGAACGCGCGTCGCCGCCCGGGGCGTCGGCATCGAGAGGCAAACCGATGAACTGGCCGGCCATCCGCGCGATCTACCGGTTCGAGATGAGCCGCTTCTGGCGCACGGCGATGCAGAGCATCCTGGCGCCGGTGATCTCCACCTCGCTCTACTTCGTGGTGTTCGGCGCGGCGATCGGCTCGCGGATGAGCACCGTGGACGGCGTGCCCTACGGCCTGTTCATCGTGCCGGGACTGGTGATGCTCGCGCTGCTGACCCAGAGCATCGCCAACGCCTCGTTCGGCATCTACTTCCCGCGCTTCGCCGGCACGATCTACGAGATCCTCTCGGCGCCGATCTCGCCGGTCGAGGTGGTGCTCGGCTATGTCGGGGCGGCGGCCTCGAAGTCGATCCTGATCGGGCTGATCATCCTCGCGACCGCCGCGCTGTTCGTGCCGCTGCACATCGAGCACCCGGTGTGGATGATGGCCTTCCTGGTGCTGACGGCGGTGACGTTCAGCCTGTTCGGCTTTGTCATCGGCCTGTGGGCCGACGGCTTCGAGAAGCTGCAGCTGGTGCCGCTCCTCGTCGTGACGCCGCTGACCTTCCTCGGCGGCAGCTTCTACGCGATCGAGATGCTGCCGCCGTTCTGGCGCACCGTCAGCCTGGCGAACCCGGTGGTCTACCTGATCAGCGGGTTTCGCTGGGCCTTCTTCGGCACGGCCGACGTCGCCATCGGCATCAGCCTGGCGATGACCGGCCTGTTCCTGGCGGTCTGCCTCGGACTCGTCGCTTGGATCTTCCGCACCGGCTACCGCCTCAAGAGCTGAGCCGCCGGCCCGGCTGCCTGGAGCCGTTCGAAAACGCATAAAGACATCTTTATGTCTTGATTGCTTCGTATCCGGCGCTCTGCTAGATGCCTCGGCGAGAGGCAACCCGCGACACGGAGCGAAGCGAAATGGCCCAGGATTACATCGTCAAGGACATCGGCCTGGCCGAGTACGGCCGCAAGGAGATCTCGATCGCCGAGACCGAGATGCCGGGCCTGATGGCTACCCGCGAGGAATACGGCCCGTCGCAGCCGCTCAAGGGCGCCAAGATCGCCGGCTCGCTGCACATGACGATCCAGACCGCGGTGCTGATCGAGACGCTCAAGGCTCTCGGCGCCGACATCCGCTGGGTCTCGTGCAACATCTACTCGACCCAGGACCACGCCGCCGCGGCGATCGCCGCCGCCGGCATCCCGGTCTTCGCCATCAAGGGCGAGACCCTCGAGGAGTATTGGGACTACACCTCGAAGCTGTTCGACTGGCATGGCGGCGGAACGCCGAACATGATCCTCGACGACGGCGGCGACGCCACCATGTTCGTCCACCTGGGCCTGCGCGCCGAGAACGGCGACACCGCCTTCCTCGACAAGCCCGAGTCGGAGGAGGAGGAGATCTTCTTCGCGCTCCTGAAGAAGAAGCTCGCCGAGAAGCCGAAGGGCTGGTTCGCCGGTCTCGCCGACGCGATCAAGGGCGTCTCGGAGGAAACCACCACCGGCGTCCACCGCCTCTACAACCTCGCCAAGGAGGGCAAGCTGCTCTTCCCGGCGATCAACGTGAATGACGCGGTCACCAAGTCGAAGTTCGACAACCTCTACGGTTGCCGCGAGTCGCTGGTGGACGGCATCCGCCGCGGCACCGACGTGATGATGGCCGGCAAGGTCGCGATGGTCGCCGGCTTCGGCGACGTCGGCAAGGGTTCGGCCTCCTCGCTGCGCCATGCCGGCTGCCGCGTGCTGGTCTCGGAGGTCGATCCGATCTGCGCGCTCCAGGCCGCGATGGAAGGCTACGAGGTCGTGACGATGGAAGACGCGGCGCCCCGCGCCGACATCTTCGTCACCGCCACCGGCAACAAGGACATCATCACCCTCGACCACATGCGGGCGATGAAGGACCGGGCGATCGTCTGCAACATCGGCCACTTCGACAACGAGATCCAGGTCGCCGGCCTGAAGAACCTCAAGTGGTCGAACATCAAGCCGCAGGTCGACGAGATCACCTTCGCCGACGGCCACCGCATCATCCTGCTGTCGGAAGGCCGCCTGGTGAACCTCGGCAACGCCACCGGCCACCCGTCCTTCGTGATGTCGGCCTCGTTCACCAACCAGACGCTGGCCCAGATCGAGCTCTGGACCAACCCGGGCAAGTACGAGAAGCAGGTCTACACCCTGCCGAAGGCGCTCGACGAGAAGGTCGCGCTGCTCCACCTCGAGAAGATCGGCGTGAAGCTCTCGAAGCTCCGCCCCGACCAGGCCGCCTATATCGGCGTTTCCGAGAACGGCCCGTTCAAGCCCGACCACTACCGCTACTGAGACCCTCGGCGCGGGGACGCGCCGGGCAGGACCGATGCGAGACAGGAGGGCCCGGCGGTTGCGCCGGGCCCTCTTCGTTTGTCAAGGCACCACCGCCCGGCCGGACTGTGTCTTCTGTGTGTCGTTCGCACGCGACCTGCCGACCCACGGTTACGGCCAAGCTAATTCCGCTTCCGGCGCAAATCCCCGACGCGTTAGACTGCCCCCGGTTCGGCAGGTCGTCAGGTCGTCGCGTCTCCCCTCCCCCCGAAACGGGGCGCGGGGAACCGGCGCCGCATGCGCCACGCATTCGTTCGCGTCGGTCCGACCGGCGGTTTTGGGAGACGGGACGGATCATGGAGGTCGATCGGGCGGCACGGCGCATCGCCGGAGCCGGCGCTCTCTTCGCCGTCGCGACCGGCCTCCCGGCTCCGTCCCTCGCGGCGGGCGCCGACCTTCCGGCCTGGGGATTCGGCTCGCACATGCACAACGTCGCGGCCGCCGCGATCTTCGGCGGCCTCGTCGCCTTCGCGACCATCGTCGCCCTGCTCTATTTGAGCGAGCGCTCGCGCTGGACCCGGCGGGAGCGCGAGCAGGCCGCGGCCCTCGACGCGCTCAGCGGCGCCCACGACCGCGCCGAGATGCTGCTCGCCGCCGAGCGCCAGATCATCGTGACCTGGGACGGGCGCAGCGAGCCGGTGGTCGAGGGCGACGTCGGGCTGGCCTTCGACGGCACGCGCCCCGCGATCGGCTCCGCCCGCCGCATCCTCGCCTTCGGCACGTGGCTGGTGCCGACCGACGCCGAGGCGATCGAGACCGCGGTCGAGGCTCTGCGCATCCGGGGCACGAGCTTCCGCACCACACTGCGCAGCCAGTCCGGCCGCAGCATCGAGGCGCAGGGCCAGGCGGTGGCCGGGCGCGTCCTGCTGCGCCTGCGCGAGACCACGGAGGATCGCCGCCAGATCTCGGAGCTGCGCGAGACCCTCGAGGATGCCCGCCGCGGCCTGTCGGCGCTGGCCGGCCTGCTCGATGCGATCCCGCAGCCGGTCTGGCGGCGCAACCGCGAGGGCGGCCTCGCCTGGGTCAACACCGCCTACGTCGCCGCGGTCGAGGCGGCGAACCGCGAATCCGCGATCCAGGCCGGGATCGAGCTGCTCGACCGCCCGGCCCGCGAGATGATCGCCCGCGAGGACGGCCAGCGCCGCCCCGCCGGCCAGCGCGCCGCGTTGCGCCTGTCGGCGGTGGTGGCCGGCGGCCGCCGCATCCTCGACGTCACCGAGACCGCCCTGGAGGGCGGGCGGGTCGGGATCGCGGTCGACGTCTCCGAGCTCGAGAGCGTCCGCGCCGACCTGCAGCGCCAGATGGATGCGAACGTGCGCACCCTCGACCAGCTGCCGACCGCGGTGGCGATGTTCGATGCCGGGCAGCGCCTGATCTTCCACAACGCCGCCTACCGCCAGCTCTGGGAGCTCGACCAGGGCTTCCTCGACGGGCGCCCGCTCGACGGCGAGATCCTCGACCATCTCCGCGCCCAGCGGAAGCTGGAGGAGCATGCCGACTTCCGCAGCTGGAAGCAGGGCGTGCTCGCGGCCTACCGCTCGGCCGAGGCGAACCCCGCCTGGTGGTACCTGCCCGACGGCCGCACGCTGCGCGTGCTGGCCGAGCCGAACCCGCAGGGCGGCCTCACCTACCTGTTCGACGACGTCTCGGACCGGATGAAGCTCGAATCCCGCTACAACGCGCTGATGCGGGTGCAGGCCGAGACGCTGGACACCCTCAAGGAGCCCGTGGCGGTCTTCGGCGCCGACGGCCGCCTGACCTTCGCCAACCGCGCCTTCGCCACCGCTTGGCGCCTCGACCCCGAGACGCTGGAGGCGCGTCCGCACGTCGAGGCGGTGATCGAGGCGTGCCGCGTGCTGGCGCCGGCCGACGAGCCCTGGCTCGACATCCGCGACGCGGTGGTCGGGCTCGAGTCCCGCACCGGCCTCGCCTGCAAGCTCGAGATGGTCGACGGCACCGTGCTCGACTGTGCCGCCCAGCCCCTGCCCGAGGGCGCGACGCTGATCACCCTGATCGACGTGACCGCGAGCGTGAACGTCGAGCGGGCGCTGACCGAGAAGAACGACGCGCTGGAGAAGGCGGCGCAGCTGCGCGACACCTTCGTCCATCACGTCTCCTACGAGCTGCGCTCGCCGCTGACCAACATCATCGGCTTCACCCAGCTGCTCGGCGACGAGACGGTCGGCGCCCTCAACGCGCGCCAGCGCGAGTATTCCGAACACATCATGCGCTCGTCGGGGGCGCTGCTGGTGATCATCAACGACATCCTCGACCTCGCCTCGATCGATGCCGGCTCGCTCGAGCTCCAGCGCGAGACCGTCGACGTCCAGGCGACCGTCGAGGCGGCCCTGCTCGGCATCGAGGACCGCCTCGCAGAATCCGACCTGAACCTCGTCCTCGACGTGCCCGACGACATCGGCAGCGTGTTCGTCGACGGCAAGCGCGTGCGCCAGATCCTGTTCAACCTGATGTCGAACGCGGTCGGCTTCTCCAGCGCGGGCCAGAGCATCACCGTTCGGGCGCGGCGGAATGCGGGCGACCTCGTGCTCAGCGTGCGCGACCAGGGCCGCGGCATGCCGCCGGAGATCGCCGCCCACGTGTTCGACCGCTTCGAGAGCCACACGCTGGGCACCCGCCACCGCGGCGTCGGCCTCGGCCTGTCGATCGTGCGCTCCTTCGTCGAGCTGCACGGCGGCCGAGTGTCGCTCGATTCACGGCCCGGGGCCGGCACCTGCGTCAGCTGCAGCTTCCCGATCGTCGCGCCGACGATGCCGTCGGCGCGCGACTCCGAGGCGGCCGAGTAGGCCGCTTTCCGTCAGCCGAGGGCCCGCGCCGCCTCCGCCACCGCCTGGACGCGGCCGTCCACCGTCCGCGAGGCTTCCGCGATCCCGTCCATGTTCAGCCGGACGCGCTGGACGCTCTCGGCCGCGTTCTGCATGTTGACCGACATGTCGCGCGTCACCGCCGCCTGCTGCGTCACCGCGGAGGAGACGCTGAGCGAGATGTGGCTGACCTGCCCGATCGTCTGCCCGACCAGCTCGATCGCCCGCACCGCCTCCGCGGTCGCCTCCTGGACGGCCGTGACCTGCTTGCCGATCTCCTCGGTCGCGCGCGAGGATTGCGTCGCCAGCGCCTTGACCTCGGCGGCGACGACGGCGAACCCGCGGCCGGCCTGCCCGGCGCGCGCGGCCTCGATCGTCGCGTTGAGCGCCAGCAGGTTGGTCTGGTCGGCGATGGTGCGGATCGTGGTGATCACGCTGCCGATCCGCTCGGCCGAGGCGGTGAGCCCGGAGATGATGGTGCGCGCCTCGTCGGAGCGGCCGACCGCCTCGTCGGAGGCCGTCTTGGCGTCGATCGCGTGCCGCGTCAGCTCCTCGATCGAGGTCGAGAACTCCTCGGCGCCGGCGGCGACCGCCTGGACGTTGCCGGAGGTCTCGGCGGCCGCGCGCGCGGTCTCCGTCGACTGCCGGCTCACCCCCGACATCTCCTGCATGATGTGGCCGAGGTCGACCTCGATCAGGCGCTGGCCTTCGGCGCGGCGGCGGCGCTCGTGCACCTGGGCGGTCACGTCGGTGGCGAACTTCACGACCGCGAAGGGGCGGCCGTCGCGATCGAGGATCGGGTTGTAGGCGCCGTGGATCCAGACCTCGTTGCCGCCCTTGCCCATCCGGCGGAACTCGCCCGCCTGGAAGGTGCCTCCGGCCAGCGCCTTCCAGAACGCGGCGTAGGCCGGGGAATCGGCCTCGGCCGCGTCGACGAAGATCCGATGGTGGCGGCCTTTGATCTCGTCGAGCCGGTAGCCCATCGTCGTGAGGAAGTTCGCGTTCGCGTCGGTGACGGTCCCGTCGAGGGTGAAGTGGATCACGGCCTGGGAGCGGTTGATCGCGTCGATCTGGCCCTGGCTGGTCGCGGCGGCCATGGTCTCGGCGGTGATGTCGGTGGCGAGCTTCACGATCTGCACCGGCTGGCCCCGCCGATCGAGCACGGGATTGTAGGATGCCTGCAGCCAGATCTCGCGACCGTCCTTCGCCACGCGCTTGAACGAGCGGGCCTGGGTCTCGCCGCGGGCCAAGGCTTCCCAGAAGGCGCGGTAGGCCGCGCTCTCGCGCTCGCTGCGTTCCATCAAGATCCCGTGATGCGCGCCTCGGATCTCGGAAAGCGTATACCCGAACAGGGTCAGGAAGTTCGCGTTCGCATCGATGATCCGCCCGTCGAGGCCGAAAACGATCCGCGCCTGAGACCGATCGATCGCATCGATCAGGGCGCTCATCTTCTGGTTGAAAATCGTCATCGTCAGTACCCCGCGGCGCGCGACATGACTTTTAGCTTGGCAGGCGAGGCTTAAAATTTGATCCACCGCGACTTTTAGCAGGACACGACTACGTGCTCGCGCCGCCCATTGACGAACTTCGGGACGCATTGAGGTCGTCGAGCACGCTGCGGTCTTTCTTGTCCGCAACACCTTCCGGTTGTTTCAGGCTGCAAGCTCAGCCGGAATATCGGGATCGGGCGTTCCGGACGCATCCGACCGATCGCTACGGCGACGATGAACATCCTGCGCTCGGTCCGGCCCCAGCTTGACCGGGCCTCGTTCGGCCGCCACGACGCTGGCGATGCCCGAGCACGCGCAATCCGGCTGGACCGTCTTCCGCAACGGCGATTTCCGCCTGTTCGGGATCTCCCGTTTCCTGACCGGTCTCGCCTACCAGATGCAGGCCGTGGCCGTCGGCTGGTTCGTCTATGACCTGACCCGCTCGGCCTGGGCGCTCGGGCTCGTCGGCCTGGCGGGCTTCCTGCCGGCGATGCTCGCCGCGCTGATCACCGGGCACGTCGCCGACACCTACGACCGCCGCCTCGTGGCGGCGGCGGCCTTCGCGGTGCAGGCGGCGACGAGCGCGGCGCTTCTCGCCTATGCCTGGAGCGGCGCGAGCGCGGTGTGGCCGGTCTACGGGCTCGTCGTGCTGATCGGGACGGCGCGCGCCTTCGCCAACCCTGCCCTGCAGGCGCTGCTGCCGACGCTGGTGCCGCGCGACCTCTTCGGCGCCGCGATCGCCTGGAACGCCTCGCTCTGGCAGAGCGCGTCGGTGCTCGGGCCGGCTTTCGGGGGCTTCCTCTACGCGCTCGGGCCGATGGTCGTGTTCGGCTCGGCGTCGGCCAGCTTCGCGCTGGCGGCGCTCGCGACCACGGCGATCCGCTATCGGCCGGCGGCGGTCACGGAGCGGCCGCCGGTGACCTGGGCGACGCTGTCGGCCGGGATCGGCTACATCCGCGCGCACCCGGTGGTGCTCGGCGCGATCAGCCTCGACCTGTTCGCGGTGCTGCTCGGGGGCGCCACCGCCCTGCTGCCGATCTTCGCCGCCGAAGTGCTGCATGTCGGCCCGCTCGGCCTCGGCGCACTGCGCAGCATGCCGGCCGCCGGCGCCGTGCTGATGGCGATCGTGCTCGCCTACCGGCCGCTGCGGCGCCATGCGGGCGTGCGGATGCTGCGCGCCGTGGCGGTGTTCGGCCTCGCCATCATCGTGTTCGGGCTCTCGACCTCGCTGCCGCTGTCGATGGCCTGCCTGTTCGTCACGGGCGCGGCCGACATGATCAGCGTCTACGTCCGCCAGACCTTCGTGCAGGGCGAGACGCCGGACGCGATGCGCGGCCGGGTCTCAGCCGTGAACACCGTCTTCATCGGCGCCTCGAACGAGCTCGGCGAGTTCGAGTCCGGCTCGGTCGCGGCGCTCATCGGCGCGGTGCCGGCGGTGGTCGTCGGCGGCGCCGCGACGGTGCTCGTCGCGGTGCTGTGGGGCCGGATCTTCCCGGCCCTGCGGGCCCGCGACCGCCTGCTGCGCGAGGGGTGAGGCCGGCGACCGACGGCAAACGGCCAAGCTAACCCATTCCGGCCAGGATGCGCTGCTCTACGGACGGCCGCCCGGCTGGTCCGGGTTCGTGGAGGAAGAAGACCTTGCTCGTCCGTACCGTCGTCGCGTTCGCCCTCACCACCACCGCCGCGCTCGCCGCGCCGAACGCGTCGGCCGTGCCCGACCGCGCCGCGCTGAAGCAGAACTGCACCGGCGACTACCTCGCCCTGTGCAGCGAGTTCGCCCCCGACAGCCTCGAGGTGCATGCCTGCTTCAAGCAGAACCGCGCCAGCCTGTCGCCGAACTGCCAGGCCGCGATCGGCAGCTACACGAAGGCGCAGAAGCGGGGCTGAGGCGGACCCGTCGTGCGGCCGTCGACGGATCGGGGTCCTGGAACGGACGACGCCCGTCACGTCGCGTCCTCGACGCTGCCGCGCGACCGATTATCCCTTCTGCATGCGTTCAGGCGCCGCGAAGGGATGATGGCAGGTTGATCAGGCATTCGGCCGTCGATCGAGCCCGTCGGACGGTGATCTGCGAACCGGTCGACCTCGCCTAGCGAGCGCCGCCGCTGACTTTCGATCCGGTCCCGCGGCGGCGCGATGCCGGCCACGCCGAACGCGCCGCGCTGCGCGATCGCGCAGCCGCGCTTGCCCGGGACGCCCCCTCGATGGAGGGTCGGGGCGATGTTCGAGCCCGACCGGTAGGTGGCCCCGGTGCCGAGGCCTACTTCCCCGAGAGCAGCGGCGACCAGGTCGGGTCCGAGGCGTAGGACGGCGTCGGGACCGGCGCCTCCACCTTGCCGGTGATGTCGACCATGTAGAGCTTGCCGCCGCCCTGGCCGCCGGGGTCGCGGAAGAACAGCACGTACTGCCCGTTCGGCGCGAAGGTCGGGCCCTCGTTGTGAAAGCCCTCGGTGAGCACGCGCTCGCCCGAGCCGTCGGGCTTCATCACGCAGATCGCGAAGCCGCCCTTGCGCTGGCGGGTGAAGGCGATCAGGTCCCCGCGCGGCGACCAGGCCGGCTGCGAGGCCGAGCCTTCGCCGAACGAGATCCGGTGCGGATTCGAGCCGTCGGCGCCCATCACGTAGACCTGCTGCGAGCCGCCGCGGTCGGATTCGAACACGATCTGGCCGCCGTCCGGCGAGTAGGTCGGCGAGGTGTCGATGGCGTTGCCGTTGGTGATCGAATGCTGCGCCTTCGAGGCGATGTCCATGGTGACGATGTCGGCGTTGCCGCCCTGCTGCACGCTCATCACGAGGCGGCGGCCGTCGGGCGAGAAGCGCGGGCTCGCGCTCATCGAGTCGAAGTTGCCCATCGCCGTCCGGCTGCCGGTCTCGAGGTTGATCACCTGCACCCGCGGCTGGTGGCCGGTGGCCTGGGCCATGAAGGCGATGTCCTGCGTCGCGGGCGAGTAGCGCGGCGCGACGATGGCGTTCTCGCCGGTGGTGAGCGCGCGGACGTTGGCGCCGTCCTGGTCCATCACCATCAGGCGCTTGCGGCGGTTCTCCTTCGGGCCGGACTCGTCGACGAAGGCGATGCGGCTGTCGAACCACGGACCGAGGCCGGTGATCTTGGTGTAGACGCTGTCCGAGATCAGGTGGCCGGCACGGCGCGCGTTGGCGGCGTCGGTGCCGTATTGCTGGCCTGTGATCTGCTGGCCGGAAGTGACGTCCCACAGGCGGAACTCGACCTTCAGCCGGCCGGAGCCGTCGCGCGAGACGCGGCCGGTGACGAGGCCCTGCACGCCCGCGGCGCGCCACTTCTCGAAGCCGGGGGCGGCATCGAAGTTCGGCGATTCCGGGAAGCGGCCCTTCTCCAGCGGCAGGAAATAGCCCGAGCGGCGCAGATCGTTCGTCACCACGCTCGAGACGAGGCCGCCGAGGTTCGGGTCGCCCGAGAAGTCGGTCACCGCGATCGGCATCGGCTGGAACGCGCCGCCGCCGATGCGGAGCTGAAGCTGGGCCTGCGCCGGCGCGGCGAGGCCGAGCGTCGCCAGCAGCAGCAGCGCGAGGCCATAGAGGGCGGCGGGCACGTGCCGGGCCCGGGTGAGCGATCGATGCAGCATGGGTCTGGTCCGGGAGCGTTGGAACGGGTGCCGGCGAGGTCCTGGCGTCAGGTCGTCAAGGCGGCGTCGGCGGTCAGGTCGCGGTGAACTCGAACTCCGCGTTGATCGCCTTCCAGTCGTTGTAATAGGGCTGGTACTGCGCCGGGATCTTGTAGGGCGCGCAGCGGCGCACCGCACGCAACGCCGCCTGCGCGATCGACTGGTCGACCGAGCTCGATCCGCCGCGCATGATCCGCGGCTCGGTCGAGAGCGAGCCGTCGGCGTTCAGGCGGATGTCGAGCACCGGCAGCACCACCCCCTGGGCGGCGCCCGGGGGCGCCGAGTAGCAGCGCTCGATCTGCTGCTGCAGCATGCCGACGAGCGCGTCGCGCAGCGACGGCGACAGGCGCTGGGCGGTGCCGGTGGCGGCGCCGAGCGAGGCCGTGCGCTGGACCTCGTGGCCGGTGGCGCCGGTGGATTGCGACGGCGCCTTCGAGGCCAGGATCGACTTGATGTCGCCGGCATTGAACTTGGCGGCCAGCTCGGCCTGCTTGCGCGCCTTCGCCTCGGCGTCGGCCTTGGCCTTCGCGTCGGCGACCGCCTTCGCCTTCGCCTTGGCGGCGGCCTCGGCCTTCGCCGCGGCGGCGGCCTCCGCCTTCTCCTTGGCCTCCTCGGCCTTGGCCTCGGCGATCTCCTTCTGGCGCTCGGCCTCGGCTTCCGCCTTCGCCTTGGCTTCGGCCTTGGCGGCCGCCGCCTTCTCGGCGGCCTTCGCGGCTTCCTTGGCCGCGTCCGCCTTGGCCTTCGCTTCGGCCTTCGCCTTGGCTTCCGCGGCCGCCGCCTCGGCCTCCTCGCGCTCGACCAGCTTGGCGAGCTGCTCGCGCTTCACGGCTTCGGCCTTGGCGGCCTCGGCGGCGGCCTTCGCTTCGGCCTTCGCGGCGGCGGCCTTCTCCGCGGCCGCGGCCTTGGCCGCTTCCGCCTTGGCCTCGGCCTTGGCGGCTTCGGCCTTCTCGGCGTCCGCCTTCTCCTTGGCCATCTTGGCGGCCTTCGCCGTCTCGGCGGCGGGATCGGGCTCGTTGACGCGCAGCGGCATCTCGTCGGCGTTGGCGAGCTTCATGTCGCTGGTGCGCGTCGGCGCGGTCGGAGAATCGACCTTGGCGTTCTCCGGCTCCTTCTCCTCGAACTTCTCGGCCTTCTTGTCAGCCCGCGGCTTGGCGTCCGACAGCGGCTTCTCGGCGTTGCGCTCGCCCTTGGTCAGCTCCGAGAACTGGTTCTCGGTGATCACCTCGACGGGCACGCCCTCCTGCGCCTCGGGAAGCGCGGGCGCAGCGACGCTGAACAGGGCGAAGACCAGCAGCCCGACATGGGTGCCGGCCGAGACCCAGAAGCCCGGTTCGCTGCGGAAGGAGGGAAGCCTCACAGGTCTGCTACCGCTGCTCGGGCTCGGTGACGAGCGCCACCTTCTTGAAGCCGCCGCCGGTGACGATCGCCATCACCTGGGCGACGCGGCCGTAATCGACTCGCTTGTCGCCGCGCACGAAGACGCGCTCCTCGAAGCCGGACTTGGCCTCCTGGGTCAGCTTCGGGATTATGGTGTCGTCGGTCAGCTCGTCCTCGCCGAGGAAGACTTGTCCCGATTGGCGGATCGACAGCGTGACCGGCTTGGTGTCCGAGTTCAGCGGCGAGGCCTTGGATTGCGGCAGGTCGAGGGGCACGCCCACCGTCATCATGGGGGCCGCCACCATGAAGATGATCAGCAGCACCAGCACGACGTCGATGAACGGCGTCATGTTGATCTCGTTGATCGGGCCGCCGCCGCGGCGTCCCCGCCGCCGCCGCTTGCCGCCGCCCTGCGCGCCCGCCGCCATGCTCATGTGTCGATCCCTTCGCGGATTTCGGTCAGGCGGCGAGCGACAGGCGCTCGTCGATCTGGCGCGACAGGATGGCGGAGAACTCGTCGGCGAAGCCTTCCAGGCGCGACTGCTGCTTGGCGACCGTGGCCTGGAGCTTGTTGTAGGCGAGCACGGCGGGGATCGCCGCGAACAGGCCGATGGCGGTGGCGAACAGCGCCTCGGCGATGCCCGGCGCCACGACGGCGAGCGAGGTGTTCTTCGAGGCCGCGATCGAGGTGAAAGCGGTCATGATGCCCCAGACCGTGCCGAACAGGCCGATATAGGGGCCGGCCGAGCCGATCGAGGCGAGGAACAGCAGGCGGCCCTCGAGGCGCTCGACCTCGCGCTGGATGGTCACGTCCAGCACCTTGTCGATGCGCTGCGACAGCGACTGGATCTGCCGGCCGGTGCCCTCGAACGAGCGCTTCCACTCGCGCATGGCGGCGACGAACAGCGCGGCGAGGCCGGTGGCCGGGCGGTCGTTGAACGAGCGATACAGCTCCTCGAGGGACCGGCCGGACCAGAACGCGTCCTCGAACGCATCCATCTCGTCCTTGGTGCGCCGGAACAGCAGCGTCTTGTCGACGATGATCGCCCAGCACCAGATCGAGGAGCCGAGCAGCCCGATCATCACGAACTTGACGACGATGTGGGCCTGAAGGAACAGCCCGAGCAGCGTCATGTCGGCGACGGGCGCGGCCTGCATCGCATCTGCGGGGTTCATGGGCTTTGGTCCTCGGACGTCTCGACGGCGGCGGCGCGACGACCCGGCGGGCCAGCGCGCTCCATCCGAAATCATCGAGCGAATTCAAAGGGAATCGCGTTCGAATCTGTCGAAAGTAAGGGCCGGGTGCGGTGCACGCGGGGCGTCGCTTTCCCACCGCATAAGCGGGCGGGTTGGTTAAGGAAGGGTTGCCGGAGCCAGAACGCGACGCAGGGCGTCGGGCAGGCGGATCGCCCGGCCCGCGCGGACGCAGGCGACCACCACCTCGGCGCGGACGAGGACCACGCCGTCCCGGCAGACCTCCTGGTGCAGGTGCATCGAGGCACCGCGCAATTCGCGAGTGCTGGTGACGATGGAGAGCACGTCGTCCATCCGCGCCGGCTTCAGGTAGTCGATCTCCATGCGGCGCACGACGAAGACGAGGCCGTCCGCCTCCCGGTGCAGCTCGGACTGGTCGCCCGCGAGCCCGCGCAGCAGCTCGGTGCGCCCGCGCTCCATGAAGCGCAGGTAGCTCGCGTGGTAGACGAAGCCCGAGAAGTCGGTGTCCTCGTAGTAGACGCGCACCGGCAGCGCTTGGGCATCGATCGATGACGTCACGGGTTCGATGTCCTTCTGCTGCCGCAGGGCGGTGCGGGACGGTGGCAAGGGCCGACGTCCCGTCGGGCACGGATCGGACGAGGGTCCTTCCCCACCCTCCCGTCATCGCGGGGCCGCGCGGCTCCGGGATGACGGGCAGACATGGCGACGGCATGGCGGGCGGAGGGAGTAGACGAGGCCCTCGCGAACGCGAAAAGGCCGCCCCTCGCAGGGCGGCCCTTCCGTCAGTGAATCCGTTTCGACGATGCCGAAGCGGGATCAGCCGCCGATGCGGTTGGCGAGCGAGGCCGAGTGGCCGTGCTCGTTGGCGATGTAGGGCAGCGCCTCGTTGGCGAACTGGCGGCCGGCGGCGTTGTCGCCGTTGCGCGAGTAGGTCTCGTAGAGCTCGAGCGTGCGGGCGTCCGAGCGGGCCTGCTGATCGATATATGTGCGGTCGAAGTCGCGGCCGTTGCGGGCCGACTTCAGGCGCTCGATCCGGTTCTGGCCATTCGGGCCGATCGCGACGCGGCGGCCGGGCTCGGTCGGGCTGTTGTCGATGATGCCGACGCCGCCGAGGACGCCGCCGACGATGCTGGTGCCGAGGTTGGCGGCGATGGTCACCGGGGCGAGCACGAAGCCCACCGGGTTGTCGATGCGGGTGTCGAAGCCCTGGCGATCCGAGACGACGGTGCCGCCGGAGGACAGCGACGTGCCCTCGGGCAGGAGCGCCTTGGTGGTGGCCTCACGCTCGGTGATTACGCGGTTGGCGTAGTTCCGGACCTGCGGGTTGCGCGAACGCTCCAGGGCGATGCGGCTCGACTCGATGCTCACGGCATCCGAGCGAAGGGCCTCGGCGCGGAACTCGGGAGTGTCGGTGCCGGCGGCGCCGACGCCGCGCTCGAACGGCGAGACGCGGATGGGAAGGGCGTTCTGGGCGAAGGCGGGGGCGGTCAGCGCGGCGAGCGAGAGACCGAGAACGGCGAGGGTGGCGGTACGCTTCATAGGAGAACGATCCTTTGTGGTTCGCCGGTGCGTCGAGGCCCCGGGCGATTGCGGGCACAACGGGTCGGATCGCCGCTCGTTCCGCACGTGCGAACTACGTAGCCACGCTTCCGGCACATGCTGAGCCGACGAACCGAGCCATCGCGGCGTTGTGAAGCGGTACGCGGAACATCGATTTTCTGATTATTCGCAATGCCTTGCTTTGTTTATGGCGGTGGCATGTGACAAGTTTCCGAACCGCGTCCTATGCCGACATGGCATAGCTGAACCGGTGGAACGGCATGCGTCGACGGCGTTGCGCCGCGGCGGAACTCGATGAAACGCGACTTCGTGTCCCGTCCTCGGACGGTCGCTTCGGCAATGCGACGGCACGGACTAGGTCTCGGGCTCGTCCTCGACGAAGAGACCGATCTGCGTGATCGGGTCGCGCTTGGGCATCGCGAAACCCATGTGCTTGAAGGCATGCTGCGTCAGCACCCGCCCGCGCGGCGTGCGCATCACGAAACCTTGCTGGATCAGGTAGGGCTCGATGATGTCCTCGATCGCGTCGCGGGGCTCCGAGAGCGCGGCCGCGATGGTCTCGATCCCGACGGGGCCGCCGCCGAAGGATTTCGCGATCATCGTGAGGTACTTTCGGTCCATCACGTCGAGGCCGACGGGATCGACGTCGAGCAGCTTCAGCGCCCGGTCGGCGATCGCCCGCGTCACGGTCGGCGCCTCGGCGACGACGGCGAAGTCGCGCACCCGCCGCAGTAGGCGGCCGGCGATGCGCGGGGTCCCGCGGGCCCGCCGGGCGATCTCGTTCGCGCCGTCGTCGGACATGCCGAGCCCGAGCACCCGCGCGCCGCGGCTGACGATCAGCTGCAGCTCGTCGATGTCGTAGAATTCGAGCCGGATCGGGATGCCGAAGCGATCGCGCAGCGGCGTCGTCAGCAGGCCCGCGCGGGTGGTGGCGCCGACGAGCGTGAACTTCGGCAGCTCGATCTTGACCGAGCGCGCCGCCGGCCCCTCGCCGATGATCAGGTCGAGCTGGTAATCCTCCATCGCCGGATAGAGGATCTCCTCCACCGCCGGGTTGAGGCGGTGGATCTCGTCGATGAAGAGCACGTCGCGCTCTTCGAGGTTGGTGAGCTGGGCCGCTAGATCCCCGGCCTTGGCGATCACCGGCCCGGAGGTCGAGCGGAAGTTCACGCCGAGCTCGCGCGCCACGATCTGCGCCAGGGTGGTCTTGCCGAGGCCAGGCGGCCCGACGAACAGGACGTGGTCGAGCGCCTGGCCGGTCATCTTCGCCGCCTGGATGAAGATCTCCATGTTAGCGCGCGCCGCCCGCTGCCCGATGAACTCGGACAGGCTCAGCGGACGGATGGTCTGATCGACGTCGTCGGCCCGCTTCTCCGGGTCGAGGATCGCGCTGGTCAGGGGTTTCGGCTTGCTCATGGAGCCTCGGCTGGGGATGCGATCCTCCTAACCCGCGCCCGCGGCGATGTCTAAGCGCGCCTCGCCGCCGTCGGATCGTCCGGCCAAGCCCGAAAAACAACCCTCGATTGTTTTTTCTTCGGCATGGTTGAGGTCGCGTTAATCGTTTCCCGGCCTCCTGGCCCCTGTCTTCACCGCCGCCCCGTGCCGTCGTTCCCGGCACCGGACCGACGACCGCGCCGTCGCGCGATCGCCGGATCGTCTCTTCGCGCCTTCGGATGGGCCGCATGCCGCACCTCGTATCCTGCCCGCCGCGCCGTCGCCTCCTCGCCACGACGGCGGTGCTGCCGCTGATCCTCGGGGCAGCGTCGATGGCGGCGCCCGATCCGGCCCGTGCGGCCTGCGTGGCGACCGCGACGGGCCTCGCCTGCGACGGGCCGGACGACGCGACGCTGGCGAGCCCGGTCGTCGGTCCCGGCGGCCTGTCGAAGGCCGGCACCGGCCGCGTCCTGCTCTCGGCCGCCAACACCTATGCCGGCGGCACCAGCCTCTCGGCCGGCACGCTCGCGACTTCCGCGCCCGGAACGCTCGGCGCGACCGACGGCGCCTTGCTGGTCTCGGGCGGGCGGCTCGACCTCGGCGGCACGGCCCAGGCCGTCGGGCTGGTGCGGCTCACCGGCGGCACCATCGCCGACGGGACGCTGCGCGGCTCGGTCTACGACGTGCAGTCCGGCGGCATCGAGGCCGCGCTGACCGGCCCCGGGCCGCTGGTGAAGACCGGCGCCGGCACCGTGACGCTGTCCGGCGCCAACGACTTCTCCGGCGGCACCCGCGTCGATGGCGGCACGCTGCAGCTGACCGGGAGCGGTCGTCTCGGCGCGGCGGACGCGGCCCTCGTGGTCGGGGGCGGAACGCTCGATCTCGGCGGCACCGCCTCCAGCGCCGGCCCGGTGGTGCTCACCGCCGGCACGATCCGCAACGGCACGCTGCGCGGCGCGATCTATGGCCTGCAGAGCGGCACCGTGGACGCGGTGCTGTCGGGCCCCGGGACGCTCGCCAAGAGCGGCGACGGCACCGTCCTGCTGACCCAGGCCAACAGCTACGCCGGAACCACCTCGGTCACCAACGGGACCCTGCGCGCCGGCATCGCGGGCGCCCTCCCCGCGGGCAGCGCGCTCCTCGTCGCCGGTGCCGGGACCTTCGACCTCGCCGGCTACGACCAGAGCGTCGCCGCGCTGAACGGCGACGGTCGGGTCTCGCTGGGCGGAGCCACCCTCACCGCCGGCTCGAACGGCACCGACGCGCTGTTTTCCGGCACGATCGACGGCACCGGCACCATCGTGAAGACCGGCGCCGGCCGCCTCGACCTCACCGGCGACAGCCCGTTCGCCGGCGGCGTGACGGTGGCGGAAGGCCGCCTGCGGGTCGGCGGCGACCTCGGCGCGGCCGATGTCGGCGTCGCCTCCGGCGCGACGATCGAGGGCATCGGCACGCTCGGCGGCCTCAGCGTCCGCAGCGGCGGCCGCGCGGCGCCGGGCTACGACGGGATCGGCACGCTGTCGGCCAACGGCAACGTGCTGTTCGAGGCAGGCTCGATCTTCCAGGTAAAGGCGGATGCGGCCGGCAACAGCGACCGGATCGCGGCGGGCGGCGTCGCGACCCTGCGCGGCGGCCTCGTCGACGTGCAGGCGCAGCCAGGCGCCTACAGCGCCAACACCACCTACACGATCCTCACGGCAGCGGGCGGCGTGCAGGGGCAGTTCGCCGCCGTCACCTCCAACTTCGCCTTCCTGACGCCGTCGCTGACCTACGCGGACGACGCGGTGCAGCTGCACCTGATCCGCAACGACCTCGGCTTCGACACCGCCGGCGCGACGGTGAACGGCGTCGCCGCCGGCCGGCGCGCGCAGTCGCTCGGTGCCGGCCAGGCGGTCTACGACGCGGTCGGCCCGCTTTCCGCCGCCCAGGCCCAGCAGGCCTTCGACGCGCTCTCGGGCGAGGTCCACGCGAGCGCGGTCACCGCGCTCGTCGAGTCCGGCGGGCTGGTGCGCGAGGCGATCCTCGATCAGATGCGCTGGTCGGACGGCGCCGGCCTCACCTGCACGCCGGCCGCGCCCGGCCTGCCGACAGAGCGTGCACCGATCGCCCGGGTGCCGCTGAACTCCTTGCCCGAATGCGGCACGGGCCTCGGCCCCGGCGGCCTCGACCAACGGATCGTCGGCTTGTGGGGCCAGGGCTTCGGCAGCTTCGGGCGCACCGGCTCGGACGGCAACGCCGCCGCCCTCCAGCGCAACACCGGCGGCCTCGTCATCGGCGGCGACGTCGCCGCGAGCGACCTGATCCGCGTCGGCGCCGCCGCCGGCTACACCGACACCGCCCTCGACATCCCGCTGCGCATGTCGAGCGGCAACGTCCAGACCGGGTTCGGGTCGGTCTATGCCGGCATCGGCCTCGGCGCGCTCGACCTGCGGATCGGCGGCCTCTACGGCATCAGCGACACCGAGACCCGGCGCGACGTCGCGTTCGCCGGCTTTCGCGACAGCGCCCGCGCCTCTTACGGCGGCAGCGTCGCGCAGGGCTTCGGCGAAATCGGCTACCGCATGGACCTCGCCGGCCTGACGCTGGAGCCCTTCGCCGGCGGTGCGGTGATCCGCGTCGGGCAGGACGCCTTTTCCGAGACCGGCGGCGCAGCGGCGCTCACCGGCGCGGCGCGCGACGCCACCGTGTCCACCGCGACCGCGGGCGTGCGGGCCGAGGCGCGGATCGACGGCTTCGTCGGCGGCCTGCCGATGCTGCTGCGCGGCCTCGTCGGGTATCGCGGCGCCTTCGGCGACGTCACCCCGAACGCGCTCCTCGCCTTCAATGCCGGCGGCGTCTCGGCGCTGACCCGCGGCGCGCCGGTCGACCGCAGCGCCGTGCTGCTCGAGACCGGGTTGAGCTGGATCGTCCTACCCTCGACCACCGTCGGCCTGTCCTATGCCGGGCAGATCGGCGCCCGCGCCCAGGACCACGGCGCCAAGGGCAACCTGACCTACCGCTTCTGACGCCGCCACCACGCGACGAGGGCGGCCCAGGTCCTCTCGATCCAGCGGGCGGCCTTCTCCAGCGGCACCTTCAGCCAGGGCACGTCCTGCGCCAGAAGCGCGAGGCCGAGCGGCAGCATCCACAGGCCGAGCACCGGCAGGATTGAGAAGATCCCGCCGAGGATGAGCAGCAGCGCGGCCCCCACCCGCAGCCACAGGCGCGACGGCTCGCGCAGCCAGCCGACGGCGCGCTGCAGCGGCGCGGGCAGCTTTTGGGAGAGGTGCGCGACGCGCTGGTCCCAATCGTCGGGTGTCGGGTTCATCCTCCAGGAACGCACCAGCGACGAAAACGTCGCCGGATTTTCTCGGTCCCGGTGTGCGGACGGGGCAGCGTCCGGCGCCGCTCAGTAGCCCAGCGCCAAGCCGGTGTTCCGGCGCGGGTCGTTCGCCCCGTAGAACCGGTTCGCCCCGACCGCCTTGCCGCCGAGCACCGGCGCGCCGATCAGGATCGCGGCGAGGTGGTTGGCCGGCTGCGGCCCGGCGAAATGGTGGCCCATGCCCTCGAGGATCCTGCGGGTGTCGGGCGAGAGCGCGAACCGCTCGACGTTGGTGACGTCGGGCAGCCACTGGTTGTGGATGCGGGGCGCGTCGGCCGCCTCCTGCACGTTCATGCCGTAATCGACGACGTTCAGGATGCTGTGCAGCACCACGGTGAGGATGCGGCTGCCGCCCGGCGTGCCGGTGACGAGGACGGGCTTGCCGTCCTTGGTCACGATGGTCGGGCTCATCGAGCTCAGCGGCGTCTTGCCCGGCGCGATGGCATTGGCCTCGCCCTGCACCAACCCGTAGATGTTCGGGACCCCGACCTTGGCGGTGAAGTCGTCCATCTCGTCGTTGAGCAGCACGCCGGTGCCGGGCACGGTGATGCGCGCGCCGAACCAGTCGTTCAAGGTGTAGGTCACCGAGACCGCGTTGCCGGCGCCGTCGACGATGGAATAATGCGTCGTGTTGCTGCCCTCGTGCGGCGGCACCCCCGGCTTGAGCCGGCTCGACACGCCGGCCTTGCCCGGATCGATCGCGCTCCGGATGGTCGCCGCGTAGGCCTTGTCGGTCAGGCGCGCGGTCGGGTTGTCGACGAAGTCGGGATCGCCGAGGTAGCTGTTGCGGTCGACGTAGGCGTGCCGCATCGCCTCGATCTCGTAGTGGATCGCCTGCGCCGAACCCCAGCCGAGATCGCCGAGGGGGTAGCCTTCAAGGATGTTCAGCATCTCGCAGATGACGACGCCGCCGGAGCTCGGCGGCGGAGCCGAGATCACGCGGTAGCCGCGATAGTCGCACTCGACCGGCTTCAGCTCGCGGGTGCGGTAGCGGTCGAGGTCGGCCTGGACGATCAGGCCCTTGCCGGCCTGGCTGGAGGCGACGATCGCGCTGCCGACTGGGCCGCCGTAGAAGCCGGCCGCGCCGTGCTCGGCGATCGTCCGGAGCGTTCCCGCGAGATCCTTCTGCACGAGCGTCCGGCCGGCCCGGAACGGCGCATCGCCGTCGACGAAGATCGCGGCGGAGGCCGGATCCCTGCGCAGGTCCGGGGTGGCGATGGCGAACATGTCGGCGTCGCCCTGCTCGAGGACGAAACCGCCCTCGGCGTAGGCGATGGCCGGGGCGATCAGCTCGGCGCGGGCCATCGTCCCGTAGGTCTCGCGCGCCGTCTCCAGGCCGGAGACGGTGCCCGGCACCGCCACGGCGAGGGGGCCGCTGACGCTCAGGCCCTTGATGACGTTCCCGTCCCTGTCGAGGTACATGTCGCGCGTCGCGGCCAAGGGCGCCTTCTCGCGAAAATCGAGGAAGGTCCGGCGCCCGTCGGCGAGCTGGACGGTCATGAAGCCGCCGCCGCCGAGGTTGCCCGCGGCCGGGTAGACCACCGCCAGCGCGTAGCCGACGGCCACCGCCGCATCGACGGCATTGCCGCCGCGCTTCAGCACGTCGACGCCGACCTGGGTCGCGAGGTGCTGCGCGGTCACGACCATGCCGTGCTCGGCCACCGCGGGCGCGATCGAGGCCGCTCGGGCCGGCATCGCGAGGGCGAGGATCGCGAGCATCGACGCGACGGCCCGGGCCGGCCTGCGGTGCGACCCAGCCGTCTGCGTCGGGCCAGGGCTGCCGTCCGTTCGATCCAGGCGCATCGTCGCTCCGAGGAAAGTTGGTGAGGCCGCGCTCGCGGCCCGGGCGGTGGAATGGGCCGCCAAGGTCGGCGCCGCGTCAACCGGCGCCGGGCGAAAATCGCGAAGGGCCGCCTCCCGCCCCGCAAGCCGCGTTCCGTGCCCGATCGCGGCGTGCGCCGACGGCGAAAAGCCCCGCCGGCTGGCCTCGGCCCCGGCCCTGCTGTTAAGAGGCCCCTCGACGGGCGGCCCGAAAGAGGCTCGGCCCGACGGAGGAACGATGCCTCGCTTTATTCTCCCCATCGCCGGAGCCGTGCTGATCGCCATGACCGCTGCCGCCAACGCCGACTACACCACCCTGCCCTCCGGCCTGAAGTATCAGGACGAAGTCGTCGGCACCGGGCCCGAGCCGAAGGCCGGCCAGAAGGTGACCGTGCAGTACACCGGCTGGCTCGACGACGCCGGCAAGAAGGGCAAGAAGTTCGACTCCTCGCGGGATCGCAACCAGCCCTTCACCTTCACCCTCGGCGCCGGCCAGGTCATCCAGGGCTGGGACCTCGGCGTCGCCACGATGAAGCAGGGCGGCAAGCGCACCCTGGTGATCCCGGCCGAGCTCGGCTACGGCGCCCGCGGCGCCGGCGGCATCATCCCGCCCGGCGCGACGCTGATCTTCGACGTCGAGCTTCTCGGCGCGAAGTAACGCGGACGGCTGCGCGAGCGGGAGTTCGAGACGATGCTGTTCGCGCAGCTTCCCGACGACCTGTTCCGGCCGCTGGCCTCGCCGAGCCGGGCCTTCAACGCTGCGCTGCTGCTGCACCTGCACCGCAAGGTGATGGGCACCAGCCCCGACCCGGTGCGCAAGGCGGAGCTGCTGGCCGCCATCGGCGACTTCTCCGCCGACTGGGCGCTCGACCAGCAATCCGACGACGAGCCGGTGCCGGTCGATCCGATCGAGCGGCGCTCGGCGCTGTTCCGGCGCTTTCTCGAGACCGGCTGGCTGATCGAGCGGCGCGAGCGCTACGTGCCGGTGGTCGATTTCGACCCCGAGGCGCGGCTGCTGCTCGAGGAGCTGTCGCGGATGGAGCGCGGCGAGACCCGCTCCTACGGCGCCGCGATCCTCGACGTGCTCGGAAGCCTGGAGAGCGCGATCGCCAACCCGGCCGACCGCTCCGAGGCGCTCGGCAACGCGGCCCGCGCGGCGCAGGCCTTCCTCGGGCACGTCCGCGGGCTGGCCGGCGCGATGCGCAAGATCGAGGAGCGCATTCTCCACGAGGAGGACATGCGCGCCGCCTTCCGCCTCTACTTCGAGGACTTCGTCGAGCGCCACCTGATCAGCGACTACCGGACGCTGCACACGCGCTACAACCCGTTCCGCTTCCGCTCGGCGATCGTGCGCGAGGCGGGCCGCGCGCTGCGCGATCCGCTGCTGATCCGCGCGCTCGCCGAGGCGATCCTGCGCGAGGGAAGGGCGGCGGAACTCCGCGTCGCCGAGCGCGGCGTGCGCGCCGACCTCACCCAGATCCTGTCGATCTTCGAAGGACTCGACCGCCACCTCGACGCCGTCGACGACGTGGTCGCGCGGATGGAGCGCCGGATCGCGGCCGCCGTCCGCTACATGGACCGGCCGGATTCGGCCGGGATCGAGCGCACGGCGGCGGCCCTGCGCGCGGTCGGCGCCGCGGCGGCCGCACCGGACGTGGCACCGGCGATCTCGCTGCTGCGCCCGCCGATCGGGACGCCGCACCTCGCGATCCCGCGCGGGCGAAAAGTCCCGATCGAAACCGAGGCGCTGCCGGATTTCGAGATCGATCCCGCGATCGAGGCCTTCGTCGAGGCGAAGGCGGCCTATCGCCGGCGCACCACCGTGACGGCGGAGACGATGACCGCCTTCCTCGACCGCCACCTCGGGCCCGACGGCACCCTGCGCGGCTCGGCGATCGCGGTCGCCGACGTCGACGCCTTCGTCGTGTTCCAGCGCCTGCGCGAGATCGACGTGCTGTTCGAGGGCGCGCTCGGCACGCGCTACACGATCGCCCGCGCGGAGGGCCGGCTCGCGAACGGCTGGCTCGACTGCCCGGACTTCGTCATCCGCCGCATCTCGGGCGACCGGCATGCTTGAGCCGTTCCGCGCCATCGTCGACGGCGAGGAGCCGCCCCCGCCCGGCGCCCGCACGCCCGACGTGGAGGAGCTGACCCGCGCGCTCGCGGTGCTGCTGAAGGGCCAGGTGATCTACGCGAACACCCCCGGCATCGGCCGCAGCTACGAGCTCGCGCGCCACTACGCCCCGTTCTTCACCGACTACTTCGCCTGCCTCGGCTACGCGCTGACCGTGTCGCACCGCGACCAGATGGTGTCGCTCACGCTGGCCCAGGACGGCCCGCGCCACGACATCGTCGCCGAGCGCCTGCGCAAGGACGAGACCCTGGTGCTGCTGGCGCTTCGCCTGATCTACGAGGAAGGCTTGCGCGATCACCGCGTCTCCACCGACGGGCTCGTCGAGTGCACCACCGACGACATCACCGAGCGCATCCGCACCGCCGCCCGCAGCGATCCGCCCGAGGAGACGCGGCTGATCGAGATCCTGCGCCTGATCGCCCGCCGCGGCGGGCTGCGGCTCGGCGAGCGCGACAGGGCCGAGCGCGTCACCCCGGTGAGCGTGCTGCCCGGCATCCTGGTGCTCGCCTCGGACGCCTGGCTCGACCGCCTGCGGGCGTGGTCCGAGGCGGCCGAGGGCTGAGTCAGGGCTTCGCCGCGCGTGGCGCGGGCAGCAGCGTGCGCAACGCCTCGAAATAGCGCCGACCGAGGACGCGCTGCGAGGCCGCGTCGAAATGGATCTTGTCGCCGGGGTTTCCGGTCAGCCCGTCGGCCGAGACGTCGACCGTCCGCGGCACCGTGTCGGCGAGGTGCGCGAGCGCGTCGAGGATCGCGGCCTGCGCGGGCGTCGGCTTCACCCATTCCGGCTCGAAGCGCCCCGTCACGAACGGCGCGTTCCGCGCGCCGCCGATGCGGGCGCGGAACGCGGCGACGGTGCGCGTGAGCCGCGCGGCGTAGTCCGAGCCGGACAGCGCGCCGACGTCGGCCTCGCCCTGGTGCCAGAGGATCGCGGCGAGGCAGGCGTTCGGCGCGGCGGCGAGCGCCGCGTTGGTGCGCTTCACCGCAGCCTCGAACAGGTCGTCGCCGGGGTTCCAGCGCCCGTTGGCGAAGCCGGTGCCGCCGACGGCCGCGGGCACGAGCAGGATCCGGCGGCCCGGCGGCCGCGCGGCGATGTAGGCGCGGGCGAAGCTCAAGCCGAGGCCGACCCGCCCCGCGGCGGGCCCCGGATGCAGGAGCGGATCGATCGCGGCCACGATCCGGCCACGGCCGCCGGCCTGGCTCCACTGCCCGATGCGCGGATCGGGCGTCCCGTCGAGCGCGGCGTCGAAGCCCAGGCCGAACCCGACCATGTTCGACTGCCCGGCGAGCAGCACCACGTCGGTGCCCCGCCCCCGATCGGTCGGCCTGCAGACCCCCGCCGCCGCGGGCGACGCCAGCGCGAAGCCGACGAGGGCCGAAACGCCGAGCCTCCTGGCCCGGCGAGGACCCGTGCGCTGCGTTCTCAAGATCATGGCTGCCGTGCCCGCGCCCCCGGGATCGCGGGGCTTCCGGCCCCCCTCTACACCGAAAACCCGCGGCGCCCCCGCCGTCCGTGCTCTGCGCGCCCTTGCGTCTGCCCGCGCGGTTGGCCAACTGGGCGCCCCCGCCTCACCCGGATCGGACCCGCCCCCGGTGTACCGCCTCACCGACATCGCCCTTTCGAACTGGTACCTCATCCGGCGCGAGCAGATCCGGATTCGGGGCGCGGCGGCGCTCGTCGGGCCGACGGGGGCCGGCAAGTCGACGATCTTCGATGCGGTCGGCACCGTGCTGGCCGGCAACAACGCCAGCCGGCTGGCGCTGAACGCCTCGGCCTCGGGCCGCAGCGCGCGCACCGTGCGCGACTACTGCCTCGGCTGGATCAGCGACCCGGCCGAGGGCGGGCGCCCGACGCGCGAGGCCTGTGAGACCGTCATCGCCCTGGTGTTCGAGAACGCCGAGAGCGGGCGCACGGTCTCCTTCGGGCTGGCGCTCGCCGCGCGGGCGACCGACCAGAAGGAGGAGGTGCTTTCCCGCTTCATCGCCACCGGGCACCGCTTCGAGATCGGCGACTACCTGCGCACCAATGCCGAGGGCAGCTTCACCGCGCCGTGGACCGAGATCGCCAAGGACCTGCGGCTGCGGGCCGAGCGCTTCGAGGAGTTCCGCTCCTCCGGCGAGCGCTTCACGGCGGAAGTGCTGGCGACCCTGCGCGAGGGTGCGCCGGCGCCGGACCCGCGCCACTTCCTGCGCACCTTCTCGAACGCGGTCGCGTTCAAGCCGATCTTCGATTCGAGCGCCTTCGTGCGCAGCTTCGTCCTCGACCCCGAGCCGCTCGACGTCGCCCGCGTCCGGCAATCGGTCGAGAATTGGCGCCGGCTGCTGGAGACGATCGAGGAGCTGGAGGTCAAGCTCGCGCGGCTGAAGCGTCTCGCCGGGCGCTACGAATCCTGGGCCGATGCGGTGCTCGCCTCCGGCATCCACGAGGCCCGGGCGGCCAGCGCCGAGCTGCGCCGCCGCTGCCACGATCTTGTGGCGGTGCGGGCCAAGCTCCGCGCCGGCGCCGAGCCGCTGCGGATCGCCCGCGAGAGCGTCGCCACGAGCCGCGGCTTCGTGCGCGACATCGACGGGGAGATCGCCGAGAAGAAAGCCCTCGTCGTCGGCGGCGCCACGGACGGGCGCCTGGCCGCCTCGACCATCGGCCTGTCGATGCTGGAGCGCGACCGGCGGGACCTGGCGGCCCGGGTCGCCGACCTCGTCGCCCTCGTCGGGCAGATGGGCAAGCTCCAGGCGGTCGCGCCGGTGCTGCGCCAGGTGGCGCCGCAGGCCGCGCGGCTCGCCGAGGCCTGCGCCCGCTCGGGGCTGCGCCGCGAGGCCCCGCCGGAGGAGACCCTGCGCCACGACGGGCCCCTCCCCGACCTGATCGAGGGCCTGCTGCGGCTGCCCGAGTTCGACGAGGCCCTGGACCGGGCCGCCGAGGACACGGCGCTGAAGGCCCGCGCGCAGGAGAGCGAGGCCGAGCGCTCGGCCCCTGCCCCGGCCGCAGGGCACGGCGCGCGGCTCTCCTCCGACACGGTCGCCTTCCGCGCCGAGCTGGCCCGGCGCAACATCGATGCCGTGCCGATCTGCGAGCTCGCCGAGATCGTCGATCCGCATTGGGGGCCGGCGCTCGAGGGCCTGCTCGGCCGGGCGCGCGAAGCCCTCGTGGTCGCGCCCGACCGGCTCGAGGAGGCGCTCGGCGTGCTCCAGAGCAACCGCGACCGCTTCAGCCGCTGCATCCTGGTGAAGACGACCGACACCGCCGGCCAGCGGGCGCGCCGCTTCGACGACGGCCCGCTCTCGGTGATCGAGACCGACGACCCGCACGCCGCCGCCTTCCTCGGCGTGCGGCTCGGCGGCTACGATCTCGCCCGCGACGACGCCGAACTGCGCCGGATGAGCCGCGCCGTGGCGCCGAGCGGGCGCACCACCGCCGGCATGGCCTACTCGGTGACCCGCTCGGTCGACCTGCTGATGACGCACGGCCAGCGCGGCCCCACCGCCGAAGGCCGGCGCAACCACGAGGTCGCGGTGGCGGAGGCCAAGCGCCTGCGCGGCGAGGCCGTGGTCCTGCGCGAGGCCGCGCGGACGGCGGCGGCGATCCGCGCGCGCATCGCCCGCGGCGTCGAGGATTGCGACGCCCTGCGCGAGGAGATCGACGGGATCGAGGGCCGCAAGCGCACGCTCGCCACCGAGCGCGAGGCGATCGAGAAGCGCGACACCGCCGGCCTCGCCGAGGAGATCAAGGCGCTCACCGCCGAGCGCATCGCCTACCTGCGCGAGCTCTCCGAGGTGCTGGAACCGAAGCTTGACGGCCTGCTCGCCGAGGAGGCCGGGTTGAAGGCGCGGCTCGGGGCCGGGCGCGAGGCGGCGCGCGCCGCCTTCGCCGCCCGCCGCAGCGCCCTGCATAGGCTCGCCAGCGGGGATTGCCTGCGCATCCGCATGGTGCGCGGGCAGGTGTTCTCGGCCGCCCCCGTCCACGCGATCCGCGCGGAATTGGCCGGGCTGGAGGCGAAGGCGATCTCGACTGCGGCGTCTGCCGAGCGCAGCCTCGCGCAGGAGGCGGCCGAGAGCGCGCGCTCGCACGGCCGCGCGGCCGAGCGCGACCTCGCCGAGTATTGCGCCCAGTGGCGGATCGACAACCCGCTCGGCCGCGGTGACGGCAACCGCGGCGACCAGCCGGCGACCTTGGGCTATGCCTGGGTCCGGCGCGAGCACGACGAGGTCGAGGGGCACGAGCTGCGCCGCTACCGCGCCCAGGCCGAGCGGGCGACGGACGAGATGCGCCGCCTGATGACGGAGGACCTGCTGACGCGGCTCGCCGACAAGTTCGAGCGGGTGCGCGCGCGGCTCGACGCGCTCAACGAGCGGCTCTCGACCCAGCGCTTCACCGGCCAGACCTACGCCTTCGAGGCCGTGGTCGACCGCCGCTACGCCGCCGTCCACGCGCTGGCGACCGAGGTGGCGCGCTCGCCCGACGCGGCCCAGGCGCTGCTGCCGGACGATGGCGAGGGCCCGATGGCCGCTGCGCTTGCCGAGGTCACCGCCCTGATCTCCGGTGCCGAGGACGCGGCACGCCTGGCCGACTACCGCAACTACTTCGTCTACGAGATCGGGATGCGGGACGGGGCGGGAAACCGCACCACGATGTCGAGCCGGGCGCTGCGCGGATCGGGCGGCGAGGCGCAGGCGCCGTTCTACGTGGCGATCGCGGCCTCGCTCGCCAGCGCCTACTATCCGGGCGACCGGCCGGGCGACGAGAATCCGGGCTTCGGCCTGTGCCTGCTCGACGAGGCGTTCTCAAAGCTCGACGTGCGCAACAGCCAGGCGCTGGTCGATCTCTACGCGGCGTGGGGGCTGCAGCTGCTCATCGCCGCCCCGGAGGACAAGCGCACCACGCTGACCGAGGTGATGGACACCATCGTCACCGTCTACAAGAGCCCGGATCTCGCCTCGGTGCGGATCGAGTCTGAGCACCCGCTGGAGGCGGCCAAGCGTGCGCTGCACGCGATCAATCCGGAGCGATACGACGACGATCGCGATGCGGCCGAGTAGGCGGCGCGATCGCAATTAGGCACCGCCGGCGCGAGAACGATCGGGAGAACGTCCGGCCAGCGGTGCCAGCCAGACGAGAGGGGGGAACTCATCGAGCCGATTACACCCTAGGGTTTGCTCGGCCGATCGCCATTCACATTTGTGAAAGTGCCGACGACAAAACTCCGGCGTGTCGGACTTATGCACCGTCGCGCATCGTGGGCGGCCGGCGGTCGGCAGCGCGACCGCGCCGCCGCATCGGGCCGGGCGCGGTCGCGTCGCGGAAGCGCCGCCCGTCCGGGGGCCGGCGCGACGTTTCAGTTCAGGTAGGTGCGGATCCAGTTCGGGGACAGGATCTCGCCCTCGTCCGTGATGATCCAGGGCTGCTTGGCCGGGTCGGTCAGCGCGCCGGCGGCGGCGGCGATCGCCTCGCGCAGGGTGCCGTAGCGCTTGGGCTGCGCCAGCGGCGAGCTTGCCGGCAGGGTGCGCCAGATCGTCAGATCGGCGGGTCGTTCGAGGGCCTCGGTTTCCATCTCACTCTTTTCCTTCCGAAACGGTATCGTCCGTTCAGGCGTCCACGGCCGGCACCAGGGCTGGCCGATCAGGAACGCAGCGTATTTGCCCAGACATCGAAGCATCTCTAAGGCAGCTTCACGATCATTGCGGCACCCTCGTCAGGAACCGGTCATGATTGCGTCGCAAATCGCCCGCGCCGGATTGCCGACCACCGGTGGCAGATCGGGCGCGAACACCTCAGGACTTCGTTTCGTCTTGTCGAAACTGTGGTCTTGAGGAATGACCATTCCGTTAGCGTCTCCGCCGCAGCGCGACGGTGCGGCGCCGCACCTTGACCATTCCCGTGCGAGAACGTTGAAGCGGGCAGGCTGAATGCCACGTTAAGGGTCGACGGATCGCGGGTCGGCCGCGTCGTCGTGCCCGTCGGTCGGAGATCGCGTCATCGTGCCGGATCGTTTCGCGCGCCTCGTGCTGGCCGCCATCCTGGTGCTGCTGGCGCTGTTCGTCGCACAGCCCTACGTCACCGCGTTCCTGTTCTCGCGGGAGGTCCCGCGCGCGGTGACCGCCCGCGGCGACCTCGCACCGGCGGAGGCGACCACCGTCGCGCTGTTCGAGCGGGCGAGCCCTTCGGTGGTGCACGTCTTCGCGCAAGGGGCGGCGCGCGGCGCCGACCTGATGAGCCTCGACGACGAATCCGAGCAGGGCCAGGAGGGCGGCCGGTCGGGCAACACCCAGACCGGAACCGGCTTCGTCTGGGATGCCGGCGGCCACGTCGTCACCAACAACCACGTCGTCCAGGCGGCGATCCAGTCGGGCGGGTCGATCTCGGTGCGCCTGTCCTCTGGCGAGGTGGTCTCCGCGACCGTGGTCGGCGCCGCGCCGGCCTACGACCTCGCGGTGCTGCGGCTCGGCCGGGTGGCGAAGGCGCCGCCGCCGCTCGCCATCGGCACCTCGGCCGACCTGAAGGTCGGGCAGTCCACCTTCGCCATCGGCAACCCGTTCGGGCTCGACCACACCCTCACCACCGGCGTGATCAGCGCGCTCCAGCGGCGCCTGCCGACGAGCGAGGGCCGCGAATTGTCCGGCGTGATCCAGACCGATGCGGCGATCAACCCCGGCAATTCCGGCGGGCCGCTGCTCGATTCCGCCGGCCGGCTGATCGGCGTCAACACCGCGATCTTCTCGCCGTCCGGGGCGAGCGCCGGCATCGGCTTCGCGGTGCCGGTGGACGTGGTCAACCGCGTGGTGCCCGATCTCATCCGCAACGGGCGCGTGCGCAACCCCGGCATCGGCATCATCGCCGGCCAGGAGGCGACCGCCGCCCGGCTCGGCATCGACGGCGTCGTGGTGCTCCGCGTCCTGCGCGGATCGCCGGCCGCCGGCGCGGGCCTGCGCGGGGTCGACCCGCAGACGGGGGCGATCGGCGACGTCGTCGTCGGCGTCGGCGACCGCCCGGTCCACCGCCTGGCCGACCTCACCGCGGCGCTCGAGGCGGCGGGTCTCGGCCAGCCCATCGACCTCGCGGTCGAGCGGGACGGGCGCACCCGCCGCGTGCGCATCACGACGGCGGACGTCGCGGAGAACCGGCCATGATCCCCACCCTCGCCGTGCTGATCGGCCTCGCCGCCGGCCTCTCGATCGCCGCCCCCCTCCCCGCGCCAGCCGCCGAGAAGCCGGCGCGCCCGCGGCTCTGTCCCGAGGACGCGCCGGAAGGCGTGCGCCTGCCGCCGCAGCCGGGCTGCGGATCGCGCGAGATCCCGACGCCGCGGCGCGATTCCGGGTTCCACGAGATCCTTCCGGGCACGGGCATCCGCATCAGCGGGCGCGCGAGTTCCAGCTTCGACACGCGGCGCTAGGCCGATGCTGCTCGTCCTCGGCTTCGCGGCGTGTTTCGGCCTGTGGTGGCTCGGCCGGAACGGCGGCCGGCTCGGGCCCAGGCTCACCCCGCGGTCGATCCGGCGTGCCGGCGCCTGGATCGCGATCGGGCTCGCCGCCATCCTGCTGCTGCGCGGCCAGCTCGGCCCGGCCCTGGTCGTCGGGCTCGGCGGCGTCTGGCTGCTCGAAGGGCCGGAGACGCTGGGTTCCCGGCTCAAACGGCTGCTGGCGTCGATGAAGCCGTCGCCGAGACGGCACCGGACGGCGCGGGTGGATTTCGTCCTGCGCGACGACGGCAGCGTCGGCGACGGCATCCTGCGCGGCGGCCCGCTCGGCGGCCGGCGTCTCGAGAGCCTCGGGCTCGCCGACCTCCGCGCGGTGCTGGCGGTCTGCCGGACGCAGGACCCCGCGGCGGTGGTGCCGCTAGAGGCGTATCTCGACCGCCGGCACGCCGGCTGGCGTGTAGACGCTGAGCGCGATCGCGACGCGGGGCCGCGCCGTCCGGCGCAGCCAGGGACGATGACGCAGGACGAGGCCTATCAGATCCTGGGGCTTGAGCGCGGGGCGACCCCAGAGGCCGTCCGCACGGCTCACCGGACCTTGATGAAGCGCGCCCACCCCGACCAGGGGGGAAGCGCCGAAGGGGCGGCCCGCGTCAACGCGGCCCGCGACAGGCTGACGAACCGACATCGCTGAGACTCCACGCGCGTTGCCAGGGGTGCAGGACGACGTTCGCCGAGGGCGGCGTCCGCCGTCGGCGTCGATGGCGACCGGGACGGCGAAGGCCGCCGGTCGCTGAAAGCCACGGTCGAACGGACCGCGGCGCGACGTGAGGGGGATCAGCTGCGGGTGGCGAAGCAGCTGAAGCCGCTGCGCTTCAGGGCGGAGCAGGCATCCTGCGCCGCGTCCTGCTCCTGGAAGCCGGAGAAGCGTGCGCGGTAGAGGGTGGCGCCGCTGTGCTCGACCTTCACCGTGTAGGGCGCGGCCTTCGAGAGGCTGCCGCCGCCCTTCGCCTTGGCGTCGGCCAGCATCGCCTTGGCCTTGCCCTCGTCGTCCATGGCGCCGAGCTGGATCACCCAGGCCGTCGGCACGATCTTCGGGCCGGCGATGGGCTTCGGCGCCTCGGCGCGGGCGATCGGGCCGTCGGCCGACGCGATGCGCTGATCGGATTTGCGTGCGCCGCCCGGAAACGCGGCCTGTGCCGTCGCGGGCGCGGCGTAGGCCTGCGCCGCCTTCGGCAGGGGCTGCGCGCCGGCTTTGAAGGCGCCGGCGCTGCCGGGGGTCGCGGTCGAGCGCCGCGGCGCGATGTCGAGGGGCTGGCCGGCATCGGTCGAGTTCGTGGTCTCGACCTCGTCGTCCTCGGCCGAAGCCAGCTGCGTCCGGGTCCGCGAGACCGCGTCGGCGACGACCGCCGGCCGGGCGCGCTCGGCGACCTCGACGGTCGGGGGCGCCTGGCGGGCGCCGGCATAGGCGCGCGGCAGGCTGGCGCGGACGAGGTCGGCCATGATCCGGTCGCGGCTGGCGCCCGACTTGCCGCCGAGCACGATCGCGACGATCTGGCGATCGTCGGACTTGGCCGCCGTCATCAGGTTGAAGCCGGAATCGCGGGTGTAGCCGGTCTTGATGCCGTCGACGCCCTCGACGTTGCCGAGCAGGTGGTTGTGGTTGCCGATCGTCCGGCCGCGGAAGGCGAAGGACCGGGTCTGGAAGTAGCGGTAGTAGCGCGGGAAGCGGTCCTGGATCGCGCGCGCCAGCACGGTGAGGTCGCGGGCCGTCGTCACCTGCTCGGAATCGGGAAGGCCCGAGGCGTTGGCGTAGTGCGTGCGGCTCATGCCGAGCGCGTGCGCCTTGGCGGTCATCAGCTCGGCGAACCGCTCCTCGGAGCCGGCGATGTTCTCGCCGATGGCGCAGGCCACGTCGTTGGCCGACTTGGTGACGATCGCCTTGATCGCGTCCTCGACGGCGATGGTCTGCCCAGGCCGCAGGCCGAGCTTCGACGGCGCCTGGGCTGCGGCATGGGCCGAGATCGTCAGCTCGGAATCGAGGGCGAAGCGCCCCTTCTCCATCTGCTCGAACAGCATGTAGAGGGTCATCACCTTGGTGATCGAGGCCGGGTGCCGGATCGCGTCCTCGTTCACCGCGTGCAGCGTGCGGCCGGACTTCACGTCGACCACCATCGCGGCGTAGGGCGGATTGTAGCCGCCGCCGGGGCGGACGTGGCGCCCGTGGCGGCGCGCCTCGGCGGGAGACGCCAGCGCGGTCAGGACCGCGGCGGCGGCGAGCGCGGCCGAGATCGGGGGCACGGTCCGGGAGCGACGGGAAACGCTACGCATCACGACTCATTGCCCTCGACAGACCGGCCACGGCCGGTTTGCATCGCACCATTCAGCTCGGACATGCCCTGCGGCGTGGCCCGATCACGTCTGTCAAACACGCTACGGCGATGCAGTTACGGCGCGGTTAATGGAGCCGACGACATTCGAGGCATGACTTTCGCGGCGCAGCACGGATTGACGGCGGATGCTGCAGTGCACAAATGTGGCGCGCCGTAGCCGTTCGGGCCGGACGACGGTGGCACCCCGATTATTCGCGGGCGCGCGGTCGAGGCCGTGGCGCCGCAGGAGATCCTTCATGACCCCATCCTACGCCCCGGCCGCCGACGCGGTCCGCAACGGCCTCGAAGGCGCGAAGGCCGGCGCCGCGGCGCTGAGCCAGAGCGTCGGCGCCGCCGCCCGCACCAGCCAGACCATCGGCATCGAGTGGATGGACTTCCTCAAGCAGGTCAGCGCCGAGGTCACCGCGACCACGGAGAAGGTCGTGAAGGCCGGCAGCCCCGCCAAGGCGATCGAGATCCAGAGCGCGTTCGTAAAGACCTCCGGCGAGCTCTGGATGGCGCGCGCGGCGACCTTCCGCGACCTCTACGCCACGCTGGCTCAGGACATGGCGAAGCCGTTCACGACGCTGGCCGGCCGGTCCGCCACGGCGGCGGCGGCGCGAACCCCCGCCTGACCCGTTTGCGGGTGCGGCGGCGCGCTCCCGGACAGTTGCGCGCAGACGACTGGCGAAACCGAATCCCGCCGCCTAGATTGGCTCAGACGCGGCCGGGCCCGTCGCAGCGACGCGACAAGCCCCGGCCGGCACGAAGGAGCCGGTTCCATCACGATGACAGACGTCCCGATGCGGGGCACCGCTCATCCCCACGACTCGACAGGCCGGCCTTCGCTCGAGGCGGTGCGGTTCACGCCGACCGCCTCGGACCCTGGGGACCCGGGCGGCGACGATCGCTCGAATACGGCGATCATCACCCGTACCAAGCCGAAGACCAAGCGGCCGAGCCTGTATCGGGTGCTATTGCTCAACGACGACTACACGCCGCAGGATTTCGTCGTGCTGGTGGTCGAGCGTTTCTTCAACAAGACCCACGAAGACGCCTACCAGATCATGATGCACGTGCATCATAACGGCGTCGGAGAATGCGGGGTGTTCACCTACGAGGTCGCGGAGACCAAGGTGACGCAGGTCATGGACTTTGCGCGCAAACACCAACATCCTCTGCAGTGCGTTATGGAAAAAAAGTAGGCTCACGCAGCACAAAGGCTCGAGCATTGCCCAGCTTCTCACGCAGCCTTGAACAAGCTCTCCACCGCGCCCTGGCGCTGGCCGGCGAGCGCCGGCACGAATACGCCACGCTGGAGCATCTGCTCCTGGCGTTGGTCGACGACCAGGACGCCGCCGCCGTCATGCGGGCCTGCAACGTCGAGATCGACACGCTAAAGCGCAGCCTCGTCGAGTACGTCGACACCGAGCTTTCCAACCTCACCGGCGACGGACGCCAGGACGCCAAGCCCACGGCCGGCTTCCAGCGCGTGATCCAGCGCGCGGTGATCCACGTGCAGTCCTCGGGCCGCGAGGAGGTCACCGGCGCCAACGTGCTCGTGGCGATCTTCGCCGAGCGCGAGAGCCACGCCGCCTACTTCCTGCAGGAGCAGGACATGACCCGTTACGACGCGGTCAACTACATCAGTCACGGCATCGCCAAACGCCCCGGCGCCTCCGAGGCGAAGCCGGTGCGCGGGGCCGACGACGAGGGCTCGAACGAGCGCCCGAGCGACGACGGCGAGAACCGCACGAAGAAGAAGGGCGACGCCCTCGACGCCTACTGCGTCAACCTCAACAAGAAGGCCCGCGACGGCAAGGTCGACCCGCTGATCGGCCGCGAGAGCGAGGTCCAGCGCACGATCCAGGTGCTGTGCCGCCGGCAGAAGAACAACCCGCTGCTGGTCGGCGATCCCGGCGTCGGCAAGACCGCGATCGCCGAAGGGCTCGCCCGCAAGATCGTGCAGAAGGAGGTGCCGGAGGTCCTGGCCGACGCCACCGTGTTCTCGCTCGACATGGGCACGCTGCTCGCCGGCACGCGCTACCGCGGCGACTTCGAGGAGCGCCTGAAGCAGGTGATGAAGGAGATCGAGGCGCACCCGAACGCGGTGCTCTTCATCGACGAGATCCACACCGTGATCGGCGCCGGCGCCACCTCCGGCGGCGCGATGGACGCCTCGAACCTGCTCAAGCCCGCGCTCGCCGCCGGGACCCTGCGCTGCATCGGCTCGACCACCTACAAGGAGTACCGCCAGTACTTCGAGAAGGATCGCGCCCTGGTGCGTCGATTCCAGAAGATCGACGTCGCCGAGCCGTCGATCCCGGACGCGATCGAGATCGTGAAGGGCCTGCGGCCCTATTACGAGGAGTTCCACAAGCTCAAGTTCACCACGGAGGCCGTGAAGGCCGCGGTCGAGCTGTCGGCGCGCTACATCAACGACCGCAAGCTGCCCGACAAGGCGATCGACGTGATCGACGAGACCGGCGCGTCGCAGATGCTGGTGCCGGAGGCGCGCCGCAAGCGCGTGATCGGTATCAAGGAGATTGAGGCGACGATCGCCACGATGGCGCGCATCCCCCCGAAGACCGTGTCGAAGGACGACGCGGTGGTGCTCCAGCACCTCACCGAGAACCTGAAGCGCGTCGTCTACGGCCAGCCCAACGCCATCGATGCGCTGACCTCGGCGATCAAGCTGGCGCGCGCCGGCCTGCGCGACCCGGACAAGCCGATCGGCTCCTACCTGTTCGCGGGACCGACCGGCGTCGGCAAGACCGAGGCCGCCAAGCAGCTGGCGTCGTCGCTCGGCGTCGAGATGCTGCGGTTCGACATGTCGGAATACATGGAGCGCCACACGGTCTCACGCCTGATCGGCGCACCGCCCGGCTATGTCGGCTTCGACCAGGGCGGCCTGCTCACCGACGGGATCGACCAGCACCCGCACTGCGTGCTGCTGCTCGACGAGATCGAGAAGGCGCACCCGGACCTGTTCAACATCCTGTTGCAGGTGATGGACCACGGCAAGCTCACCGACCACAACGGCAAGCAGGTCGATTTCCGCAACGTGATCATTATCATGACCACGAACGCGGGCGCGTCCGACCTTGCGAAGTCGGCCTACGGCTTCACCCAGGCCAAGCGCACGGGCGACGACGTCGAGGCGATCAACAAGCTGTTCGCGCCGGAATTCCGCAACCGGCTCGATGCGATCATCTCGTTCGGCCACCTGCCGAAGGAGGTCGTGGCCAAGGTCGTCGACAAGTTCGTGCTCCAGCTCGAGGCGCAGCTCGCCGATCGCAACGTCACGATCGAGCTGTCGGACGAGGCGCGCGCGTGGCTGGTCGAGCACGGCTACGACGATGCGATGGGCGCCCGCCCGATGGCGCGGCTGATCCAGTCGAGCATCAAGACGCAGCTCGCCGACGAGGTGCTGTTCGGCAAGCTGAAGAACGGCGGCGCGGTCCGCGTCATCGTGCGCAAGCCCGAGGATGCGGAGGCGAAGGCCGGCGGCAAGGAGACGCTGGGCTTCGAGTTCCCGGCCGGCCCCGTGGTGCCGAAGCCCGAAGCGGACGTGACCAACGCGGTCAAGAAGCACAAGCGCGCCAAGCCCCGGGCCGCGGCCCGCAAGAAGACGCCCAAGGACGACAAGGGCGGCAATTCGGGTGGCGGCGGCGTCCGCACGGTGCCGAAAGTCCCCCTCGTCCGGGCTTGACGCCGGAGTGACGTGAGCCCGATCGACCTGGCCCCGGAGCGCGCCTCGCGCTCCGGGGCCTTGCGCATGACGGCGAATGCGGCTTTCAGGTTCGCGGACGATTGCACCATGGACGCGGCGGCCGACCGTCGCCGCGAAGGATCGAGCGGGCGTGACGATGAGCGAACTGCATGAGGGCCCCCTCCTGCCCGTCGATCAGCCCACGGCGGCGCCCGCCCGACCGAAGCCCGTCACCCGACGCGAGGAGCGCCGCCGCCGCCGGACCCGCCGCCGCCGCGGCGAGGAGATCCTGGCCTGGGTGCTGGTGCCGCTGATCTGCCTCGGGATCTACTGGGGCATCAATGCCGGCTTCGAGTTCATGGGAACCTCGCCGGGCCAGGTCTGGGACCAGCTGATGCAGGTCAAGGCGATGATGGAGAAGCGCGCCTGATCGCGCCGCTCCAGTCGCCGCACGCACTCGCGCGAACGGAGCCGTCATTGTCCCTCACCCGTCGCGCCGCGCTGATCGGCGCCCTCCTCGCGGCTCCGGCCGTGAGGGCGGCCGGTCGCGACGGTCCGGTGATCGTCGTCGGCGCCGGCGCGGCCGGGCTCGCGGCCGCCGACATCCTGCGGCAGGCCGGGCGTCCCGTCACCGTGATCGAGGCGCGCGACCGCATCGGCGGTCGCGCCCATACAGAGCTCGGGCTCGGGCCGGACTGTCCCTTCGATGCCGGTGCCGAGTACGTTCACTGGGCCGAGCGCAATCCCTGGCGCGCCGTCGCCGAACGCGAGAACGTGCGGATCGCCGGGCAGGAAGGCTGGGCGCGGATCCTGTTCGTCGACGGGCGCCCGGCGACCGTGACCGAGCGCAACCGACGCCGCGCCGCCTTCTCCGGCCTCGACGCCGCCCTGAAGCCGGTGGACGGCCCCGACCGGTCGCTTGCCGAAGCCGCGGCCGCGGCCGGGCCGGACATGGCGCTGGCGGCGGCGGGCCTTGCCCGGCTGTCGCTCGGCGAAGAGCCCGAGCGCGTCTCGGTGCTCGACTACGACCGGCTGTGGTCCGGCACCGACCTGTGGCTCGACGGCTACGGCAGCCTGGTCCGGCGCCGCTTCGCGACGATGCCGGTCTCCCTCGGCACGGCCGCGACCGCCATCGATTGGACCGGCGAGGGCGTGCGGGTGACGACGCCCGGCGGCACGCTCGACGCCGCGGCGGTGATCCTCACCGTTCCGGTCGGCGTGCTGGCCGCGGGCACGATCCGCTTCACGCCGGACCTGCCGGCCCCGACGCGGGATGCGCTCGGCGGCCTCGGCATGGGCGCCTACAGCAAGGTCGGCCTCCGGCTCGATCCCGCCCGGATCGACCTGAAGGCGGTGGGGGACGCAGTGTCCGTGGCACACCGCGGCGACCAGGACCGGACGATCTACTTCGAGGTCTCGCCGTTCGACCGACCGCTCGCGGTGGCCAACATCGGCGGCGACGGATCCCGTGCCCTGTGCGAGCTCGGCGAAGCGGCGGCCGTCGCCGAGGTCACGGACCGGCTGGTGGCGATCCTCGGCACGCAGGCGCGCGGCGCCGTGACGGCAGGCAAGCTTGCCGGCTGGTGGACCGATCCGCATGCGCGCGGCAGCTACGCGATCGCCCATCCCGGCCATGCCGACGCCCGGACCGCCCTGCAGGCGGCGATCGGCGACCGCATCTTCCTCGCCGGCGAAGCCTATGCGGGCGGCGGCGCCATGACGGTCGGCGGCGCGACCCTCGACGGCGAACGCGCCGCGCGGGCCGTCCTGCGGATGCTGGGCTGAGGGGGATCGGACGCGGATCTCGCGTGCGGATCGGGGTGCAGGCCCTCTCCCATGCGGGAGAGGGGGTCGTGACGTGCGACGCTCTCGCGAGAACCGTCGAGCCGCCCCCTATCCCAAGCGCAGGGCATGCACCGAGAACAACCTCTCGGGATCGGTCCACACCGTGACCGGCGACCACCCGGCCTCCGCCGCCAAGGCGCGAAAACCGTCGAGCGTGTACTTGTAGCTGTTCTCGGTGTGGATCGTCTCGCCCTCGGCGAAGGCGAAGGCGTGTCCGGCCACCGTCACCGTCTGGTCGGCGCGGCTCACGAGATGCATCTCGATCCGCGAGGCCGCGCGGTTGAACACCGCCCGGTGTGCGAACGCGGCGGCGGCGAAGGTGCCGGACAGGTCGCGATCGATCCGGGTCAGCAGATTGAGGTTGAACGCAGCGGTCACGCCAGCCGCGTCGTCGTAGGCCGCCTCGAGCACCGCGGCGTCCTTGACGAGGTCGACGCCGACGACGAGCGTCGCGCCCTCCCCCAGCACGTCGCCGAACTGGCGCAGCAGGCGGGCGGCCTCCGCGGGCTCGAAGTTGCCGATGGTCGAGCCCGGGAAGAACCCGGCGCGCGGGGCGTCGCCGAGGTCGTGCGGAAGGGCGAAGGGCTGGGTGAAGTCGGCGGCGATCGGCGCGATGCGCAGGGCGGGATGATCACCCTGGAGCGCGGCCGCCTCGCTGCGCAGGAACGTCTCCGACACGTCGACCGGGACGTAGGCCGCGAGGTCCGGCATGTGCCGGAGCAGGCGACGGACCTTCACGGTCGAGCCGCTGCCGAACTCCACCAGCGCGGCGCCGCGCGGCAGGGCGGCGGCTATCTCGGCGCCTCGCATGTCGAGGATGCCGAGCTCGGTCCGGGTCGGGTAGTATTCCGGCAGCCGCGTGATCTGCTCGAACAGGTCGGACCCGACGGCGTCGTAGAAGTACTTCGCCGGCAGGGTCTTCTGCGGCTTCGCGAACCCGGCCAGCACGTCTTCGAGGAACGCCCGGTCGTCGGGCAAGTGGGCGAGCGGCGTCGCGTCTGCGAAGACGGGCTTGATGGTCACGCGCGGTACTCCGGGATGCGACGTCAGGCGCGGGACTGCGCGAGGCGCAGGCCCGTGAATTGCCAGCGCTGATGCGGATAGAAGAAGTTGCGGTACGGCAGCCGCGCATGACCCTCCGGCGTCGCCACCGACGAGCCGCGCAGCACGAACTGGTTCGACATGAACTTGCCGTTGTACTCGCCGAGTGCGCCCGGCAGCGGGCGGTATCCCGGGTAGGCGGTGTAGGCGCTGCGGGTCCATTGCCAGACGAGGCCGAACGCGTCGTCGAGCCCGCCGTCGCGGGCGGCGACCTCCCATTCGAACTCGGTCGGCAGGTCGCGCCCGGCCCAGCGGGCGTAGGCATCCGCCTCGTAGTAGCTGATGTGGGTGACGGGCTGCGCCGGATCGATCGAGCGGCGGCCGCCGAGCGTCATGCAGGTCCAGCCCGGCTCGCCCGGCTGCCAATAGCCCGGCGCCTCCCAGCCCTCGGCCTGCGCCGCGAGCCAGCCGTCGGACAACCACAGGTCGGGGCGGGTATAGCCGCCACCCTCCATGAAGCGCAGCCAGTCGCCGGTCGTGACGAGCGCCCGATCGATCGACACGGGCAGGACCAGGCTGTCGTGCCGGGGATGCTCGTTGTCGAACGAGAACCCGTCGCCGGCATGGCCGACCTGATGGATGCCGTGGGCCAGGTCGATCGTGCCGGAACGATTGGCCACCTTCGGAAAACGCCATTCGGCGTCGTAGACTGGATGCAGCGGGTTCTGCGCGAAGGCGTGCAGGATGTCGGTGATCAGCAGTTCCTGGTGCTGCTGCTCGTGGAACAGCCCGATCTCGAGGATCGGCAGGATCGCCTCGAGCGCGCCCGGCGCGGCCTGCGCCAGCAACGTCTCGACCGCGCGGTCGATGTGCGCGCGGTAGCCGGCGATCTCCTCGGTGGTCGGCCGGGTGATCAGCCCGCGCATCACCCGCGGCTGACGTGGGCCGGCGGCGACATAGTACGAGTTGAACAGGTAGTGCAGGCGCTCGTCATGGATGCGGTAGCCCGGCAGGTGCTCGCGCAGCAGGAACTGCTCGAAGAACCATGTCGTGTGCGCGCGATGCCACTTGGTCGGGCTGGCATCGGCCATCGATTGGACCTGCTGATCCTCCGGCGACAGCGGCGCGGCACGGCGCTCGGTCTCGGCACGGACGAAGCGGAAGGCGGCGATCCAGGCGTCCCGGTCCACCGGCCGGGCGGAGACGGGCGGCGGCGGGAAGGCCTGAGCGGGCGCGTCCGTCTCGCGAAGTGTCGCCGTCGCAGCCATGCTGGTCCTCCCGTCGTCCGTTGATCCGCCGGTCGCGGTTGATGGAGATATGGCCGAAGGCGCAGCCGACAACGGCAGCGCGACGATTCAGTTCGCAATAGGCTCACCGACGCCGGCCGACGCGCCGCAAGTCTGTGTAGAGCGGGGCCGCTCGACGCGGTTGATTGATCCCCGAGCCTTTTTGCAGCCGCAGTGAGATGGCCTTAACCCTCTCGTCTAAGACTGCGGGGCTCTGATGCTGGGGTACGCGTTCTGATGCGGATCGATCTGATGGCCGGAGCGAGCCTGTCGGCGGCGGCTTCGCGCGCGGCGCCCGAGCCCACCATCCTGGTGTTCGACTCGGGCCTCGGCGGCCTGACGGTGCTGGAGCAGGTGCGCCGAGCCCGGCCCGACGCGCGCTACGTCTACGCCGCGGACGACGCGGCCTTCCCCTACGGCCGGCTCTCGGAATCGGTCCTGGTCCAGCGCGTGCTCGACGTGATGGCGCGCCTGATCGCGACGCACCGGCCCGACCTCGTCGTCATCGCCTGCAACACCGCCTCGACGCTGGTGCTGCCGGCCCTGCGCCAGCGCTTCCCGACGCCGTTCGTCGGCGTGGTGCCGCCGATCAAGCCGGCGGCCGAGACCAGCCGCTCACGCCTCATCACGCTGCTGGCGACCCCCGGCACCGTCGCGCGCTCCTACACGCGCGACCTGATCATGACCTATGCCGAGGCCTGCTCGGTGACCTCTGTCGGCTCGGCGAACCTCGCCAACTACGCCGAGGCGGAACTCGCCGGCACGCCGGTGGACGACGCGGCGATCGCCGCCGAGATCGCACCGTGCTTCGTCACGGCCGAGGACGGCCGGCGCACCGACGTCGTCTGCCTCGCCTGCACCCATTACCCGCTGCTGCGCGCCCGCTTCGAGCGGCTCGCGCCCTGGCCCGTCACCTGGATCGATCCGGCGCCCGCCATCGCGCGCCGGGTGACGCAGCTTCTCGGCAGCACCCCGCGCGATGCGCGCTCGGACGAGGGCCCGGTGCTCGGCGCCTTCACCGGCGGCGCGACGCTCACGGATGCGCTGCGCGCCTCGCTCGACCGGCGCGGCATCCCGTCGATCGGCGTCGACCCGATGCCGCTGACGCTGCAGTAGCGCCGCGCCGCCGCCTGGCCGGCGAGACCGGCGGGGCGCGCGACCGCAAGTAATCCGTCGATCAGTGCTGCGCCGCCACGGCGCCGGGCCGCGGTCGCTCGGCGAGCGGTCGCCGGCGCAGCCCCGCCGCCTTGTAGGCCGCGAAGGCGAAGGCGGCGCCGAGCCCGAGCAGCGTGAGATCGAACCCGTAGAACGCCGCGTCGCCGGCCCGCATGCTCGCGAGCAGGTGGCGCCCGGTGGCGAGCCCGCCGACGACCGGCACGGCGGCGAGCAGCGCGGCCGCGGTCGCGAGCATCGCGGTCCATCCGGTTCGCGGCGGCAGGGCCAGCGGCACCAGCGTGGCCAGGATCCAGGCGCCGAAGAAGACCGTCACCTCGGCCTCCTTGCGCTCCGCCATCCCGAGCGGGAGCAGGCGGTTGGCCAGGAAGTAGCCGGCGATGGCGATCGGCAGCCCGGCGATGGTGCCGACGTTGAGCGCCTGCACCAGCCGCATCCCGAGATGCGCCCGCGTCGCGGTGCCGGGCTTGGGCACCCGCTCCACCGTCCAGAGGATCATCCCGGTCGCCACCATGGCCGCGCCCATCGCGCCGCTGAGGAAGAACAGCACGCGCAGGGCCGGCCCGGCGAAATGCGCCTCGTGCAGGCCGACCATCGCGGTGAAGGTGCCGGCGGCGGGCTTCATCGCGCCCAAGGTCTCGATCACCGCGCCGCTGGTGCCGTCGAACGCCACCTGCGGATGGCGGTGCCTCAGGCCATGCGGCTCCTCGAACACCGCGACGACCGTCGCGTTGGCGTCGCCCGGGTTCTGCACGGTGATCCGCTCCAGCGGCTCGGCGTTCATCGCGAGCGCGCGCTCGACCATCGGGCCGAACGGGGCGAGCGGCGCGGCGCGTCCGGCGGGCGGGCGGGCGGCGGTGATCTGGCCGGATTCGACGAAGAAGGCCTGCGCGTCGCCGCGATAGGCGGTGGTGACGCCCCAGGGCATGTACATCAGCGCCAGCGTCACGATTCCCGTATAGGTGATCATCAGGTGGAACGGCAGCGCCAGCACCCCGGTCACGTTGTGCGCGTCGAGCCAGCCGCGCTGCGCCGACTTGGCGTGACGGCGGAAGGTGAACAGGTCGACGAAGATCCGCCGGTGGGTGACGATTCCGGAGACCAGCGCGACGAGCATGATCATCGCGCAGATTCCGACGATCCAGCGGCCCCAGAGCGGCGCCATGCTGAGCTCGAAGTGGAAGCGGTAGAGGAAGTCGCCGCCGCGGGTGTCGCGGACGGCGACCGCGGCGCCGGTCGCGGGATCGAGCATCGCCTGGCCCGGCGGGGTGCCGGGCTTGCGGCGCCAGAACAGGTCGAGGGTCGGCCGGTCCGGGCTCGGCAGGGTGATGAACCAGCTGCGCGCGCCCTTCGCCTGCGCCTCGAGATGGGCGCGGGCGAGGTCGGCGGCGTGCCCGAGGGCGGCCGGGCTCAGCGGAGCCCCGGCCCTCAGTTCCGGCCGCATCCACTGCGAGATCTCTGAGCGGTAGTAGCTCGCCGTGCCGGTGACGAAGACGGAGAACAGCACCCAGCCGACGACGAGGCCGGACCAGGCGTGCAGCCACGCCATCGATTGCCGGAAGCCGTTGCGCATGGTTTCGCGTCCTACCAGCGGTAGCGAAGCGTGGCGTAGACCGTGCGCGGCAGCCCGTAATAGCAGCTGGTGTAGCCGTTGCAGCCGCTGACGTAGGTGTCGTCGAGCAGGTTGTTGGCGTTCAGCTGCATCGAGAAGCCGGCCAACGTCGGGTCGAGGTTCTTTAGGTCGTAGGAGACCACGGCGTCGACCAGCACGCTTTCTGGCACCTTGAAGGTGTTGGCCGCGTCGCCCCAGGACGGGCCGAGATAGCGGACGCCGCCGCCGACCTCGAGGCCGAGCATCGGCCCGTCGAGGAAGCGGTAGGTCGCCAGAAGCGAGGCGGTGGAATCCGGCACCAGCACCGGGCGGCGCCCCTGCAGCGGCACCGTCTGCCCGGGCGCGAGGTCGTTGGCGGTCCGGCCGTCGTCGCGGACGTTGCGGATGTCGAGGAGCGAGAAGCCGCCGATCAGGGTCACGCCTTCGGTGAGGTTCGCCCGCGCCTCGAACTCGACGCCCTGCACGCCGACCTCCCCGGTCTGCAGCACGAAGCCGGTGGGGCGGCCGAGCGTGGTGTCGGCCGTCGTCCGGTTCGACTGGCGGATGTCGAAGAATGCGGCGGTGAGGAGGATGTCGGTGCCCGGCGGCTGGTACTTGATGCCGGCCTCGTACTGGTCGCTGAGTTGCGGGTCGGGCACGCGCCCGACGGTGCCGAAGGCGGTGTCGAACACCCGGCCGGCGACGATCGGCTCGAAGGCCTGGCTGTAGGACACGTACGGCGCGACGCCGGACTGGAACAGGTAGAGCAGGCTCGCCCGGCCCGTGAAGGCGTCGGAGGCCGCGTCCTGCAGCGTCAGCGTGCTTCCCGTCGCGGTGAACGACCGGGTCGGGCCGGTCTGGCGGGCGACGTCGTAGCGCCCGCCCAATGTCAGGATCAGGCCGTCGACCTTCATCTGATCCTGGAAGTAGACGCCGGTCTGCTGCGCGTCGACGCGCGAGGTCGTGTTGATGGCCGGGAACGGGATGTTCATTTCGTAGTTCGGCGCGAGCGCGTTCAGGTCCGGCGCGTTCGGGAACGGCGTCCCGCTGGCGCGCGTGCTGAAGGTGCGGTGGTCGACGCCGAGGAGCGCCGTGTGGGCGATCGGGCCGGTGTCGAAGTTGGCCACGACGTTCGAATCCATCGTGTAGGCTTCGGCCGCGACGATGTTGCCGATGACGGCGCGCGGCAGCAGCGGGCCGGTGGCGAACGGGCCGTTGCGGGGGCTGAACGCGCTGTAGACGCTGCGGTAATCGCCTTGCGTCCGCAGGTAGCGCCCGGCCGAGTGGAAGCGCAGGTTCTCGTTGAAGCGGTGGTCGAAGAGGTACTCGATCGACGCTTGGGTCCGGTCCGAGCGCTCGATGTTGCGGTCGCCGTCGTAGAAGTTCACCGGCAGTCGCCCGATCACGCCGCTGCCGAAGTTGCGCGGTAACACGGTGCCCACCGCCGGGAAGCCGCCGTAGAAGCCGGAGAACGGATCGCGCTGGTAGTTGCCGATGATCGTCAGCTGGGTGTCGGTGGAGGGCCGCCAGGTGACGCTCGGGTTGATCAGGGCGCGCTCGACCCGCGTCGTGTCCACCGGGCCGTCCCCGTTCCAGCCCGCGCCGACGATGCGGTAGGCGAACTGGTCGGCGAGCCAGGGCACCTCGGACTGGATCGGGCCGCCGACGTCGATGCCGCCGCGCACCTCGTTGAAGCCGCCGCCCTGGACGAAGACCTCGCCGTGGCGGACGAATTGCGGGACCTTCGAGACGAGGTTGACGATGCCGCCCGGCCCCGACTGCCCGTAGAGCACCGAGGCGGGCCCCTTGATCACGTCGACCCGCTCGAGGCGGTAAGGATCGATCGTCGCGTTCGCGTCGCGGCTGGCGATCAGCGCCATGCCGTCGAGGAAGACCGGCGCGTTGAAGCCGCGGATCAGGAACTGCTCGAGCCGGGTCGAGCCGGCGCCGCCGCGCTGCTCGGTCGTGACGCCGGGCGTGTAGCGCAGGGCCTGGTTGATGGTGAGCGCGTTCTGATCCTCGATCTGCTTGCGCCCGATCACCGAGATCGACTGCGCCGTCTCGACGATCGGCGTGTCGGTCTTGGTGGCGACGGTGCTGCGGCTGGCGACGTAGCCGGGCACGGCACCGGACGCGCCGCCGGGACCGTAGAGCGATCCGCCGAGGCTGCGGCCGGCGCCCTCGCCGGTGACGCTCAGCTCGCCGAGCTCGATGTCGGTCGTCTGCGCGGGCTGGGCCGAGGCGGAGGACGCGACCGAAATCGCGCATGTCGTCGACAGAAGAGCGACGATCAGAGCGCTGCGGCACCGACGTGCGGACGCGGACCGCACGACGGACGGACAGTAATGAATCATCTTGCCGACCCTAGACGCGACACGAAACAGCAGAGACCCGCCGCGTGGACTTGCGCATCACGGCGGCGTGATCGGGTTATCGGTAAGTTCTCGCGGCAACACAATTTCTATCTTATGGAAACATTCCAGGGTAACTTCGAAACGTTCCAGGCTGGAACGGGGTGTCGGGCGGCGGCCAGCATCACGCCCCTAGGGGAACAGCCCGTTTCGGCACCGTTTCCATGGAGGAGACCAGCGGCACCGCGCCACAACTCACGATGAAAACCGAGCGGCCGTTGTGACCGATCGGTAACACCCCACGGTTGCGACGCGGCGAAGGATCGGGTCAGGCCGGGACCGTCATCCGGCTCGGATCGACCCAGGCGCCGAGCGTCTCGGTCCGGTCCTGCGACAGGATCTCGGGGGGCACGTCGGAGACCGGCACCGCTTCGGGGCGTTCGGCGCCGAAGGCCGCGAGCGCCGCGCGGGTCTCCGGATCGTGGCAGGCGCGGTCGAACGCGGCGCGGTCGAGGCAGGCGAGGTGCCCCGCCTCGAAACGGGCATAGACCCGGCCCGAGCCGGCCTCGGCGAAGCGGACCGAGCGCAGCCGCCGGGCGCATTGGCGCAGGAAGCCGGTGTTCCGTTCCGGCGCCAGGGCTGCGGCGTCGGGATAGACCTCCGCCGGCGAGAGCGCGTCGATGTTGATCTTGGTGTAGCGCGCGATGTCGATGAGGCAGCCGGCATCGAGCACGGTGAGGTCGCCGTTCTCGCCGAAGGCGACCGTGCGCGGGCGCTCGCCCTGCGGCACGCTGTTGTCGAGGAACTCGTAATGCACCTGCTTGCCGGCCTTGGCCGCCCAGGTGAAGAACAGCTCCGGCATCCCGGTGAACGCCTCGACGTTGTGGGCGAGAAGATCGTCCACCGCCTTGTAGCGGCCGAAGATCCGCCCGCGGATCCAGGCGCGCTCGACGGTGGCGTCGGGCGGCGTGATCATGAACAGCATGAAGACGCGGTGGCCGAAGCGGGTCAGCAACTGGCTGCCGTCCTGCGTGCGCGAATCCGCGTTGAAGCTGTCGAACCGGAACCGGTCGATCAGCAGATGCGACATCCGCCCCTCGCGGGCCTTGCGCGCCATGTAACGATCGAGCTTGCGGTCGACGATCTCGACCTCGTGGCCCGTGAGCGTGCCGGCATAGCCGATCGCATCGCCGATCGAATCGTAGTCGAGCAGGAACTTGCGCCAGATGTCGGGGGTGATCACCGCGAAATCCGACCAGGATTCGCCGAGCCGCCGGGCCAGCGCCCGCTGGAGCGGACGCATCGTGCTCTTGCCCGAGGCGGAGGCGCCCTTAACGTTCATCACGATCGGCGCGGCCTGCGCACGGACCGGAACGTAGCCCTCCCGCGCCACGGCCTCGGCGAACCACGGCTCGATCAGGCAGCCAATCCGGCGGCTGCCTTCGTCGTTGGCGACGAGCGTCGTCGCGAGGTTCGCGAGCAGGGCGCGGTCGCCGACGAGCTTGCCGCGATGCCGGACGATCCCCGACGCGACCTTGTGCAGGGCGGCGCTCGCCGCAAGCTCGAGCGCGTTTTCGCTGGCCGCGGCGCGGACGCACCATGCGGCGCAATGGGCGAGCGCGCGCTCCTCCGGGGATCGCGCGTCGTCGGCGACGGGGGCCGGCGGCGCCGCGAGGCCGAGCACGTGCCGCCAGTTTCTCGGCGGAGGGGGCGGCGGCGCGGCCGGCGCGAAAGCCGCGTCGAGTTCCACGGCGATCCGGGCGCGCGCCTCGTCCGCCACGGCGCGAAGGGTCTCGGCGATCCGGTCCGCATGCGGCGCGATCGCGGTCGCGAGGATGTGGGCGACGATCGCGCGGAAGTTGACGCCGAGATCGCCGTAGGTCTCGCCGACGGGGACCGAGAGGTCGGCCATCACCCGGATCAGCAGCTCGTGCACGACGAGGCGATCCGGCCGGAAGGCGACGATCTCCGGCATGAGCAGGCCCGAGAAGGCGGAAAGCTCCATCGCCACGGCGAGGGGCGTCGCGACGTTCTCGGGGCGGTACAGGGTCGTCAGCGGCAGGAAACGCCGCGGCAGCGTCGATTCGATGCCGGGATTCCACGGCCCGCGCCCGACGAGGCCGTCGTCCGGCAGGGCGTAGCCGGCCGGTGCCGCCGAAGCGCTCATCGCATCACGACGCGGGTCCGGCTCAGGCCGCCTCGGCCGGGGCCCGGAACAGGCTGGCGCAGCCGGAGCCGCGATGCATGCTCAGGATCGAGGCCCGGTCGATCTCGGGATGCGCCGCGAGCACGTGCCGGACGCAGTCCACGACCTTTTCGTACTGTGCCGCCTCGTAGTTCCGCTCGAGCGGGCTCACGGCGATGTAGGTCTCGACCACCAGCACGCGCTCGGCGCGCTCCTGCGTGACCTCGACGGCGATCCAGGACGACTTGATGAGGCGGGAACTCGAAAGCATGGGCGTACCTCCGTTGGTCTTCGCTCGTTGATCGAGCGTCGTTTGACCGGGAGGATGAACCCGTATCCTGCCCGTGCCAAGTGCCTTGCCGGAAAGACAGGTGGGCGGCTGCGAACGTCGTCGGCCTGCGCGATGAATGCTGCGACGAGGGCCGCCAGATCAATCGAGCTCGCCGGCGGCCGAGATCGCCTGATCGAAGCCCGCCTGATCGCCGAGCCATACGATCATCGACAACACGAGACCGAGGCCGACGAGGTAGAGGATCGCGAACGCATCCCCGTTGCCCCGGCGCGTCGACAGCGCCAGCCAGGCGAACGGGAGCGATTGGATCGCCAAGGCGGCGGGAACATTCATCGTGTCGATCCGTCGGACGACGCAAGATGCCCTGCGCCGCCTGCGCCGACAACAACAATCGGCCCGCGTGAATGCGGAATTCGATCGGATTCAGGATCGACATCTTGCGGTTGCACAAGTCGAGGCGGATCGTAAATTTGGTCGGCTCGCCCGATCGGTGGGCCCAGCATAGCGGAAATCGGGGCAACCGACGCCTTCGTTTGGCATATTGCATGCCATTCCATCTTCGGTCATCTTGCCGGCAACGGTCGACAAGGCCGACGTCGAGCAAGGCAACAGGGATGGAGCGTCGCAATGCCCCTCGGGCGTGATGAGGGCCTTCGGGCAGCCGCGGCCGGACCTGCGCGCTCGGACGCCCCGCACCGGGTCGGCGCATGCGTGACCCTGCGGCAAGCCGGGCTTGGCCGGCACCGGACTTTTATTGACTTGACGATGCGCGAGCGCACCCGCCAGGCATGAGGCCTGACGGGATCGCGGCGCGACACCTTCGAAGCCGGGCGGCATCGCCGGCATCCCGATCCACCGGACTCGAGAAGATCAGAGACAGACCATGAGCAAGGCCCTGGAAGGCGTCAAAATCCTGGACTTCACCCACGTCCAGTCCGGCCCGACCTGCACGCAGCTGCTCGCGTGGTTCGGCGCCGACGTGATCAAGGTCGAGCGTCCCGGCGCCGGCGACGCGACCCGCGCCCAGCTCCAGGACCTGCCCGACGTGGACAGCCTGTATTTCACCATGCTGAACCACAACAAGCGATCGATCACGCTCGATTCGAAGACGCCGAAGGGCAAGGAGGTGCTCTGGCGCCTGGTGAAGGAGTGCGACGTGCTCGTCGAGAACTTCGCCCCCGGCGCGCTCGCCCGCATGGGCCTGACCTGGGAGAAGATCCACGAGGCCAACCCGCGCATGATCCTCGCCTCGGTCAAGGGCTTCGGGCCCGGCCGCTACGAGGAATGCAAGGTCTACGAGAACGTCGCGCAATGCGCCGGCGGCTCGGCCTCCACCACCGGCTTCCGCGACGGCATCCCGATGGTGACCGGCGCCCAGATCGGCGATTCCGGCACCGGCCTGCATCTCGCGCTGGGCATCGTCACCGCCCTGTTCCACCGTACCGTCACCGGGCTCGGGCAGAAGGTCGACTGCGCGATGCAGGACAGCGTGCTCAACCTGTGCCGGGTCAAGCTGCGCGACCAGCAGCGCCTCGATCACGGCCCGCTCACCGAGTACAGCCAGTTCGGCGAGGGCATCCCGTTCGGCGACTCGACCCCGCGCGCCGGCAACGATTCCGGCGGCGGCCAGCCCGGCCGCATCCTCAAGTGCAAGGGCTGGGAGCACGATCCCAACGCGTACCTGTACTTCATCACCCAGGCCGCGGTCTGGGCGCCGATCTGCGACATCATCGGAGAGCCGGGCTGGAAGACCGATCCGGGCTACGCCACGCCCAAGGCGCGGCTGCCCCACCTGAACGAGATCTTCACGCGCATCGAAGCCTGGACGATGAAGCACGACAAGTTCGAGGCGATGGACATCCTCAACGAGTACGACATCCCCTGCGGCCCGATCCTGTCGATGAAGGAGATCGCCGCCGACGAGTCGCTGCGCAAGACCGGCACGATCGTCGAGGTCGAGCACCCGACGCGCGGCACCTACCTGACCGTCGGAAACCCGATCAAGCTGTCGGCGAGCCCGAGCGAGGTGACGCGCTCGCCGCTGCTGGGCGAGCACACCGACGAGATTCTGCGCAGCGTCCTCAAGTACACCGATGCCGAGGTCGACGAGATCGCCCATTCGGGCGCCGTCGGCCGGATCGAGAAGATCGCGGCGGAGTAGGCCCGCGGATCGCATCCGACCATCGCGGCGGAAGCGGGCCAACCCGCCTCCGCCCGTCATCCCCGGGGCTGCGTCGCAGAGCCCGGGATGACGGCGAGCATCCCGGGGCGGCCGAGGTCGCCCGTGCATCCGGCATCCTCCTGGACGAACGGGTCGAGGCGGACCATCCCACCGAAACGACGAGGATCCCATGCGCATCGCCTTCATCGGTCAGCAGGATTTCGGCAAGGCGGTGCTGGAGGCCTTCCTGAAGCGCGGCGACACGGTGGCCGGCGTGTTCTGCGCGCCCGAGAAGGAGGGCGCCAAGCCCGACGTGCTCAAGACCGCGGCGCTCGAGCAGGGGCTGCAGGTGTTCCAGTTCCCGAGCCTGAAGAGCGCCGAGGCGGAGGCCGCGATGCGCGGGCTCGACGCGGAGATTGGCGTCATGGCCTACGTGCTGCAGTTCGCGCCGCAGGACTTCGTCACCATCCCGAAGCACGGCACGATCCAGTACCATCCCTCGCTGCTGCCGCGGTATCGCGGGCCGTCCTCGATCAACTGGCCGATCGCGAAGGGCGACACGAAGACCGGGCTGACGATTTTCCGCCCGACCGACGGCCTCGACGAGGGCCCGATCCTCTTGCAGAAGACCTGCGACATCGGCGCCGACGACACCCTCGGCGACGTCTACTTCAACAGCCTTTTCCCGATGGGCGTCGCGGCGATGCTGGAGGCGGCCGACCTCGTCGTCGCCGGCCGGCACATCGAGATCGACCAGGACGAGGATGCCGCGAGCTACGAGGGCTGGTTCCGCGCCCGCGAGGCGGCGATCAACTGGGGCGCCCACGCCAACCAGATCTACGACCTGATCCGCGCCGCCAACCCCGCGCCCGGCGCCTGGACCACGGTGAACGGCGCCAAGCTGCAGATCTTCGATGCCCGCCTGCACCCGGTGCGGACGCTCGGCGGCGTGAAGGGCAAGGTCGGCGAGGTGATCGCGATCGGCGACGACTCGATCCGCGTCACCGCGCAGGGCGGCCAGATCGAGATCTTCAAGGTGAAGCCCGAGGGCGGCAAGAAGGTCTCGGCGGTGGAGTTCGCGCAAGGCGGCGGCGTGAGCGTCGGCACGATCCTGGGCGGCTGAGCCTCGGAACGAGGACCCGAGCGCGCTGGCGATCGGCCGACGCGTCGATCGCGTCAGGCCGTCGGCCGAGGCCCGTAGCTCCTGAACTTCTCGATGTTGCGCGCGATCTCGTCGTCGGGCAGCACCACCGGCGTGCCGACCTGCAGCGCGATCGCGTATTGCCGACAAAGGGTCTCGATCTCGACCGCGAGCCACAACGCCTTGGCGAGGTCGGGGCCGGTGGCGATCATGCCGTGGTTGGCGAGCAGGCAGCCGTTGCGGTCCTCCAGCGCTTTGAGCGCCAGGCGCGAGAGCTCCTCGGTGCCGAAGGTGGCGTAGCCCGAGCAGCGGATCGTCGGGCCGCCCACGGCCGCGATCATGTAATGCACCGCCGGGATCGTCTGGCGGCACATGGCGAAGGCGGTGCCGTGGTCGGGATGCGCGTGCACCACCGCGTTCACCGCCGGCTTGTCCTGCAGGATGTCGCGATGGAAGCGCCATTCCGAGGACGGGCTCAGGGGATGGTTGAAGCTGCCGTCCATGCGGAGGAAGACCACGTCCTCCGGGGCCATCCGCCCGCTCGGGATGCCCGACGGCGTGATCAGCAGGCCGTCGCGCCAGCGCAGCGAGACGTTGCCCGAGGTTCCGCGGTTGAGGCCCTGCGCATCGAGGCCGCGCGCGGCCTCCACCACCGACGCCCGCGTCCTGGTCTCGTCGGCGTCCATCCGCAATCCTCCGGTTCCCCTCCCCCCGATATGCGCGAAGGCCCGGCACCGTAAAGACGGTGCCGGGCCTCGTCGCGTTCGGACCTGTCGGTGGGGTGGTGCCCTCAGGCGGCCACGACCCCGCGGGTGGTGGTGGCCTCGGGCGCGGCGAGCATCGCGTTGGCGACCACGCGCTTGCGCCAGGGCTTCAGCACCGCGATCGCGAGGATCGAGGCCAGGATGTTGGCGCCGGCGGCCATCAGGAACACGCCGTCCCAGCTGCCGGAGCTCTGCTGCAGGTAGTTCGCCGCCGGCACCAGCAGGGCCGCCGTGCCCTTGGCGGTGTAGAGCAGGCCGGCATTGGTCGCCGCGAACTTCGAGCCGAAGGTGTCGGTGCAGGTCGAGGGGAAGAGCGAGTAGATCTCGCCCCAGGCGAAGAACACGAAGCCCGAGAGCAGCACGAACCACAGCGGATCGTGGCCCCAGAGGTAGAGCATGTAGATGCCGAACCCTTCCATCGCGAAGGCGATGAACATCGTGTTCTCGCGGCCGATCTTGTCCGAGACCCAGCCGAAGAACGGCCGCGTCAGCCCGTTGAGCACCCGGTCGATGGTCGCGGCGAAGGTGATCGCTACCATGGTCACGCCGAGGATCGTCACCGGGATCTTGTCGACGCCGATGTCGGCGGCGATCGGCTTCAGGTTGGCGGTGATCATCAGGCCGCCGGCGCCGACGATGACGAACATGAAGTACATCAGCCAGAAGATCGGCTGCCTCGCGACCTCGCCGGGCGCGTAGTTGCGCCGGGTCTGGATCACGTTGGCGTTCACGGCGGCCTCCGGCACCTGGCCCTTCTTCGGCGAGACCAGGAAGAACGCCAGCAGGCAGACGACGAGGCCCTGGCCGAGGCCGAACCACAGGAAGGCGGCCTGGAAACCGTTCTCGGCGATCATCCACTGGATCGGGGCGACGGTGAAGGCCGAGCCGGCGCCGAAGCCCGCGGCGGTGATGCCCGCGGCCAAGCCCCGCTTGTCCGGGAACCACTTGAGCGCGCTGCCGACGCAGGTTCCGTAGACCGCGCCCGCGCCGATGCCGGCGATGACCTGGCCGAGATAGAACATGTTGAGCGAGGTGGCGTAGGAGTTGATCACCCAGCCGATCCCGCAGAGCAGGCCGCCGAACAGCACGACCACGCGCGGGCCGTACTTGTCGACGAACCAGCCCTCGACCGGCACCAGCCAGGTCTCGAACAGCACGAACAGCGTGAACGCCCACTGGATGGCGGCGCGGTCGAAGCCGAACTTCTTCTGGATGTCGGGCACGAAGAACGTCCAGCCGTACTGGAGGTTCGCGATCATCACCATGCAGATCACGCCCAGCGCGAGCTGCATCCATCGATATCCGTCGGACACCCGTCCGATCGCCGGCCGTTCTTCGTGCATCATGTCATCCTCCCAGAGGTCTCGCGTAAGGCCGGTTGTCCGGCACGTGGCGTGTCGTCTGCGTTGACCGCAGCGTCGTCGTGTGGCGGCCGGCGTCCGAGCCGGCCGTTAGACGGCGCGCCATGGAACGCCGACGCCCTTCAATCCTCGATGTCGTCGCGCGAACACCGTCGTTCACGCGCGAACCGCAATGTCGGCATGATCCTGATGCCGCGTTCCGGCCTCCGATGCAGCTTCAATTGCACGGCTCATCTCGGAAAAACTTTTGGCACCGCAACAAGAAAAAGTCAGCGCCTCAGCCGGCCAATCTCTGGTCTACGGTATGCCAGAATTATCGTGCGTCATACTCGCGGAACCTGTCAACGAGAGTGGAATAAAAATACAGAAATTTCGCCGGGATTACCGAGAAGGTTCGGACGTGCGCGCGGTCGGGCGGTGCTTTGACGATCCTGACGCCGAGCCGCCTTGGTCCCGCCCACGACGCGCCGAGCGGTGCCTGTGTGGAGCGCACGGGTGCCATCTAGGCTGGCGCCGAGGTTTGGGTTACTTCGGCGGTCGGTCGCGCGTCGAACACAAACCGAAGAACGCGGACCGACGGGTACGGCATGTCGAACTCCGAGTCGCTCAGCATCAAGCCGATCGTGGTCAGTTCGAGCCTGCGGACCTTGGCCTACGAGGCGTTGAAGACGTTCATCACCAACATGGACATCTACGGGCGCCCCGACGAGGTCCGTCTCGACGAGCGCAAGCTGTCGCAGGATCTGGGCGTCAGCCGGACGCCGGTGCGCGAGGCGCTGACGGTGCTGGAGCAGGAGGGCTTCGTCCGCTCCGAGGCCCGGCGCGGCGTGTTCGTGATCAAGAAGACCAAGAAAGAGATCGTCGGGATGATCCATGCCTGGGCGGCGCTCGAGAGCATGGCCGCCCGGCTCGCCTGCACCCGCGCCTCGGACGCCGAGCTGCGCTCGCTGCGCGAGGCCTTCCCCGAATTCTACGACGGCCGCCCGGCCGAGCACATCGACGAGTACTCCGACGCCAACATCCGCTTCCATCAGAAGATCATCTCGCTCGGGCAATGCGCGATGATCTCGGAGCTGTCGAGCAACCTGCTGATGCACGTGCGCGGCATCCGCAACACCGCCCTGCGCCAGGGCGACCGGGCGGAGAAGTCGATTCGCGAGCACGTCGCGATCATCGACGCGCTGGAAGCGCGCGACGTCGAGCTCGCCGAGCGGCTGGTTCGCGACCACGGCATCGGCCTCGCCGACCACGTCGACGCCTACGGCGCCTATCTCGACTGACCTCAAGGATCGTTCGGAGGCTCCGAGCCGGATCGGCGGAACATATCGGCCGAGCCTGAGCGCATGCGTGATTCGCATATTTGGCATGTGGCGTTTGGCATACCAGAATGCAGCGCAGCATGAGATCTATTGCGTCGCAACACGCAACCGGATCCCGCCATGCTGACCTCGTTCCTCGCCGTCTTCGCCGCCCTCGCCAGCGTGCAGGTGCTGCTCGTCGTGAAGCTTGCCGATTTCCTTACCGACGGCGCCGAGGCGCGCGGCGCCCGTGCGATCGACGCCGACGTCCACGGCGCGACGGTCGCCTGAATCGACGACGGGCGCATCCCGTGCGCCGGCGACCTGCGCACTCTGCCCGCTGACGGACGAGGTGAACGCCGACGCCGAATCGGGCATTAGCGTGGCGTCGCCGAAATATCCGGAAACGGTTCACTCACGAAGTTCGGTTTATCGTCAAAGAAGCGTTGACGACGACAACCGAGGATTTCCGGCATTGGCTCAGGGCGCCCAGTTCCCGGCCGCGGAGGACGCCTTCGTCCTCCTGATCACCGATCATGCCGACCTGCGGCGCCCGCTGGCGCGCGGGATCGATCTGGTGATGCCGTGCCGCACGGCGGCTGCCTGGCCGCTCGGCGGCGGACGCCCCGCCCTGGTGGTGCTCGATCTCGCACCGCCGATCGCCGACGCCATCCTCGCCGAGACTCCTTGGATCCCGACGCTGGTGCTGCGCCGCGGCGGCCCGCAGCGTCCCTCCTCCTCGCCGATCGTGAGAAGCCTGCCCGCGACGGCCGCGCGCGAGACGATCCTCGCCGGCGTCTTCGCGATGATCGAGGTCGGGGCGAACCGGACGCGGCGTCTCGAGGCGCGCAGCGCGGCCGCCACCGGGATCGTCACGGAGATCTTCGATTCGGCGGCGCTCGGAGCCGGGTTCCAGCAGGCCGAGATCGACCGCGGCACCGACCTCGTCCTCGCGGCGGTATCCGAGGCCGGGATCGGCGACTGGCTCGCCACCGTCTGGCGGCACGATGCCGGCGTCTACCAGCATACGCTCGGCGTGGCCGGCTACGCTGCGGCGTTCGGCGCGCTGGTCGGCCTGTCGCGTGCCGACCAGCATCGCCTCACCAAGGCCGCGCTGCTGCACGACATCGGCAAGGCGCGCATCCCGGTCGAGATCCTGAACAAGCCCGGCCGCCTGACGCCGGAGGAGATGCGCCTGATGCGGCGGCACCCGGAGATCGGCGCCGGGCTGCTGGTCGCGCAGGGTGGTTTCGAGCCGGAGATCGTCGAGGTGGTGCGCCACCATCACGAGAAGATGGACGGCACCGGTTATCCGGCCGGCCTGCAGGACGGCGCGATCACCGATCTCGTGCGCATCGTCGCGATCTGCGACGTGTTCTCGGCCCTGACCGAGCGTAGGACCTACCGCGATCCGATCGCGGCGCCCGAGGCGCTGGCGACGATGGACAGGATGAAGGGCCATCTCGACGGCGCGCTGATGCGGGCCTTCGCGCCCGTGGCGCTCGGCCGGGCGATGGCCGCCGCCTGATCAGGCCCGCCGGCGCCGCCGGCCGAAATCCCGCCGGGCCGCCATCAGGGCGAAGACGACGCCGAGGCCTCCGACCACCGCGTACAGCGCGACGAACGCCAGCCCGATCCCGTCGGTGCCGAACACCCGGTCGTTCAGGAGGCCGAGCAGCGCCGGCCCTGCGCCCAGAGCCACGAGGGTCACGAAGGCGATGAACACGCCGCTGACCCGGCCCCGCAACGCGACCGGCGTCAGGAACTGGATGCCGGCCAACCCCGGGGGGCTGCAGAAGCCGAGGGCGACGACGAGGGCGGCGAACCCAGCCAGGGACGGCCCGAGGCCCGGCGCCAGAGCCATCGTCGCGGTGGCGGGGAGCGCGAAGAGGAGGCCGAGGCCCAGCATCAGCGGCGCGGCCCGCGGATTGGTGCGCCGGACCCGGTCGAGCACGATCCCGCCGACGACGTGCCCGATCGGTGCGGTGACCAGAACCACGAGACCGAGGACCAGGCCGCTCTCGGCCGGCGTGACGCCGTGGGTGCGCACGTAGAAGGTCGGCGCCCAAGCCGTCAGCGTCTGGCCCATCAGGATCGCGGCGGTCGCCGCCGCGGCATGCGGCAGGTAGGCGCCGCGCCGGCGGATCATCCATCCGACGACGCGCGACCATTTCGGGCGGGCGACCGGCACGGCGGGCTGCGAAGGTTCGGCGATGCGCCAGATGAGGGCCAACAGCACGAGGTTCGGCAGGGCCGCCAGCACGAACAGGGCCTGCCAGGGTGCCAGCGTGCCGAACCCGGGGATCGCGATCCCGGCGCGTCCCGTGAGCCAGCCGAGGGTCGCGCCGCCGACGAGGAAGGCGAGACTTCGCCCGAGCGTCCCGCCGGCGGTCAGGAGCGAGATGCCGCGCCCGAGCTGCGCGCGCTCGATCCTAACCGCCAGGAGGGACAGGGCCGCCGGGGTGATCCCCGACTGCCCGAGCCCGAGGAGCACGCGGCTCGCGAACAGCGCGGCGAAGGAACCGGACAGCCCGCAGGCGATCGTCGCGATCGTCCAGGTGACGAGGGATGCCAGCAGCACCATCCGCCGGTGCCCACGATCGGCGATCGCGCCGAACCCGGGCAGCGCCCCTGCGTAGAGCAGCGCGAAGGCGGAGCCCTGGAGCAGGCCGATCTCGGCGTCGCTCAGCATCAGGTCGTGCTTGAGCGGCGTGGCGATGACCGTGATCAGGAAGCGGTCGCTGAAGGCGAAGAGCTGCGTCGAGGCCAGGAGCAGCATCAGCGGCCGGCCCGAACGTCCTGCGCTGCGATCCGCGGTCGGCAAGGGGGCGGGCGAACGGACGGATCTGTGCGGGACGCCCGGATCAGTAGAGTTCACAAAGCCACGCGGCGAGCTGCGACCGGTCTTCGGCGATCCTCGCCCGGGAGGCGCGCGCCCGCTGCAGATCGGCACGGAACTGGCCCGGCGGTTGCCCGAATGCCGCGTGAAACGCGCGGTTGCAATGACTTTCGCTGCCGAAGCCGCAGGCGAAGGCCAGGGCTGCAATCGAGCGGGTCTCGGTCGGCCGCCTCAGGCAGGCGCGCAGGCTCTCGAGCCGCCGAAGCCGCAGGACGTTCCCGACGCCGCCTTCGCCCGAGAACGAGCGATACAGGATGCTGCGGGAGACGCCGATCCCGCGCGCGATCGTCTCGGCGTCGAGGGCCGGGTCCGACAGGCGCGCGGCGATAAAGGCCTCGGCGCGCTCGCGCCTGAGACGCATCGACTGCTCGTCCATGTCCGCGTCGAGGCCGGCGACGGACCGGTCGCCCAGCGCCCCCGCCAACAGCATCGCGAGCGCACGCCCCGCCCCGGCCGCGGCCTGCGGGTCGACCGCGGCACCCCTGCGCGCGAGCGAGACCATCAGGTCCGCGAGCAATCCGGCGGATGCTTCCGGAAGCACCGCGCCGTGGAAGGCACGGAACGCACGCAGCGGACCCTCGACCTGATCGCGCGCGAGCGCGATGGTGACGACATGCGCGTGCTCGGCCCGGCTCGATTGCGGTCGCGTCGTATCGAACAGCAGGATCTCGCCCGGCGCGACCCGCCCTTCGTCGCCGGGCACACCGCCCCACAGCGTGCCGGCGAGCAGGAGATGGAGGTTGACGTGATCGAAGCCGTCGCGGCGCACCCGCGTCGCGTCGCGGCTGTGCACCAAGCCGTGCAGGAACCGATCGAACACCACCATGCGCGGGAAGCGATGGGCCCGGAAGCGGGCGTAGAACCGCTCGCCCGCCAAGGCCACGTTGGAGCCGTGGGCATAGAGATCGTGATAGGCGCCGAACCCGTCGGGGGCGTCAGGCTCCTGCGCAGCGAAGGTGAAGGATTGCAGCGTCACGGTTCGGCCGGCGATGATGTTCGACGCGCGGGCCGACTCCTTGTTCATTATTCATCGTGCGAAGGCGCATGCAAGCTGCGGCCGAGCCGCGGCCATGCGGGAACGAGGATCGATCGTCCCCGATCGACAGCGCCGAATACCGGGTGATCGTTTCCGTCACGGGCCGGCAAGGTGCCGAGCCGCCCGCGTCTGCTCGGCCCCGGCCGTCGGGACCCCACGCAAGCTGAGCCCCGGGGTGCGTTGGATCGGCGCATCGACGGCCACCGTCATAGTGCTAGCGTCGTCGCCGCGCGCCGTAGGGCAGCGGCTCTCGGAGGATCGCGATGACGGGCGTGTTCTTTCTGTACTTCACCGCGTGCATGGCGAGCGCTCCCGAGACCTGCGAGGCGCGCCGCATGCCGCTCGACGTCGCCACGCCGCGCGCCTGCCAGCACGTCGCGCAGCCGCAGCTCGCCCGCTGGGTCGTCGAGCATCCGGAATACCGGATCACCGGCTGGCGCTGCGGGGCGCCGCTGCGCGATCCCGGCACCCGGATCTGAGGATGGGCGTGGCGTCGCGGGCACAGGCGTCCGCCCTTGCGTCGTGCGGGCGTCCGCGCGCCCCGGTTTCGCCGCATCGGCCGGGCCAAGGCGACGGCCCGTCCCGCCAGCGAACCCTTTTCCGATGACCCACCGCGCCAGCCGCCACCGCAACGCCTTCGCCGGCCTGGGCCTCCTCGCCCTCGCGCTCTCCGCCTGCGGGACGCCGACGATCCTCGAGAGTCCCGGCCCGGTGAGCCCCGTGATCCTCGACGAGACCGCCGCCGCCGCCGCGATCTCGCGCTACCGGGCGCAGCACGGGCTCGGACCGGTGACGGTCGACGCGGGGCTGGTCACGGCGGCGGCGTTCCAGGCCGGCAACAACGCCCGCACCGGCCAGCTCAGCCACGAGGCTGGCGGCAGCTTCACGTCGCGGATGGCGTCGGCCGGGCTCGGCCGCACCTGGTCGGCCGAGAACCTCAGCGCCGGCTCTGAGACCTTCGATCAGGTGCTGGCCCGCTGGAAGGCCTCGCCCGAGCACAACAAGAACATGCTGATCCCGCAGATCCGCCGGATCGGCATCGCCCGCGTCGACGCGCCCGGCACCCGCTACAAGCGCTTCTGGGCGCTCGTGATGGCCGGCGGCTGAGGCCGGATCACTCGCTCGTGTTCGGCTCGACGACGTTGCCGGTGCCGCCGTCGGCATCGTCGCGGCTGCTGCCGAACGGGTAGCCGGCATCCTGGCCGCAATAGAGCCGCCATCCGCCGCGGGAATTGACGACGATCGCCGTCGACCCGAACAGGCCGCCGCCGCCGGTGAAGACGTTGCCGGTGATCACGTTGTCCGACGGGCTCTGGTGGCGGACCGTCCCGCCCTCCCCGCAATTGCGGTAGAGCCGCACGCCGCCCTGCCCGTGCTGGGCGATGCGGTTTCCAGTGATGCGGTTGCGCGCCGAGCCGTCGACGGCGATGGCCTCGCGCCCGATCGCGACATCGATGGTGTTGTCGGCGATCACGTTGTCCGCGCTCTCGGCGTCGAGGTAGATCGCGTCCGCGCCCGAGCGCCCGTTCAGGGTCGAGCCCTGGAGGGTGAAACGGGTGACCCCGGGAGCGAGGTAGATCGGGATGTGCCCGAGCGCGGTGATCGTCGAATCGCGGATCGCGACCTGCGTCGGCGCGGCGGCCTGTGCCCGCTCGGTATGGCCGAGGCTGTGCGAGGACGCCTTCACCGCGAGCCCCTGGCCGTTGAGGCCCATGCCCCAGACGCGAATGTGGCCGAGGATGCGGCAGTTGCGCAGGGTCACGCCGCTCGGCCGCGACCAGATCCCCCCCGCTACGGTCGGCGCGCGCGAGCGGATCTCGACCGCGAGCTCCGCGAGCGTCGGCGCCGGCTCGGCCCGGCCGATCGTCGCGCCGCCGCAGTCGATCTCCGTGCCCGAGGCCTCCGCCCCCTCGATCACGACCCGGCGCAGGACGTGGTCGCCGGGGCTCAAGCCGATCGAGCATGCGAGGCTGACGGTCTCGTCGCCGGGGCTCGGAGGCGACAGCAGGCGGGCGCGCGTCGCGGCATCGCAGGGCCGGGCGGATGCAGGTTCGACGAGGGCGGGCGGGGCCGGCGGCAGGCTGACGATCATCGCCGGGAGATGACGGGCGACGACGGCATTTTCAGGATGAGGCCGCGCAGGTCCGAGATGCCGGCCCCGGCGGTTCCGCTCGCGGGCGAAGGGTTCTAGACCTCCGGTGCGCCGAGGTCCGATCCGGCGCTGGAGCCGAAGGTTGGCAGACCCCGTCCCGAGCATGCCGAAGCAGACCGCGAAGCGGACGGTCGTGCGCCTGCGCCGCCGCCGGGTCGCGGGCGGGCGCGGGAGCCTCGGCCGGCCCGGCTCCGACCTGACGCGGCTGCCGGTGGCCCTCGACCCGCGGGGCCTGAGCCTCGTCGAGGGCGTGCGCGCGGCCTTCGCCTTCGCGATCGTGCTGCTGGCCAACGAATGGATTCAGTGGCCGCCGCTCCTGACGATGGCGCTCGCGGCCAACCTCACCTGCTTCTGCGACACCGGCGGCCCGATCCGCATCCGCCTGCGCGTGCTCACCGCCTTCTCGGTGCTCGGCGCCCTGATCTGGGGCGTGTTCGGGCTGATCCAGCCCTACGGCCCGCTCGTGGTCGTGCCGGCCGCCTGCGCGGTGATCTTCGCCTGCGCCTACGCCCGCGTCTGGAGCGTGCAGGCCCAGGCCGCGGGCAACGTGCTCGTGGTGGTGCTCTGCATCGCCATGGACCGGCCCTTGAGCCCGCAGGAAGCCGCGATCATCGCCGCGATGTTCCTCGCGGGCGGGCTGTGGGCGACCGTGCTGGCGCTGGTGCTGTGGCGGCTGCACCCCTACCGCGCGGCCCATCGCGCCATCGCCGAGGTCTGGCACGCGCTCGCGCGGCTGACCGGCGATCTCGAGAAGCTCGCGGCCGCGCCCGAGACGGTGGCCGCCGCCTTCGACGGCCATGCCCGCGCCCACCGCCGCGGCGTCCGCGCCGGCATCGAATCCGCACGTGCGCTCCTCCTCGACCTCGCGCGCTCCCGCGAGCGCGTCTCCGAGCGCACGGCGCAGGCGCTGCTGCGCCTGGAGACGGCCGAGCAGCTGTTCTCCGGCCTGATCGGCATCGCCGAGCTGATCGAGAGCGCGCCCGAGCCGCACCGGCGCGCCGCCGCCAAGCTGTTCCTGCGACGCCTGCGCCCGCTGCTGATCGCCATCGCCCGGGCGATCCGCGACGACGTCGACCTCGACCTGCCGCGCCTGGAGCCGGCGATCGCCCGCGCCACGGAAGGGCTGGAGGCGACGCCGATCCTCGCGCGCCTGGCCGAGCGCATCATCGAGCGCGTCCGGATCGGGGCCAAGCTCTCGACGCCGGAGGGCTACCGCCCCGGCGGGGCGCTCTCCGACGGCGGCAGCCTCGACTGGCGCACGCGGTTCTTCGGGCCGCTGCGCACCAACTTCACCCTCGCCTCGGCCAACCTCCGCCACGCGGTGCGCGCCAGCGCGGTCTGCGCCCCGGCGCTCGCGGCGACGCTGATCTGGGCCGGCCCGTTCTCGCATTGGCTGGTGATGACCGTGGTCCTCACCATGCAGCCGTTCTACTCGGCGACGTGGCAGCGGGCGCTGGAGCGGATCGGCGGCACCGTGCTCGGCGGCCTCGTCGGCGCGCTGCTGGCGCAGATGGCGACGACGCCGCTGATGCAGATCGCGCTGATCCTGCCGTTGAGCATCGTCGGCTTCGCCGCGCGGCAGGTCAGCTACGGCGTCTTCGTCGCCTGCCTGACCCCGCTGATCGTGCTGCTGATCGAGGTGATCACGCCCGGCCATTCCTCCTGGGAGGTGGTCGGCATGCGTGCGCTGTTCACCATCCTCGGCGGGCTGATCGCCGTGGTCAGCTGCCTGCTGCTGTGGCCGATCTGGGAGCCGGACCAAGTCCGCAAGGAACTGCGCCGCGCGCTCGCGAGCCATGCCGCTTTCGCGGAAGCCGCCTTCGCGGAGACGCCGCTTTCGGAGCGCGAGGCGAAGCTCTCGACCTGTGCCCGGAGCGCCGGCCTCGCGCTCAACGACCTCGAAGCCGCCCTGTCGCGCGCCCTGCAGCAGCCGCGCGCCGGTCACCACCCGGAGGTCGAGGCGGCGATGGTCGCCGACGCCACGCTCCGGCGGATCAGCGCCCGCCTCACCGTGCTCCGCCATGCCGGCGCGCCGGCGGGCGCGGAGGACGGCCCGTGGAAGGCCTGGATCGCGGCGACGCTCGCGGCGCTGGCCGAGCACCGCTATCCGTTGCCGGACCGCCCCGATGAGGCGCGCAGCCCGCAGCTACAGCGCCTCGTCGCCCAGGTCGACCTGCTCACCGGCACCCTGCGGCCGGGGCAGGTGCGGGAGACGCCGGTGGGCGCGGCCGCATGACCCGCACCCGACCGGCTCAGTTCAGCGCCTGCGGCTCGGCCTCCTGAAGGAAGGCTGCGACCTCGCGGAAGAACTGCATGCGGTTCTTCTCCATCATCACCGTATGCGTGCCCTCGCCGAGCTCGACGAAGCGCTTGTAGGGGGCGTTCGTCAGCTGGGTGAAGTATTCCTGCGCCTGGTAGCTCGGCAGGTCGGCGTCCCATTCAGCGTGGATGATCAGGGTCGGGACGCGAATCTCGCCCGGGTCGTAGAGCGGCTTTCCCGCCTGCCAGTAGGCCTGCGAGTCGGCGACGACGCCGTTCGGCGCGCGCAGCACCGGCGGCGACGAGGCCGCGCCGGCCGCGTCGGTGGCCCAGGTCGCATCCGCCCATTGCTCGAACCAGCCCGCCGGGATCAGGTCGGCGCGCTTGTCCCCGGCGACGCCCTTGAGCCAGCGGTCCCGGGCGCTGTCGCGGGTGACGGTGCGGTAGGCGCCGAGCGGCCCGGAGGTGCCGAGGTTCGGCGGCGCCTTGGCGATCCATTGCGGCGCGTAGAGCACGAGGCGGTTGACCCGGTCGTTGTGGGTCGTGGTGTAGAGCCCCATGGTCGAGGTGCCCCAGGACCATCCCATCAGGTCGAGTTTTTCGACGCCGCGCCGCTTCAGGATGAAGTCGACGGCGACGCCCACGGCCTTCGCCGCGTCGGCGGTGCGCATGAAGGGCGGGTTGTCCGCGGCCGGCCGGTCCATCTGCTTCGGGCGGCTCGAGAACCCGTAGCCGGGCAGGTCCACGAGGTAAACGTCGAAGCCGAGGCCGGCCAGGTAGTCCATCATCGACAGGCCGGCGAGCGGCAGGTCGAACGCCGTCGAGGCCGGGTAGGTCGCCCCGTGGACGTAGAGCAGGATCCGGTCGGCGGCGAAGCGCGCCTGCCCCGCCGGGTGCTTGTTGCGGACGTAGAGCTCGATCCCGTCCTCGCCCGTCGGCACGCGGAACTCCTCGCGCGCGATGGCGGGTGCCGCCGGCTCGCGCGCCAAGGCCGGCGTCGCCGCCAGACCGAGGCCGAGGGCGGCGAGGCCGCGGAAGACGTCCCGGCGCGGCACGGCGCCGAGGTCCGGGTCCGCCGCGTTTCGGCCTTCGGCCGGCGGTTTCGGCTTCGATGGTGCGGGCATCGTTCTCTCCCATGCGGATCTGGCGTCCGATGCAGGAGATGAATCATTCCCGCGGCGCCCAGGCAACGGAGATCGCAGCGCAGCACGGACGATCATCGGCGATCGTCGCCCGACGATCGGCCATCCCTATCGCGCTCACGGAAAAAACACGCTGCCGCGTCCGCGCGCATCGCGCCGTTTCCCGTATATCGGCGCGGGACATCGAGAGCGGACACGACCTTTGGAAGACGCGTTGATCCGGTGGCTGCAGTCCACCGCACATCTGAGGGCCGACGTCGCGGCCGTGATCGGCACCGTGCTGGCGCTCGGCGTCACCCTGCACGCGCTGCTGCGCAAGCGCCGGGTCAGCGTCGCGGTCGGCTGGATCGGGCTCGCCTGGCTGTCGCCGGTGTTCGGGACGTCCCTGTACCTGCTGTTCGGGATCAACCGGGTCGAGCGCCGCGCGCGCAAGTTCCAGTCGAAGCCCTCCGCGGCGCCCGGCGCGCCGAGCACCGAGGACGCCATCGTCCCCGAGGTGATGTGGCCGCTGGACAGGGCGGTGCGCCGCATCTCCGGCCTGCCGGCGCTGGCCGGCAACACGATCCGCCTGTTCCGCAACGGCGATGCGGCCTATCCGGCGATGCTGGCGGCGATCGGCGCGGCGCGAACCAGCATCGCCCTGTCCAGCTACATCTTCCGCGACGATCCCACCGGACGGACCTTCTGCGCGGCGTTGAAGGAAGCGCAGGACCGCGGCGTCGCGGTGCGGGTGATCATCGACGGCATCGGCGGCGGCTACTTCCGCGCCGCGGCCTTCCGGCGCCTGCGGGCCGCGGGCGTGCCGGCCGCCCTGTTCATGCATTCGGGCCTGCCCTGGCGCATGCCGTTCCTGAACCTGCGCACCCACAAGAAGCTGCTGATCCTCGACGGGCGCGAGGCCTTCACCGGCGGCCTCAACATCTCGCAGCCGAACCGCCTGCGGACGCGCCCGGACCACCCGATCCGCGACACCCATTTCCACGTCGCCGGCCCGGTGGTCGAGCAACTGATGCTGGCCTTCTCGGCCGATTGGGCCTTCGCCGACGGCGGTGCGCTCGAAGGGCCGGACTGGTTCCCCGACCTCCAACCGGTCGGGCAATCGATCGCGCGGGTCGTCGTCTCCGGGCCCGACGCGGACGTCGAGAAGATCGAGTTCGTGATCCTGCAGGCGCTGGCCTGCGCGCGCAGCTCGGTCCGCGTCGTCACCCCCTACTTCCTGCCGGACGAGGTGGTGATGAACGCCCTCATCCTCGCCAGCCAGCGCGGGATCACGGTGGACATCGTCATCCCGCGGATCAGCGACCATCACTTCATCGATTGGGCGACGCGGGCGCACATCGCGCCGCTGCTGCGCAACGGCGTGCGGATCTGGCTCGACGAGCCGCCCTTCGACCATTCCAAGGCGACGGTGGTGGACGGGGCCTGGTGCTTCGTCGGCAGCGCGAACTGGGACATGCGCAGCTTCCGGCTGAACTTCGAGCTCAACGTCGAGATCCACGACGCGGATCTCGCCGCGCAGCTCGAGAGCTTCATCCGCGCCAAGATGGAGACACCGTTGACCCTGGACGCGATCAACGCGCGGGTCTTACCCGTCCGTTTGCGCGACGCAGGCGTGCGACTGCTGCTGCCATACCTCTGAAGCGCAGGCGCGGCGCCTCGCCGGGCGGGGCCGGGCTGAGATGGACGACGATCGGGCGGTGGTCTGAGGGCCCGCGCGGCAGCACCGCGTGCTCGCGGCAGACGAGGCCGCGCACCAGGCAGCGGTCGAGGCGCAGCGGCACCATCTCGACCATCGCGTGCGTCGGCCGGCGCGGGCCGACGTCGCGGAATCCCGGCACCAGCGCCGGCCCGACGATGTTGTAGTCGCCGAGGATCGCCGAGCGCTCCGGCAGCATCCCGACGATCCGGCGCAGCTGGCGCCGGTTCAGCATCTGGCCGTGCGACAGGTGCACGTTGGCCACGCCGAAATCGCCGAAATCGAGCACCTGGCAGACCCGGTGCACGACCGCGCCGGACGGCAGCTTGACGACGGTCGGCGTCTTCGCCCACGGGGTCGGGCACCACATCGCCAGGCCGTGGATGCGCCCCGGCAGCGGCACCCAGGCATAGGATCCGCCGACGCGATCGGTGATCCCGGCGATCTCGCGGGTCGCCTCCTGCATCAGCAGCAGGTCCGGCCGCTCCTGCTCGATCAGGGCGACGACGTCCTCGACCGCCGCGCCCGTGCGCCGCAGCAGGTTCCAGCTGACGACCTTGCGCGACACCGCCGCGGCATCCGCCTGGCGGATCGGCGCCGGCGCGACCAAGTCGAGGCCGAGGGACGCCGGGGAAACCTGGATCGTTGCCATGCGGGCCGTTCGTGCTCCTGACGGCGCTCGCCTGACAGCCCCGGGCAGGCGCGAGACCGGGACGGGGTGCGGGGGTATCACGCCCGCGTCCCAACGCGCGACCGATGATCCCGTTGCCCTGTTGACGCAACCACCCTCGACCCTTGAGCCTCGCGGCGCGAGCGCCCAGAACCCATCTCGATCCGTTCGGACCTGCCGCGGGGCAGCGCTCCGGATCCCGAGGACCCAGATCACGGGGACCATGACGCGTTTCACGTTCATCCACGCCGCCGACCTGCATCTCGGCAGCCCGCTCGCCGGGCTCTCGGCGCGGAACGCCGAGATCGCCCAGCGCTTCGCCTCCGCCGGCAGGCGCGCGTTCGAGGACCTGGTCGGCCATGCGATCGAGGCGCGCGTCGCGTTCCTGATCGTCGCCGGCGACGTCTACGACGGCGACTGGGCGGACCACTCGATCGGCCTGTTCTTCGCCCGCCAGGTCGCGCGGCTCGACCGGGCCGGCATCCCGGTGGTCTTGGTGCGCGGCAACCACGACGCCGAGAGCGTGATCACCAAGGCGATCACCCTGCCGGACGCGGTGCGCACCTTCTCGACAAAGAAGCCCGAGACCCTTCGCCTCGACCACCTGAAGGTCGCGCTTCACGGGCAGAGCTTTCCCAACCGGGCGGTCGACGAGAACCTGTCGCTGGCCTATCCGGCAGCCGTGCCGGGCTGGTTCAACGTCGGCGTGCTGCACACCTCCTGCACCGGGCACGCCCAGCACGCGACCTACGCGCCCTGCTCCGTCGCCGACCTGCGCGCGCGCGGCTACGACTACTGGGCGCTCGGCCACATCCACGAATATGCCGAGCTGTCGCAGGATCCCTGGATCCTGTTCCCGGGCAACCTCCAGGGTCGCAGCATCCGCGAATGCGGCCCCAAGGGCGCCGTCGTGGTGGAGGTCGGCGACGGGCAGGTCACGGCGGTGCGCCGCCTGATCGTCGATCATGCGCGCTTCCACAGCCTCACGGTGGCGGTCGACGCGGCCGAGAGCGAGAGCGAGGCGGTGGCCCTGGTCGAGGCGGCTCTGCGCCCGCTGGCGGCCTTGGCCGAGGGCCGCCTGCTCGCGGTCCGCGTGCACCTCACCGGCGTCACCGCCGCCCACGACCGGCTCGCCGCCGACCGCGAGAACCTCACCGCCGAGATCCAGGCAGCCGCCGACCGCGTCCACGAGGACATCTGGCTGGAGAAGCTGAGGATCGACACCGCCCGCCCGAGCAGCGGCCCGCGGGAGAACGTCGTCGACGCCATCGACCCGGCGACGCTCCTCGCCGAGATCGACCACGACCCGGAGTTTCGCGCGCGCGCGACCGCCGCGCTCGCCGAGATCGCCGCCAAGATGCCGGCGGCCGAGGACGGCGACCTCGCCGCCGATCTCGATACCCTCTGCGCCGAGGCCGAAGCGATGATCCTCGGCCGCCTGACCAAGCGCGCATGCTGAGCCGCGCGACTTCACCGGACGCTCGCCGAAGCCCGGCGGAGCGGAGACACCCATGCGCCTGCTGAGCCTCGACCTCGAACGCTACGGCCCCTTCACCGGCCGCCGGGTCGACTTCCGCGCCGATGCGCGCCTGCACGTCGTGCTCGGCGCCAACGAGGCGGGAAAATCCTCGGCGCTCGCCGCGGTGACCGACCTGCTCTTCGGCATCGGGACACGGACCGCCTACGCCTTCCTTCATGAGATGCCGCAGCTGCGGATCGGCGCCGAGATCGGCGGCGCCGACGGACGGACGCTCTGCTTCCGCCGCCGCAAGGGCAACCGCAACACCCTGGTCGACGCCGACGACGCGCCCCTGCCGGAGACCGTGCTCGCGCCCTTCCTCGGCGGCTTGACCCGCGAGGTGTTCTGCCGCGCCTTCGGCCTCGACGCGAACAGCCTGCGCGAGGGTGCCAGGGAGATGCTGCTCGCCGAGGGCGAGCTCGGCGCCAGCCTGTTCGCGGCGGCCTCGGGCCTGCGCGGCTACAGCGACCTTCAGAAGAGCCTCGAGGCCGAGTCCGACCGGATCTACGGGCCGCGCAAGCGCCAGGACCGCAGCTTCTACCAGGCGTTCGACCGCTACGAGGACGCTCGGAAGGCGATCCGCGACACCGGACTGCGCGCCGGAGACTGGCGCGACCTCAACGACAGCATCGCCACGGCCGGGAACGCGCTCGACGCGATCAAGGCCGAGCGGATGCGGATCGCGGCCGAGCAGGCGCGCCTCACCCGCCTCCGGCGCGTCGGCCCGCTGCTCGCCGAGATCGACGGGCTCGCGGCGCGGGACGACGCCGAACCCGGGCTGGTCGAGGTTCCCGACGCCTGGGTCGACCGCCTCGGGGAGGCCTGCGCCGCGTTGCGCGCCCGGCAGGCGGACGCCGCGCGCATCGATGCGGCAGCGGACGCGGCCCGGGCGGCCTTCGCCGCCGTCGCCGTCGATGCCGGGCTCGTTGGGCGAGCCGAGGAGATCCTGGAAGGTTTTCGCGGGATCGACCGCTTCGACAAGAACGGGGTCGACCTGCCCCGCATCCAGGGCGAGGCGGACCAGTTCGACGCCGAGCTCGCCCGGCTCGCCGTGCGGGTCGGCCTCCCCGACGTGGAGGCGCTGACGCGGCGCCAGCCCTCGGACGCCGTCCGCGCCCGGGTCGAAACCCTGATCCGCGATGGGCAGGAGGACGCCGCCGCCATCGCCCGGCTGGAGCGCGACCTCGCCGCCGCGCGTACCGAGCACGAGGGCCTGCTGCGCGACGTGGCCGAAGGCGGCACGCCGGTCGATCCGACCCCCTTCCGCGAGACGTTACGCCCGCTGGCGGCGATCCGCGGCGTGATCGCCGAGCGCGACGCCCTCGATGCCACGGTGCGGCGGGCCGAGCAGGTGCTGCGCGGGCAGGCGGCCCGTCTGTCGCCACCGGTGGCCGACGTCGCGGCCCTCGCCGCCGCGCCGCTGCCGACGGTCGAGACGGTGGCGCGCTTCCGGGCCTTGCTCGACGGCAAGGAGCGCGAGCGCGTGCTGGCGGTCGAGCGCCGCGACGCCGCCCGGCGCCAGGTCGCGACGCGGCGGGGGCGCCTGCGTGAGCGCGAGGCCGGCCGGCCGATCGCGACGCTCTCCGACCTGTCTGCGCTTCGGGCCGAGCGCGACGCCGCCTTCGCGCCGCTCCGCGAAGCCCTGAGCGAGGGGGTCCGGCGAGCGCCGGGGGATATCGCCGCCTACGAGCGCCTGGCGCAGGCCGCCGACCGGCTCGCCGACGATCTCGCCGCCGACGCCGCACGCGTCGCGGAGCACGCCGCCGACCGGCTGCGCCTCGACGCCGAGCTCGCCGAGACCGAGGCCGCCGACGCGATCCTGAGGGAGATCGAAGCCGAGGTCGCGGAAGGCCATGCCGCCTGGGTCGACCTGTGGCGCCCCGCCGGCATCGCGCCCTCGACCCCGGCGGAGATGACAGCGTGGCTCGGTGAAGCCGAGACCCTGATCGAGGGCAAGGGCGATCTCGACGAGCGGCACATCGATCGCGCGCTCCGCACCGAGCGGATCGAGGCGGCACGGGCGCCGTTGCTGGATATGGCCGAAAGGATGGGACTGACCGACCTCGCCGGCCTCGACGTCGGCCTGATCCTCGGCCGCCTGGAAGAGCGCGTTGCGGCGATCGCGTCGCGATGGGAGGCGACCCGCGAGGCGAACGCGCGGATCGGCGCCGCCGCGATCGGCATCGCGCGGTCCACGACGGCGCTCGCCGACGCGAAGGCGAAGCAGGCGGCCTGGCGCAATGCCTGGGACGACGCGGTGCGGGCGATCGGGCTCGACGGCGCGGCCGGGACCGAGATGGCGACGAGCGCCCTCGCCGCCTGGCAGGCGGTGCCGAATGCGCTCGCCGAGCGCGAGAACCGCCGCGCGCGCGTCGCCGGCATCCGCCGCGACATGGAGGCCTACCACGCCGCCGTCACGCCGCTGATCGCGGCGCTCGCCCCCGACCTCGCCCACATCCAGCCGAGCGCCGCGATCCGCAGCCTGCAGACGCGGCTGCAGGAGGCGCAGGCGAGCGAGACCCGCCGGCGCGAGCTCGCGAAGCGGCGCGACGAGGCGGAGCGGGAGGCCGGAGCGGCGATGCGCGCGCGCGACGACGCGCTCGGCCATCTCGCGGGTCTTCTGGCCGACACGGTGCCGGACCTCGGCGCCGACGCGCAGGACGCGGTCGAGGCGCTGCACGGCCGCCTCGTCGCCCGGCGCGCGTTGCGGGCGGAAGCGCTCGCGCGGCGGGTCGAGCTGGCACGCGCCGCAGACGGCGTTCCCGAAGACGCGCTGCGTGCCGACCTCGCCACCATCGACGCCGATGCGATCGAGGCGCGGCTGCGCAGCCTGGCGATGGAGGACGAGGACCTCGACCAGCGCGGCAAGACGGCCTTCGCCGAGCGCGATCGCAGCGAGCGCCGGCGCGAGGCCCTGGAGGGCGGGACCGGGGCCGAGCTGGCATTGGCGCAGAAGAAGGCGGCCGAGGCCGAGCTTCACGCGAGCGCCCGGCAATGGGCCGTGCTCAAGCTCGCGAGCCTAATGCTCGGCACCGCCATCGCCCGCCAGCGGACGGGGCAGCAGGACCCGTTGCTGATCCGGGCCGGCGCGATCATGGCGGCCCTGACGGGGGGCGGGTTCTCCGGCCTCGCGCAGGATTACGACGAGGCCGACAAGGCGCTGATCGTCGCCCGCCGCGCCGGTGGCGAGACCGTCCACGTCCAGGGCCTCAGCGAGGGCACCCGCGACCAGCTCTACCTCGCGCTGCGGCTGGCCTACCTGGAGGATTACGCCGGCAAGGCCGAGCCGGCGCCCTTCATCGGCGACGACCTGTTCTCGACCTTCGACGACGCGCGCACCGGCCACGGCCTCGAAGCGCTCGCCGCGATCGGCGGCACCGTGCAGCCGATCCTGTTCACCCACCACCGCCACGTCGCCGACCTCGCGCAGGCGCGTCTCGGCTCGGCGGTGGACATCATCCCGCTCTAGGTCGCGGACTCATAAAGTCCTGAGCCAGACGCGGACGGCTGCGAGCTTGACGCTGGCCAGGAAGTTTTCCGGGTCCTTGTCGTACCGTGTTGCGACCGCACGGAAGTGCTTGATCTTGCTGAAGAACCGCTCGACCAGATTGCGGTACTTGTACAGGAAGGCACTGAAGGCCGGCACGTTCTTGCGGTTGGGCATCGGCTTCACGTTCGCCCAGGCCCCCTGCTCGGCCAAGCGCTCGCGCCGCGCGTCGCTGTCGTAGGCCCGATCCCCCAGGAGGGTCTGTCCAGGTCCCAGATCGCCGAGCATGTCGTCGGCGGCCCGACCGTCATGCGCTTGGCCTTCGGTGATCTTGAGGGCGATGGGTCGGCCCTCGGCATCCACCAGAGCGTGGATCTTGCTCGTCAGGCCGCCGCGCGAGCGACCCATGCCACGGGATCGGTCGTCTTTTTTTGGCGCAGCCCGCATGCTGATGCACCCGCACGCTGGTGGCATCGATCATCTGCAGGTCACCCTCGTAAGCCTCTGACACGGCTTTCAGAAGACGATCCCAGATCCCACGCTTGCGCCAGCGCCGAAAGCGGTTGCCGCACGTCGTGTGCGGACCATAGCGCGCCGGGATGTCGGCCCAGGGCGCGCCCGTGCGCAACCGCCAGAAAATGCCGTTCAGCACCCGCCGGTCGTCCACCCGATCCTTGCCGCGCACATCCGTCGGCAGAACCGGCTCGATCGCCGCCCACTCCGCATCCGTCAGGTCAAACCGCGCCATTCACAATCCTCCATGCTGGAGGATCAACGATCAGGGCGAGCGACCGTGCCAGCCGTTATGAGTTCGCGACCTAGAGCACTTCCCGTGATCCCTGGATCACGGGAAGTGCTCCATCTTATTGTGAGATCGCGTTTCCTTCACGCGAGCCGGGATCCACTTCGCATGAAAATGCTCTAGCCGATCCGTAGCGCGTTTCGAGGTGGGCGAGGTAGGCCTCGGTTCCGAGCGGGCGGCCGGTCGCCTGCTCGAGCAGCGCATCGGTGGGCAGGCGGCTGCCTTGCTCGTGGACGTGGCGGCGCAGCCAGCCGCGCAGCGGCGCGAAATCGCCCGCGGCGAGGCCCGGCAGGATCCCCGGCTCGTCGCGCTTGGCCGCGGCGAAGAGCTGGGCGGCGGCCATCGCGCCGAGCGTGTAGGTCGGGAAGTAGCCCCAGGCGCCGCTCGGCCAGTGGATGTCCTGCAGACAGCCGAGGCGGTCGTTCGGAACTTCGAGCCCGAGCAGGTTGCGCATGCCGTCGTTGAACGCGCCCGGCAGGTCGGCCACTGCGAGGTCGCCGGCGATGAGGGCCGATTCGAGGTCGTAGCGGAGCAGGACGTGCGCCGGGTAGGTCGCCTCGTCGGCGTCGACCCGGATGAAGCCGGGCTCGACCCGGGTGTGCAGGCGGTGAAGGTTCTCGGGCATGAAGGCGGCCCCGTCGCGCCCGAATTCCGTACGGACCAGGGGCGCCAGGAACGCGAAGAATTCGCGGCTGCGGCAGGCCTGCATCTCGACGATGAGCGATTGGCTCTCGTGCAGGCTCATGCCGCGGGCCTTGCCGACCGGCTGGTTGCGCCACGCGGCCGGGCGGCCCTGCTCATAGAGCGCGTGGCCGGTCTCGTGCAGCACCCCCATCAGCGCACGCCCGAAATCGGCGGCGTCGTAGCGCGTGGTGATCCGCACGTCGTCGGTGGCGCCCCCGCAGAACGGGTGCAGACTGATGTCGAGGCGCCCGCGCGCGAAGTCGAAGCCGAGCGCACGCATCAAGGCCAGCCCGATCCGCCGCTGCGCCTCAACCGGGAACGGGCCGTCGAGCGGCAGCGGCGCGGGCTCGCGCGCCTGCCGCTCGCGTGCCTCGGCCACCAGCCCGGGAAGCCGGGTGCGCAGATCGGCGAAGAGCGGATCGATGGTCGCGCGCCGCATGCCCGGATCGTACTCGTCGAGCAGCGCGTCGTAGGTGCCGAGCCCGAGGGCCGCCCCCTTGATCGCCCCGATCTCGCGCTGGAGTCGCAGCACCTCGGCCAAGTGCGGCAGCAGCATCCTGAAATCCGACTGCGCGCGGGCCTCGCGCCAGACCATCTCCGCCTTCGAGATCGCCCGCGAGCTCGCCTCGACGAGGTCGCCCGGCACCGCCGCGGCATGGGCGTGGAGGCGGCGCATCTCGGCGAGGTTCGCAGCCCGCCACGGGTCGAGGGCGGTCTCGTCGGCAGCCGACAGCGCGTCGGCGGTCTCGGGCGCCGTCAGGATCTCGTGGGCGATGCCGCGCAGGACCGCGAGCTGGTCGGCGCGGCCGTCGGCGGCACCGTCCGGCATCAGGGTCTGGGAGTCCCAGCCGAGGATGCCGGCGGCGGCGCCGATCGCGTCGAGGCGGGCGAAGCGGCGTTCGAGGCTGGAATAGACGTTCACGATGCGAAGGCCCCGCGGTGACGATCCGGCCGCGAACGGCCGGGATGGGTGCTCTCGTCATAGGCGGCCGTCGGCGCTGCGAACACCCCGACCGGGGCCGAAGACGCTCGCGAGCGCATATCGGCGAGCCCGGCCGCGCCTTCCGAGCCGAAAACCCCATATGGTCGCGATGCGCCGCAGGCGTCGCCGACACCGGAGCCGTTTCGTGGATCGCCGCGCCTTTGTCGCCGCAGCCCTGGCCTGCACCGGCCTCGTCGGAGGATCGGCGGCAAGCACCGCACCCGAACCTGCGGCGATCCCGGACGGTCGCCCGGTGCGGATCGCCATGCTACTGTTTCCGGGCATGACGGCGCTCGACGTCGTCGGGCCGCAGGAGATCCTAGCGGGCCTCGCACCGGGAAACCTGCATCTCGTGGCACGGGCGGCAGGTCCCGTGGCGAGCGACACCGGGCTCGCCCTCCTCGCCACCGCCGACTTCGAGACCTGCCCGCGCGACCTCGACGTGCTGTTCGTTCCCGGCGGGGACGGCACGCCCGACCAGATGCGCGACGCCGCGACCCTCGCCTTCCTGCGCGATCGCGCCGACCGGGCCGCCTGGGTCGCCAGCGTCTGCACCGGGTCGCTGATCCTAGGAGCAGCGGGATTGCTCTCGGGGTACCGCGCGACCTCGCACTGGTGCGTGCGCGACGCCGTGCTGCCGCTGCTCGGCGCGGTGCCGGTCGACGAACGCGTGGTGTTCGATCGCAACCGCGCCACCGCGGCCGGCATCTCGGCCGGGCTCGATTTCGCCCTGGCGCTCGCGGCCAAGCTCCGCGGCGAGGCCTATGCCCGCACCAGCCAGCTCGTGGCGGAATACGCGCCGCGCCCGCCCTTCGATGCCGGAAGCCCGTCCGCGGCCGGCCCCGCGATCACCCGCGCGGCGGACGCAATCCTCGCGCCGCTCGTCGCGGGCGCACTGGCTGCGAGCCGCAACCGGTGAACCGCCCCGCAGCGCACGCCTCCGTGAACGGGCGCGCCGGAACGGCAACCACGGGTAAGCATTCTGGCAGGTGAAGCCGTCGCGAGGCGACGGCCGCCATCCTGGACCACTACGCCGGACCTGCCATGATCCTCGGAATGCTCGTCTCGGCCGTCATCGCGGCGCTCGGCCTGCTCATGGCGCTCGGCCGGATCGGCCATCCGATCGACGGGCAGGTGCTCACCAATTTCGGCTGGAGCGGCGTGATCATCGGCGTCGCGCTGTTCGGCTTCTTCGCCTACCTGATGCGCGGGCGCCGACGCCCGGTGGCGTGAGCCGTGACGGTGTCAGGCGATGCGGATCAGCGGCTCGCGACGCAGCGCCGGCGTCGCGCCGACCTCGACGCGCTGGCGCTCGCGGGCGATGTAGGCCGTCGGCATGATCGCCTGCATGTCCGCCTCGACCGCGCGCAGGGTCGCGTCGGAGTGGCATGGATGCAGGTGGATGATCGCCAGCGCCTTCACGCCGGCGGCCTGCGCCAGCTCGACGCCCTTCTGCCAGGTCGAGTGGCCCCAGCCGCGGCAGGTCGGGTATTCGCAGTCGGTGAACATGCCGTCGTAGACGATCAGGTCGGCATCCTCGACGAAGCGCATCAGGGCTGCGTCCGGCCAGGGATCGGTGTGCTCGATGTCGCTGATGATGCAGAGCCGTTTCCCGTCATGCTCGAACCGATAGCCGACAGAGCCCTGGGGATGGTTGAGCAGGATCGTGTCGACGGTCGCGCCGTCGGAGAAGGTCAGGGTCTCGCCGGCGCGGAAGCCGTGATGCTTGAGCGTGCAGGGCAGGACGTCGAGTGTAACCGGGAAGAGCGGCGGCGCGTATAACCGACCGAGCGTGTCCTCGGCCGACTGCCCGCTGAGGTTCCCGCACCAGGTGTGGACGGTCCGCTCGGGATCGAACACCGCCGGCTTGAAGAACGGCAGTCCGCCGGTGTGGTCGAGATGGAGATGGCTGAAGAGAAGATCGACGTCCTTCGGCAGGTCCTGCCGGTTGTGCTGGCCGCACGCGTAGAGGCCGGAGCCGGCATCGACGACGAACAGGCGCTCGCCGCAGCGCACCTCCATGCACGGGGTGTTGCCGCCGAACTCGGCGTATTCCGGGCCGCTCACCGGCGTCGAACCACGCACGCCCCAGAAGCGCAGCGTGAGACCGCCGTCCGATACTGGACTTCTCGACATCGTCATCACGGGTCGTTTTCGTTCGGATGGTCCGATCGCCTTCGATCTGGAACCGTTCTCCGCTTCGCCGTCAATGCGACCGAGGCGGTGGGCGGACGGTGGTTTTCTCATCGCCGCTCTCTGACAGGGGTTGAGATGGGTGGCCGCCGCACGCTGCGATGTGCGAGCCCGCACATGGGATAAGTCCCATCCACGCCTCGCGTTTCGGAGATCACGGGCGTTCGGCGAGGGCGAGCGGACCGGTCGGAGCCCGAACGGGCACCGTCGGATCGCCGGCGCCGGCCGCCCGGACGAGCCGCGGAAGCCGGTCCCGGTAGCGGGAATCGAGGCCGTCGAAGCGATCGGCCTCGCGCTCGTAGGACGGCACGAAGCCGGCCATATGGGTCGGGGACAGGGGCGAGCCCGGCGCCGCCCAGGCGGCCCAGGTCGCCTCGGGCACCGGTGGCGCGCGCCGACGGGCGGGGATGACGATCGTCTCCAACCCGGCATAGGCCAGCGCCTCAGGGCGGCTGACCTCGCCGAGCGACGTGCCCTTGGCGGCGAGCGCCGCCCAGAAAGCGTGTTGGCTGCCGTCGGAATAGCTGGTGCGGATCGCGGCCGCCCCATCGTCGACGAAGGCGGCGATGCGGGCCTCCTCCGCCGCCCGGCGGGTGACGACGGCGGCTTCCTTGGCCGGGTCCTTCGACGGCGCGAAGACGTAGCGGCCGCCCTCGACGCCGACCTGCAGCTCGTCGCCGGTCGCCTCGAACCGGTCCGCGCCCGCCTTGAGCTCGCGCCAGAACCCGATGTTCGGATCGGTGCGATAGCGCGCCATGTTCTCCGCGGTCATCCGGAACGGATAGGCCTGGAACTGGAACGCCGCCTGCCCGCCCTTCAGCGCGTCGCGGGCGATCGCGTAGATCTCGCCGACGGTGTGGTCCATCATCGCGAAGCAGCCCATCGACGAGCACACGCCGTGCACCATCACCGCCGAGCCGGTTCCGCCATGCGCCCGGTCGTAGGCGTTCGGGTAGCCGACGTCGAAGGACAGGTAGTAGTGCGAGTTCGGGTTCATCTGGCGCTGCGGCACCATGTAGAAGCCCTCCGGCGTCTGCCGGTCGCCGTTCTTGCGCTTGGGACCGAGCTGGCCGGACCACCGGCAGATCGGGAAGGTCTTGAGGTAAACGAAGCGGCCGCCGGCGGCCTTCTTCCACACCTCGATCTCGGAATCCTTCTTATAGGCCCGGAACAGCACCGGCGCCTGCGGGCTCGTGCCCTTGGCCGCCATCAGCGCGAGGGTGGCGGCGGGGATCGGCGCCTCGGCCTTGGCGTTCTGCGCCGACGCGTCGCCCGCGAACAGCAGGGCGAGCACGACGGCGAAGCCGGTCGGGACCAGACCTTTCAGACGGTGGGCGGGAGGCATCGCGGGGCCGGGGCGGGAGGGTCGCGCGACGCCGCGGCCGACACGGCCGCGCACGGGACGGGCACGCGGCCCGAACCTGTGCGGCCAATACGGCGTCCGTATGGCTTCATGCCGGCTCGAGCGCGCGAGCGGGCTTCGCCGGCACCGGAACCACGGTGCTGTTCTCCACGGCGATCACCGCATCGAACGGGTCGAGGACGTCGAGGTCGGCGGCGTCGGGGACGCAGACGATGAGGCCGCGGCCGGCCCGGGCCGCGCGCAGGCGGGTGATCCGCGCCGCGATCTCGGCGGGCTTGCGCTCGTCGAGCAGGATCGCGACGACCACGATGTCGGGCTGGCGGATCAGGCAGCGGGCGAGGTCGATCGCGATCCGGGTCTCGACCGGGATCGCGCCCTCGCCGAGCACCGAGCCGGTACCGGCGCTTCCGGGCTCGACCCGGCTGTCGAGGCCGAACCGATAGACCGAGGCCTCCAGGCCCTCCTCGGTCAGCACACGCCGGACGATCGCCCGCACCCGCGGCTCCGCCCCGGCCTCGCCGAGGCTGACGCGACCGAACAGCAGGTTCTCCTCGACGCTGGCCGCCGGGTTGATCCGCGTGGGATCGTGGAACTCGACCGCGGCGGCGAGATGCGCCGGCAGCATCCGCGCGAAGGAGTGGCGGGCGGCGACGAGCCGCTCCTCGAACGCGGCGTCGATCAGCCCGAAGCGGTGGCGGGTTTCGCTGTAGCGCAACGCCAACCCGATGAGCCGCTCGCGGTCGCGCTGGCCCGCCGGGCCGCGACGCAGCGCGACCGCATTCGGCTGGCGCACCACCAGATCCTCGAAGTAGCCGCGCTCGTCGGCCGGAAAGAGGGAGAACGCGTCGAACAGCGGATGGTCGTTGGGCAGATCGGCGAAGATCTCGACGGTGCTGCGCGCGACCGCGAGGCCAATCTCCGTGAGCGGGCGGACGAGGTCTTCCGCCTCCAGCACGGCGCGCATGTAGGGATGGCGAGCGAGGCGCTTGGGCGCGAAGGTCTGGCCCACGGGCTCGCCGAACAGGATGTTCTCGCCGACCGTGGCCTGATGGTTGTAGCGGGCGGGATCGAACGGCTCGACCAGGCGCTCCGCCCCTTCCGCCTTCAGCATCGTCCGCATCGTGACGCGGGCGGCCACCAAGGCGCGGGCGAAGTCGGGGGCGGCGACCGGATCGACCCGGGCGAGGAGGCCGCGGGAATAGGCGAAGGCATCGAGCCCGGTGATCCGCAGGATCTCGACGAAGGCGGGCTGATCGGGGGCGGCCGCGGGATCCGCGCCGTAGAGGATGTTGGCGCGGAGCGTCCCCTCGACCAGGATCGCCTCGCCGGCGGCGAACGCGATCCGGCGGGCGCGATCCGCGGCGTCGAACGCGCCGAGATCGTGCCCGGCATAGGTGACGTTGCCCGCCGTCGGCGCGACCTGGCCCGCGAGGATCGCCGCGAGCACCCGGGCGCCGCTGCCGCGGATGCCTGTGATCGCGACGTGCGAGGGCATCGCCAGCGTGAGGTCGACTCCCGAGAGCCGTTCGCCGGTCGCCGCGTCGTAGGCGCCGACGCCCCGCGCCGCGAGATCGCCGGCGCGGGGGACGGCGAGCCCGCCCTTGCGCCCGCGTCGCCCCTCCAGGGCCGCGATCGTGCGGGCGGTCTCGCGGAAGATCGGCTTCAACCCCTCGCGCAGACGCCAGAGGTTGAGCGTCAGGGCGATCAGGATCGCCGCGATCGCGAAGGCGCCGGCCGCCGCGACCAGGGCGGCGGGGTCGACGTCGCGGGCGGGCGGCGCACCGTTGCCGCCGCCGCGCCACAGGGCGGCACCGGCGGCCATCGCCGGCAGGATGATGGCCAGCGCCAGGGAGGGCGCACGGGCATAGGCGAGCTTCGCCTCGGCGCTCGCCAGCGCCGCGCGGGTGGCCGCGGCCTTCTCGGCGATGCGCGCGCGCTCCAGGGTCGCCGAGCCGTGGATCCGCACCGCCGGCATCCGTCGGACCAGATCCCCGAGCGTCCGCTCCGCAAGCGCGCTCGAGCGCAGGCGCAGAGCGCTCCGCGAGGCCGAGCGGCGAAGGATCAGCTCGCGCGCCATCGCGGCCGCGAACAGGCCGACCGCCGCGGGGGGCACCAGCCGCGGGGCGGCCAGGGCGGCGAAGCCCAGGGCGACGAGGATCGCGCCGAGCGCCATCGCCGGCACGAGGATGCCGATGGCGAGCAGGCCGTCGACCCGGCCGAGCGCCTGCCCGAGGAGGCCGGCGAGGCCGCGCGCCTCCTCGCGGGCACCCGGCGGCGCATCGAGGATCGCCCCGGTCGCGGCCTCGCGCATGCGCAGGACCGCACGGCTCTGGGCCGAGAAGCTCAGGGCGGCGACGAACCAGCCGAGGCCGGCGAGCGCCAATGCGCAGGCGGAGAGACCGAAGAAGGCCGCGCGTTCGAGGTCGAGCGGCGCCAGGCTCCAGCCCGGAACTAGGACGAAATCGTCGGCCGTGCGGGCTATGGCGACGCGCAGGAAGACCAGTGCCGTCGCCTCGTCGTGGCCCAGGGTATGGACGAGGTCGCGCAGGCAGAGCAGGGCGAGGATGCAGAGCGGGCCGCCGAGGCCGAGCGCCAGCGCGACCGCGGCGAGGTGGCGCCCGCGCGCCGCGCGCCAGGCGAGAACGATCGGATCAAGCTCCATGGCCGCTCACGTGATCGAAGGCTTTCGCATCGGCCGGTCCCGGGCGGCCGCCGGATCGCACGCCGCCTCCCAGCGCATAGGCGCTGTTCGGTCCCGCGAAAAGCGCGCCACCACACGCCGCGCTCGTCGGCGGACAACGCGGCCAATCGCCCCCTGTCGCTCAGCTTGGAATTCTTCCATAGCGCGTGGCATCGGCCGGGCAAGAGCGAACCTCCGTCGCATTGCTTTGACGGTGCAGACCGGGTCAACCTTGCGGGACCGGGCTGCGGGCATGGCGAGGCAGGGTCGAACATCTTGGTGACGCTCTCCACCGACGACATGCGGCGGTCTCGGCGCCCGCGGGCCATCGCCTGATGGCGCAGCTGTTCTCGCCGGGCGCCGACGCGATCTACCGGCTCGCCCTGCTCACCGGCGTGGCGTGCCTTGCCGGCATCCCGATCGTCGCGGCGGGGATCGTGCGCTCGGATTACGTCACCGGCGTCGGGGTCGCCCCGGCCCAGCCGGTGCCGTTCAGCCACAAGCATCATTCCGGCGAGCTCGGGGTCGACTGCCGCTACTGCCACACGACGGTGGAGACCCAGGCGACCGCCGGCATTCCGCCGACCCACACCTGCATGACCTGCCATTCGCAGATCTGGACCGGGTCCGACATGCTGAAGCCGGTGCGCGACAGCTTCGCGCGCGACGAGCCGCTCCAATGGGTGCGCCTGAACAAGCTGCCGAGCTACGTCTACTACAACCACTCGGTCCATGTGACGAAGGGGATCGGCTGCTCGACCTGCCACGGCGACGTGACCAGCATGCAGATGACCTACCGCGCCAACGCCTTCGAGATGCAGTTCTGCCTCGACTGCCACCGCGATCCGGCGAAGTACATCCGCCCGCAGGAGCAGGTCTGGAACATGACGTGGAAGCCGCCCGAGAACCAGGCGACCCTCGGGCCCGAGCTCGTCGCCAAGAACCACATCCGGGGGGGCGAGCGCCTCACCGAATGCGCGATCTGTCATCGCTGATGGGGACGGACCGCACATGACCGGGCATCACGACATCGGCGCGATCCGCGCGCGCCTGGCGTCCGGCGACGGGCCGGCCTTTTGGCGCAGCCTCGACGCGGTCGCCGACACGCCCGAGTTCCGAAGCTACCTGGAGGCCGAGTTTCCCGCCGCGGCGCGGCTCGCGGCCTCGCCGGAGCGGCGCGGCTTCCTGAAGCTGATGGCCGCCTCGTTCGCGCTTGCCGGATTGTCCGCCTGCGACTCGAGCGACGGGCGGCACTACGAGCTGCCCTACGTCAACGCGCCCGAACGGGTCCTGCCCGGCGCGCCGCTCAGCTACGCCTCGTCGGCGCTGCTCGACGGGTTCGCCAACGGCATCCTCGTCACCACCCGGAACGGCCGCCCGCTGAAGATCGAGGGCAACCCCGACCATCCCTGGAGCCTGGGCGGCACCGACGTGCTGGCGCAGGCCTCGGTGCTCGGCCTCTACGATCCGTTCCGCTCGCAGGCGGTGCAGCATATCGGGCGGCCGAGTTCGTGGGCCGCCTTCCAGGGCGCGATGCTGGCGCAGATGCCGGCCTGGCAGGCGAAGGGCGGCGAAGGCCTCGCCCTGCTCACCGGACCGGTGACCTCGCCGTCGCTCGAGGCCGAGATCGCGCGGATGCGGAAGACCTATCCGGCGATGCGCTGGTACGTCAGCGCAGGCGTCGCGCGCGACGGCCTCTACGAAGGAGCCCGGCGCGCCTTCGGCCGGCCGGTCGAGACGCTTCCCGAGTTCGCCAAGGCGCGAACCATTGTGTCCCTCGACGGGGACATGCTCGACCTCGGCCCCGGGCAGGTCGGGCTGGCGCGGCGCTGGAGCGACGCGCGAAAGGCATCCTACGCGGCCGGCAACCTCCTCACCCTCCACGCCGCCGCGGCGACGCCGACGCTGACCAGCGCCAAGGCGGACTACGGGATCGCGGTCGCCGCCTCGCGGATGGAAGCCCTGGCGCGGGACCTGCTGAGCCTCGCCGAGGGCGGAACGGCACCCTCCGCCGACGACGCGTCGGCGGCTTGGCTCGAGCGTGCATCCGCTGCGCTGAACGCGGCCCGCGGCGCCGGCCTCGTCACCACCGGGCTCAGCGGCTCGCCGGCGTTGCATGCGCTCGTCCACCGGCTCAACGGCGCCTTGGGCAACGCCGGCACGACGGTGCGGCACACCGCACCGGCCCAGGCGATCGGCGCCGGGACGCTCCGCGACCTCAGCACCGCCATGGCGGAGGGCTCGGTCGAGACCTTGATCGTGCTCGGCGTGAACCCGGTCTACGAGGCGCCGGGCGCCCTCGACTTCGCGCAGGCCATGGAGCGCGTGCCGCTGAAGATCCATGCCGGCCTCTACTACGACGAGACCGCGGCCCATTCCGATTGGCACCTGCCGCTGGCGCATCCGCTCGAATCCTGGGGCGATGCCCGCTCCCTCGACGGCACCGTCGGCCTGATCCAGCCGACCGTCGCGCCGCTCTACAACGGCCGCTCCTCCAACGAGCTGTTGGGATTCCTCGACCGGGGCACGATCGGCAACGGCCTCGATCTGCTGAAGCAGCGGATGCGCGGCGAATCCGAGACCGACGCCACGTTCCAGGCCCGCTTCGAGGAGTCCCTGCGCAGCGGCTTCCTGCCCGACAGCGCGGCCAAGCCCGAGACGACGGTGCTGACCGAGGCCGCCTCGGCGCCGGCGAAGCCTCCGGAAGCGCCGCAGGAGACCATCGAGGTGGTGTTCCGCCCCGACCCCACCATCTGGGACGGGACGCTGGCCGATCTGGGCTGGCTGCAGGAACTACCCAAGCCCCTGACGAAGATCGTTTGGGAAAACGTCGTCGGTGTCAGCCCGAAGCTCGCCGAGCGACGCGGGCTCGCCAACGGCGACATCGTGCGCATCGCCGCAGACGGGCGCGCGATCGAAGGTCCGGTCTGGATCACGCCCGGGCAGGCCGAGAACACGGTCAGCCTCGGGCTCGGATACGGGCGCAACGTGCCCGACCACCTCGCGAAGGGCCTGGGATACGCCGCCAACGTGCTGCGGCCGGCGATGGACCCATGGCTGCTGGAGGGCGCGACGCTCGCCGCGACCGGCCACCGCCGGATGCCCGCGACAACCCAGGATCTCGGCACGATGGAGGGGATGGATCTCGTCCGCGTCCAGCACCAGGGCGCGAAGCCGGTCGGCGATGCCAAGGCCTACGAGCTGGCCTCGTTCTACCCGAAGCCCGCAGCCGCAGAACGCGGCGCGGAGGCCGCCTGGGCCATGGCGATCGACCTCGATTCCTGCATCGGCTGCAACGCCTGCATCACCGCCTGCCAATCCGAGAACAACATCCCGGTCGTCGGGCGCGAGGAGGTCGAGCGCGGCCGATGGATGGGCTGGCTGCGGGTGGACCGCTACTTCTCCAGCACGCTCGATGCGCCCGAGACGCATTTCCAGCCCGTGCCGTGCATGCATTGCGAGAACGCACCCTGCGAGGTCGGCTGCCCGGTGGAGGCGACGCTGCACGACAGCGAGGGCCTGAACCTGCAGGTCTACAATCGCTGCGTCGGCACGCGGACGTGCCAGAGCTATTGCCCGTACAAGGTCCGGCGCTTCAACTATCTCGATTATACCGGCGACATGCCGGTGGTGGCGCAGCAGCAGCGCAATCCCGACGTGACGGTGCGCGCCCGCGGCGTGATGGAGAAGTGCACCTACTGCGTCCAGCGCATCGCCGCGGCCCGCATCGACTCGGCCAAGGACGCGCACGCGCCGATCCCGGACGGTGCCGTCGAGACCGCCTGCCAGGGCGCCTGCCCCACCCGCGCCATCACCTTTGGAAACCTCTCGGACCCCGGCAGCCGGATCGCCGCGGCGCGGGCGGACGGCCGCAACTACGCCCTGCTCGGCGAGCTGAACACGCGCCCGCGGACGACCTATCTCGCGAGCCTCGCGCCGCCGGCGAAGGAGGGCTGACGCCATGTCGGGAGCCACACTCCAGCCACCATCCGGCACCGGCCTGATCGGCCCCGACGCGACGCTGCACGGCATCGGTCGCGCCGTCGCTTCGGTCCCGCTGACGCATCCGTTGAACCGCCGCTGGTGGATCGCCTTCGCCGGCGCGCTCGCCCTGCTCGGCCTGTTCGGCGGGGTGCTGTGCTACCTGCTCCTGACGGGCGTCGGCATCTGGGGCAACAACAACGCCGTCGTCTGGGCGCTCGACATCGCGAGCTACGATTGGTGGATCGGCGTCGCCAGCGGCAGCCTCCTCGTCTCCGCGGTGCTGCTCCTGCTCGGGGCGGAATGGCGCGGCGCCGTCAACCGGGTCGCCGAGACGGTCGCCCTGCTCTGCACCTGCGCCGCCGGCCTCTACCCGATCATCCATCTCGGCCGGCCGTGGTTCTTCTTCTGGAACCTGCCCTATCCGAACACCTACGACCTGTGGCCGCAGTTCCGCTCGCCGCTCCTGTGGGACGCGATCGACATCGTGTCCTACCTCGTGGTCTGCGTCAGCCTCTGGTACATCGGGTTGCTGCCAGACCTCGCGTCGTTGCGCGACCGCGCCGTCGAGGATGCGCTGGCGCAGGAGAAGGCCCACGGCCGCCCTCGGAAGCGGTCGCTCCTGAAGGCGCAGGCCTACGGGATCGTCGCGTCGGGCTGGCGCGGATCGGCGGCGCATTGGCAGCTCTGGTCGCAGGCCTACCGCACCATCGCGCTGCTCGGCGTGCTGCTGGTGGTCTCGCTCCAGACCGGCGCCTCGGTAATGCTCGCGGGCTCGATGATGCCGGGCTGGCACGACACGATCCTGCCGGTGACCTTCCTCGTCAACGCCGTGTTCTCGGGCGTCGGCGTCACCGCCGCGATCGTGGTGCTGATCCGCTCGGTCTACCGACTCGACGGGCTGATCTCGGCACGGCACCTCGAGATCCTCGCCCGGCTGATGCTCTGCCTCGGATGCGCCAGCCTGTACTGCTACGCCACCGAGTTCTTCTCGACGTGCCTGCACGGCGACCAGCAGGAACGCGACGTGCTGATCCGGCGGATGACGGGCGCCCATGCCTGGGCCTTCTGGACCGTCGTCGCGTGCCTGCTGATCCCGGCACAGGCGTTCTGGTCGGCCCGCCTGCGCCGGTCGCCGCGCGCGGTCGCGCTGATCGGCGTCCTGATCGCGATCGGCGCCTACGCCGACCACGTCATGGTCCTCGTGGTGACGCTGGCCCAGGATTTCCTGCCCTCCTCGCGGCTGGCCTACAGCGAGACGATCTGGGGCGTCGCCACCTTCGCCGGTTCCGTCGGCCTGTTCCTGACGCTGCTGCTGCTGTTCCTGCGCTACCTGCCGGCGGTCTCGATCACCGAGAGCCGTCGCCTGGCGCTCGCCGTCGTGCCGGCCGCGGCCGCGGCCGAGCGGAGGGCGGTGAAGGAGGCCGAGGCGCGGCCGCTTGCCAGCGAGCGGGACGGGACGGAGGACGCGCCGCTCTGGGGCGTCAGCGCCGCCTTCGCCTCGGAAGCGGACCTCGCGGCCGCCGCCACCGCCCTGTCCGGCCGCAACGACGCCCACGTCCACCTGGACGCGCACGGCCCCGTGCCGATGCCGCGCGTGCTCCGCACCCTCGGGATCGCCGGGCGCTCGATCCGCGCCTACGCGATCCTCGGCGCGCTCGCGGGCGGCGCCGCCTTCTTCGGGATGTGCGTCTACGCGACGGCCTACGACTACGTGTTCCTGATCGGCGGGCGTCCGCGCTTCTCGTGGCCGTCCTTCGTGGTGCCGAGCCTGTCCTTCGCGATGATGAGCGGCACGATCGCGGTCCACCTTGCCTTGCTGATCCTGAACCGGTTGCCGCGCTTGAACCACCCGGCGTTCAACATCCCGGGGTTCCTGCGCGCGACGGACGACCGCTACTTCCTCTCGGCCGAAGCCCAGGGCGAGCGCTTCGACGCCGACCGCGTCGTGCGCAAGCTGGCGTCCCTGCCCGCGGAAGCCGGCCGCCCGCTCGACATCCGCCGGGTGCCGCGATGAGGCGTCTCCTGGCCCTGCTCGCCGTCCTGCCGCTCGCGGCCTGCGGCGAAGCCGACATGAGCGATCAGCCGCGTGCCAAGACCTGGGACAGGAACGGCTTCTTCCCGCAGGCGATGACGATGCGCCATCCCGTCGCCGGCACCGTGCCGCGGAACGATCCGGCCAAGCCGGCGGTGCAGCCGGCGAGCATCACCGAGACCCTGCTGGCGCGCGGGCGGGAGCGGTACGGCATCTACTGCACCCCGTGCCACGGCGCCTCGGGCGACGGACGCGGGATCATCGTCGCGCGCGGCTTTCCCTCGGCCGGTCAGCTCACCACCGAACGCCAGCGCACGGCGTCGGCCGACGACCTGTATCGGGCGATCTCGGAGGGGCACCGGGCGATGTACGGGATGGGCCAGATGATCCCCTCCGCGGATCGCTGGGCGATCATCGCCTATGTCCGCGCCCTGCAACGGAGCCAGGATACCGAGGTCGCGGGCCTGCCGCCCGAGGATCGGGCCAAGCTGGAGGCGTCGCGATGATGGCCGCTTACGCCTCTGCCGCACGGCGCCGTCCCGTCGCGGCGCTGCTCCTCGGCGCCGGAGCGTCGATCCTCGCCGTGCTGGCGGGTGGCTGGCGCGGGGCGGCCACGTCCTATCTGGCGGCTTGGCTCTCGCTGCTCGCCCTGCCGGTCGGCGCGCTTCCGATCGCCATCGCGCTCGAGCGGTTCGGCCTGCGCGAGCACGACCGCGGCGAGGGCGAGCTTTCCAAGTCCTTGCGTCGCCTCGTCGGGCTGATGCCGGTGGCAGCGATCCTGGGCGTGCCCGTCCTGTTCGGCATCGGGCAGATCTATCGATGGACCGACGCGCCGCCCGCGACGCCGCTGGCCGCTTTGTGGTTCACGGTGCCGCTCTTCGCCCTGCGGGTGATCGCGTACCTCGCCGCCTGGGTCTGGCTCGCCGCGCGGTTCGTGGTCCCGGGCGAAACCCGCGACGGACGCACGATCTCCGGGGTCGCGCTGCATGCCGTCGTCGGAACCCTGGCCGTCACCGACCTCGTCGGATCCCTGGACCATCGGCTCGGCTCCAGCCTCGAAGGTCTGCTCGTGCTGACGGCCTGGAGCGGCTTGGCCCTGGCCGCGGCGATCCTCCTGGCACCGGAGGAGCCGACGCCGATCGGGCGCGGGCGTGCGGTCCCCGGGCAGGACCGGCTGGTGCCGCTGGTGGTCCTGCTGAGCCTCTGGGCCTTCCTGCACTTCGTGCAGTTCCTGATCGTCTGGTCGGCGAACCTTCCTCAGGAAGTCTTGTGGTACTTCGCCCGCGGCGGCTGGCTCGGCCGTGCGTTCGCGAGCCTCGGCGGGGCCGTCGTCCTGCTCGGCGCGCTGGCGACGCTTCGGCCGGGGCGCCCGACGACGCGGGTCTTGGCGGCGCTGGTGCTCGCGCTCCACGCGGTCGAGATGCTCTGGTTCGTGACGCCCGCTCTGCGCGACCGCTTCGTGATCGGCTGGAGCGACGCCCTCGCCGCGATCGCCGTCTGCTGCCTGGCCGTGGCCCTGCTGCCGGTGGCGCAACGCCTGATGCCCGTTCTCTCGCCCCGGCGCCGGCGGAGCGCGGTCGCATGAGCACCGAGCGCACGCAGCACCGGTTCGGCTTCGTCTCGTCGATCATCTCCGGCTTGGCGATCTTGCGCCGCCGTCCTTCCTCGCCCGGGACGGCGAAGGCATCCGGCGAGGCCGGATCCTCGGACGGGCCGGGCTACGAAACCTCCGACGTCCATGTCGGCAACACGGCCCGCGTGATGGCCGGGCTGATGGTGACAGCGCTCGCCGTGATCGGAGCGATGATCTGGCTGGAGACGATGGTCTCGACCGATCAGCGCCAGGCCCTGCCGAGCCTGACCGCGCAGCAGACCGCGCGGCTCGTTCCCCCGCCACCGAACCTTCAGGCCGACCCCTACGCCGACCTCGCTGCCGAGCGTGCGGCCGAAGGCCGGCGGCTCGACGGCTACGCTTTCCTCGACGCCTCGCGGCAGCGCGCGCGCATCCCGATCGACCGTGCCATGGCGCTGACGGTCGGCCGAACGCTGGACCCGTGAGCCGATGACGCCGAAGCACGCAGCCCTCGAGCTCTGGCCGGCGGCGGCCTCCGCCGTCGCGGTCGAGACCGACTACCTGATCCTCGCCTTCACGGTGCTCACGCTGGTGCTCACCGTGCCGGTGTTCCTGGCGATCACCTGGTTCGCGATCCGGTACCGCGACGGCCAGGAGGCCAACCGCGACACCAGCGGCATCCGCTCGAACCTGATCGAGATCAGCTGGATGCTGATTCCGTTCCTGCTGACGCTGATCTTCTTCGTCTGGGGCGCGCGGCTCTTCGTGATCTCGAAGAACCCGCCGCCCGACGCGATGGTGATCGAGGCGATCGGTCGGCAATGGATGTGGAAGTTCCAGCACCCGACCGGCCAATCCGAGATCAACGACCTGCATGTGCCGATGGGCCAGCCGATCAAGCTGCGGATCATCAGCCAGGACGTGATCCATGCGCTCTACCTGCCGGCGCTCCGGGTGCAGATGGCGGCCTTGCCCGACCGCTACACCGAGCTGTGGTTCAAGGCCGACAAGCCCGGCACCTTCCATCTGTACTGCTCGGAATATTGCGGCACCGACCACTCGGCGATGGAGGGCAGCCTGACGATCCTCAGCCAGGGGGACTACCAGGACTGGCTCACCCATTCCGGGGCGCAGCAATCGAAGGTCGCGGCCGGCAAGGCGATCTACAATGCCTACGGCTGCGGAACCTGCCACGACGATGGGTCGACCGTGCAGGCGCCGAAGCTCGCCGGCCTCTACGGACGGGCGGTGCGACTGGCGGACGGGCGCACGATCACGGCCGACGAGGACTACCTTCGCGACAAGATCCGCAACCCCAACGGCAACCGGCTCGCCGAGGGCTACAAGCAGATCATGCCGAGCTTCGCCGGCGTGATCCCGGAGGACGACCTCGGCCGCCTGATCGACTTCCTGAAATCGAACACCCGCACCGTGGGCGACGCAGCGTCCGGAGAGGCCACGCGATGAGCGCATCGGGCACGATCGACAGCGGGATCGCGAACCGCGAGCCGCACGCGCCGGAGGCGACGCTCGATCGTCCGGCCGACTATCTCCACGCCCAATCGACCCTGCGCTCGTGGTTCCTCACCACCGACCACAAGCGCATCGCGATCCTCTACCTCGCCTCGATCACCGCGTTCTTCATCATCGGCGCCGTCGCCGCGGGCGTGGTGCGGCTGGCCCTCGTCGTGCCGAACGGCGCGGTGATGGCCAACGACACCTACAACAAGGCCTTCACCATCCACGGCGTGGTGATGGTGTGGTTCTTCCTGATCCCGTCGATCCCGGCGACCTTCGGCAACTTCCTGATCCCGCTGATGATCGGGGCGAAGGACCTCGCCTTCCCCAAGCTGAACCTCACGAGCTGGTACGTCTTCATGACGGGCGCGCTCTTCACGATGGTGTCGGTGGTGCTCGGCGGCATCGACACGGGCTGGACCTTCTACGCGCCGCTCTCCACCGCGTTCTCGAACGGCTGGGTCCTGCCGGCGCTGATCGGCGTGACGATCGTCGGGTTCTCGTCGATCCTGACGGGCCTGAACTTCGTCGTCACGATCCACACCATGCGCGCGCCCGGCATGACGTGGTTCAAGCTGCCGATCTTCGTCTGGACGCACTACGCCACCAGCCTGATCTTCCTGCTGGCGACGCCCGTGATCACCACGGCGCTGATCCTGCTGATCATGGAGCGCGCCTTCCACATCGGCGTGTTCGATCCGGCCTATGGCGGCGACCCGGTGCTGTTCCAGCACCTGTTCTGGTTCTACTCGCACCCGGCGGTGTACATCATGGTCCTGCCGGGCATGGGGGTGATCTCCGAGATCATCCCGGCCTTCGCCCAGAAGAAGCTCTTCGGCTACCGCTTCGTCGCCTACGCCGCGATCGGGCTCGCCTCGGTGACGTTCTTCGTCTGGGGCCACCATATGTTCATCAACGGGCAGAGCGATCTCGCCTCGCTCGCCTTCTCGGCGCTCTCCTTCGCGGTCGCCGTGCCCTCGGCGGTGAAGGTCTACAACTGGACCGCGACGATCCATAAGGGGAAGCTCCGCCTCGACACGCCGATGCTCTACGCGATGGGCTATATCGGCCTGTTCGTGCTCGGCGGCCTCACCGGCCTGTACCTGGCGACGCTGGCGATCAACCAGCACATCCATGCGACCTACTTCGTGGTCGCGCACTTCCACTACATCATGGTCGGCGGCACGGTGCTGGCCTTCCTCGGCGGGCTGCACTTCTGGTGGCCGAAGTTCACCGGCCGGATGTACAACGAGGCCTGGGGGCGGATCTCGGCGCTGCTGATCTTCCTCGGCTTCAACGTGACGTTCTTTCCGCAGTTCATCCTCGGCTACCTCGGCATGCCGCGACGCTACGCGACGTACCCGCCGGAATTCCAGATGCTGAACGTCCTCTCCTCGGCCGGCGCGACGATCCTGGCGGCGGGCTACATCTTCCCGATGCTCTACCTCGTCTATTCCCTGTGGTTCGGCAGGAAGGCGCCCGTGAATCCCTGGGACGCCAAGGGGCTCGAGTGGGAGACGACCTCGCCGCCGCCGACGCTCAACTTCGCGTCGCCGCCCGAGGTGCCGAGGGTTCCGTACGACTACCCGATCCAGGAGCAGGAAACCAAGGCGCAGCATCGATGAGGCAGCAGCGATGAGCACGGGTCTCGCCGACGGCGTCGGCATCAAGCGCGCCCACCATTTCGAGACCGTCGCGCAGCAGCGCTATGCCGCTACGCTCGGGATCTGGGCGTGGCTGATCACCGAGCTCCTGCTCTTCGCGGCCCTGTTCCTGGTGGCGCTGATCGTGCGGATCCAGCACCCGGAGGCGACGCAGGAGGCGGCGCGCCACCTGAAGTTCTGGATCGGCGCCGTCAACACGGTGGTGCTGATCGTCTCCAGCCTCACCATGTCGATGGCGATCGAGTTCTCGCGCATTGGCTGGCAGCGGGCGATGGTGCGAGCGATGCTGGCGACCGCCGCTCTCGGCAGCCTGTTCCTCGTGCTGAAGGGCTACGAGTACTACGCCGACTACGAGGAGCACATGATGCCGTTCCTCGGCTCGCGCCCCTACGAGCTGACGGCGAGCCCGGCCTCGCGCCTGTTCGTGAACCTCTACTACGTCGCGACGCTGTTGCACGGGCTGCACCTGCTGACCGGCATCTCGCTGCTGCTCGGCATGACCTGGATCGCGTCCAAGGCGGGGTTCCTGTCGCGGCACCAGAACTGGATCGAGATCTACGGCCTGTACTGGCACTTCATCGACCTGATCTGGATCATGGCCTTCCCGATCCTCTACGTCGTCAACCGGTAGCCCGATGCGCAGCCCGCTCGCGACCCTCTCCGACACCGACCGCGCGCTCCTGAAGGATCGGCTGCGCAAGCCGGTCCTGACCTTCCTCGCGCTGATGGGCCTGCTCGCGGTCAACGTCACCCTCGGCGCGACGCTGCCGTTCGAGCATGTCTGGGCGCTCGAGCTCGTCGTCGTCGCGGCGATGGCGCTCGTCGTCCTCCTCGTGTCGATGGAGGTGCTCCACGAGCCGCCGCTGGTGAAGCTGTTCTCGGGCCTCGGCTTCTTCTGGGTCGCGATCATGGTCGGCATGACGCTGACGGATTACCTCGGCCGCTGACGCGCGGTGCGGTTCACGGTTGTTCGCCGTCCGAAACGCACCTAAACCGAAGTGGACATCCGGGCGGCGGACGATCCGCGCCGAGGCCCCGCCCGATCAGGTAAGTTTCCGAGACGATGTGCGAACTGCTCGGCATGAGCGCGAACGTGCCCACCGACATCCGCTTCTCGTTCGCGGCGTTGGCGCGGCGCGGCGGCGAGACTGGTCCGCACGCGGACGGATGGGGCATCAGCTTCTACGAGGGCCGCGGCTGCCGCAGCTTCCACGAGCCCGAGCCGAGCGCGAAGTCGGAACTCGCCCGCCTGCTGCGCGACTACAAGATCAAGAGCCGCATCGTCATCGGACACGTGCGCAAGGCCAATCGCGGCCGCGTCAGCCTCGAGAACACCCATCCGTTCTCGCGCGAGCTCTGGGGCCGGCGCTGGACCTTCGCGCATAACGGTCAGCTCAAGGGGGTGAAGAAGCTTCCGCTCGGCGGGTTCATGCCGATCGGGTCGACGGACAGCGAGTACGCCTTCTGCTGGATGCTCGGCCGCCTGCAGGGGCGCTTCTCGGCCCTGCCCAAGCCCGCGCTGCTCGACCGCGCGGTGGCCGACCTCTGCGCCGAGTTGCACGCGCTCGGCGTGTTCAACATGCTGCTCTCCGACAGCCGAACCCTCTACGCCCATTGCGGCAAGCGCCTGTGCTACCTCACCCGCCGGGCGCCCTTCGGCACGGCGACGCTGATCGACGAGGATTGGCGGGTGGACTTCGCCCAGGAGACCACCGAGCGCGACGTCGTGTCGGTGGTGGCGACGCAGGCGTTGACCCGCGACGAATGCTGGACCGACCTCGCGCGCGGTGACGTCATCACCCTGCGCGACGGCGCGATCCGCCTGCTGAAACCCGGCGCGCCGGCGGCGGCCACCGTCGTCGTCGCGCCGAAGCCCTGTTGAGGCGAGGCGCGACGCACTTGGATGTGACGGTCGCGAAGGTGCAAGCGCGGCCGCGATAGGCTAAAGACACGGAACAACTCGAACGGCTCAGGCGCGAGCCGGACACGTTCCGCCTCGCGGCTTCGGACCACCCGCGAGCCCGCAGAAGACCGTAGATTGCGACGCATCATGACCCGCGACGAGACCGACACCCTTCCGAGCCAGTCTGGAAACGGCGACAAGGATGCGCGGCCGAACCTGTCGCACACCATCCGCTCCCATCTCGGCGACCATCTGCGCAGCGCCTACGACACGTTGGGCCAGACCGAGCTGCCGAGCCGTTTCGCCGAGCTGATCGCGAAGCTCGAGGCGGCGCTCAAGGCCCGCGGCGAGGCGATCGAGCCGGAGTTCCGCAACGGCCTGCTCGCGGCCGTGCCGAGCCTGCGCGCCTTCGCCCTGTCGCTGACCTCGAACCCGGCCCGCTCCGACGACCTCGTGCAGGATACGCTGATGAAGGGCTGGCAGCATCGCGCCCGCTTCCAGCCCGGCACCAACCTGAACGCGTGGCTGTTCACGATCCTGCGCAACATCTTCTACTCGGACCACCGCAAGCGGGTCCGCGAGGTCGAGGACCAGGACGGCTCCTACGCCGCGCGCCTGGCCACCGCCCCGCACCAGGGCGACCGTCTCGACGTCGAGGACCTGCAGACGGCGCTCGCCAAGCTCCCGCCCGACCAGCGCGAGGCGCTGGTGCTCGTCGGCGCCGAGGGCGTCTCCTACGAGGAGGCGGCGACCATCATGGGCTGCAAGGTCGGCACCGTGAAGAGCCGCGTCAGCCGGGCCCGGGGGCGGCTCGCCGAGCTGCTGGGCTACGACGAGGAAGACCTCGGCTCCGACCGGTTCATCCAGTCGGCGATGCCCAAGGACGCCTGAGAGAACGCCCGACGATCGGTCTTTTTTGACGCATCCGTTTCCGGGGGTCGTGCGTTACCGGCCCGACACTCGCACGGCGCCGGTTGGCGCGGCGAGCATCGGAAGACGGAGCTTTGCCATGCAGTTCAAGACCCTTCTGGCCGCCTCGGCCCTCGTTCTCGCCCTGCCGCTCGCCGCACAGGCGCAGGGCACCATCCGCGGTGCCGAGCGCGGCGCCGAGACCGGCTCCGATATCGGCGGCCCGATCGGCGGGATCGTCGGCGGCGCGGTGGGCGCGGCGACCGGCACCGTCGGCGGCATCCTCGGCGTCGACATGCAGCCGCGCTTCCGCAGCTACGTCCGCGAGCGCAACGTGCGCTCCTACGATTACGACGGCCGCGTCGCCGTCGGCACCACCCTGCCGGGCGACGGCGTGACCTACTACGACGTGCCCGACGAGTACCGCGTCCAGCCGGGCACCCGCTACACCGTGATCAACAACCGCCCGGTCCTCGTCGATCGCGGCCACCGCATCGTCGAAGTGATCGACTAGGCGTTTCATCGCCGCGCGACGTGCGAGGGCTCCGGGGCGACAGGCTCCGGGGCCCTTTTCCTTGGCGCCCACCGCACGCTCGGCCGCCCATGCAACGCTTCGCCGCATCGCCCGTTATGGCTCTGACGGCGAACGGGAATTCCCACCATGAACGACGACGCCATCGATCCGAAGGCCGGGCTTCCGGAGCCGGTCCGCGACCATCTCGGCCAGCAGCTGCGCTCGATGCTGTCGGTGGGCCAGGAGAAGCCGCGCTTCCTCGGCGACGATCCCGCGCCCGACGCCACCTTCGCGCCGCAGCTTCAGCGCCTGGAGACCCGGCTCAAGACCCACGAGGAGGGCACGGGCGCCGTCGAGCACGCCCTCGACCGCATCCTCGATGCCTTCGGCGTCACCCCCGACGACGGCAAGCCCGCCGGCACCAAGCCGACGGCCTGAGGGTCAGACCTTCGGGCGCGTCGCGAGCAGGTCGCGGATCTCGCCGAGGATCTTCACGTCGGCCGGCACCTCGGCGACGGCCTCGGGCTTGGCCTCCTCCTTGGTCACGAGCTTGTTCATCGCGCGGATGACCAGGAACAGCACGAAGGCGACGATCATGAAGTTGATCGCCACGGTGATGAACTGGCCGTAGCCGATCACCGCACCCTGCTTCTTCGCCTCGGCATAGGCCGCGCCGGCCTGCACCTTCGACGACAGCGGCAGGTAGTAATTCGAGAAGTCGAGCCCGCCGGTGATCGCGCCGATCATCGGCATGAACACGTCCTGCACCGCCGAGGTGACGATCGCCCCGAAGGCGGCGCCGATGATCACGCCGACGGCGAGATCGACCACGTTGCCGCGCAGCGCGAACTTCTTGAACTCTTCGAGCATGGCGGGTCCCCAGCCTTCAGGTGCATCACGCTACGCGTGGCGGCGGGGGCCGCCAAGCGCACGCGGGCCGGCATCCACCGTCAGATCGCCGAGGCCGGGTCCTCGCCGGCCTCGATGCGGGCCGCCGGCTCGAGCCGGGCGCGGCGGCGGTACTGCGCGGCGCCGATCGGCAGGCCGACGATGTAGGCGGCGCTGATCGCCACCAGCGATTCGAACGGGAACGAGATCAGCAGGCCGAAGGCGGCCACGCCCGCCAGGAAGATCGGCAGCACCCACCCGCGCGGCACGCGCTTGCCCATGGTCTTGCCGGAGAAGGTCGGCACGGTGGAGACCACGAGCAGGGCGATGCCGAGCACGTAGACCAGGATCGCCGGCGCGGCCCAGGCCTCGAAGCCGAAGCCGAGGAAGTGCAGGTAGAGCGGCAGCATCGCCGTCATCGCGCCGGCCGGGGCCGGCATGCCAACGAAGTAGTCCTTCTTCCATTCCGGGCGGTTCGGGTCGTCGAGCATCGCGTTGAAGCGGGCGAGCCGCAGCGCCATCGCGATGGCGAAGATCAGCGCCACGATCCAGCCGAGCGATTTCAGGTTGTGGAGCGCGAAGCCGTAGAGGATCAGCGCCGGCGCGCAGCCGAAGTTGACGAAGTCGGCCAGCGAATCGAGCTCGGCCCCGAAGCGCGAGGTGCCCTTCAGGAGCCGCGCCACGCGCCCGTCGATGCCGTCGAGCACGGCGGCCGCGATGATCGCGATCACCGCCGGCTCGAACTTGCCCTCGAAGGCCAGGCGGATCGCGGTCAGCCCGAGGCAGAGCGCCATCAGGGTGATCATGTTGGGCGCGATCATCCGGAACGGCACCGGCTTGAACCGGCGCGGCCGCGGCTCGTTCGCGTCCGGCTCGAAGGGCGGGAAGAGATCGTCCATCGCCCCCTCCCTTCAGATCCGGCGGAACGAACGCTCGGGCCCGCCGCCGAGGTCGGCGAGCACGGTCTCGCCGGCCACCGCCTTCTGGCCGAGGCCGACCAGCACGCGGGTGCCGACGGGCAGGTACACGTCGACCCGCGAGCCGAAGCGGATCAGCCCGAAGCGCTCGCCGACCGCGAGCTGGTCGCCGGCCGAGACGAAGCCGACGATGCGGCGCGCCACGAGGCCGGCGATCTGCACCACGCCGACCCGCACGGGCTGGCCGCCGTGCAGGGTCTCCATCACCATCCCGTTGCGCTCGTTGTCCTCGCTCGCCTTGTCGAGCTCGGCGTTGAGGAACAGCCCCGGCGTGTAGTGGATCTGCCCGATCTTGCCCGTCACCGGCACGCGGTTCACGTGGCAGTCGAACACGTTCATGAACACCGAGACCCGGGTCATCGGCACCTGGGGCAGGTCGAGCTCGGGCGGCGGCAGCACGGTCGAGATCAGGTTCACCCGCCCGTCCGCCGGCGAGACCACGAGGCCCTCGGCCACCGGCGTCACCCGCTCCGGGTCGCGGAAGAAGTAGCAGACCCACAGGGTCAGGATCAGGAACACCCAGCCGAAGAACTGCGAGAAGGTGCCGGCCAGCACGGTGAGCACGATCCCGATCACGATGAAGGGGTAGCCCTCCTTGTGGATCGGGACGAGCGTCCGGCGGATCGTCAGGAGAAGGTCGTTCATGCGGTCTTTCGGAAGGGGCGCGCGAAGGGCGCGGGGCCAACGGGATTTTGACCCGCGCGATGGCAGCCCAGGGCGCGAAGGTCAACCGCCGGCGCCGTCGCGCGGGGGTCTGGCCGCCCCATCGGACCGACACCCGCCCCGTCATTCCGGGATGCCGAAGGCGAGCCCGGAACCCAGAGCCGCCGACGCGAGCAAGGTCCGGCACCCTCGGCGCGTCTGGATTCCGGGCTCCGCTGCGCGGCCCCGGAATGACGGTCGTTGGCATCCGATCGTCCAGGCACGCCAAAACGACCCCGCGCGGAAAGCCGCCGGCGGCATGGCCCCGACATCACGGACAGGAGACGCGGGACGCCGCGGAACCCTGTGATGATGCGCACTGAGCCGGTTCCCCGGCGCCCCGCGGTGCCGGGCCCCGAGAACGCGGGCACCCGGCGCCGATTTGTCGTCGCGGCTTTACGTACCGCACGGCCCCGCCGCCGCGGCCCGCGCGACGCGGGCCCCGGTCACGTATCCGGCCACGTAGGGCCGGGTCGCCTCGGCGACAGCCGGAACGGGCGATCCCCGCACCCTCCCTAACGTCGGGACGGGCTCAGGTCTCTTCTGAGAGCGCTCCGCTTGCGGGCGACAGCCCGCCGCTCAGTGCGCCCCGCGCCGCGCATTATGGACGCCGTATCGCGGCGGGTTGATCGACCCACCGCGCAGGACCGCCACGCTGCCGACCGCCCCGTCGATCACCGGGCCGGCTCCTGACGGGGGCCCCGGGACGAAACGCAGCCCCGGCACCGTGCAGCGCGTGATGGGGTTATAGGCATATTATAGGATTTTTGTCAAGCAAATTCAATTAGGGGGTCTTTCGAACAACTTGAAATTCGATGGTGTGTGACCCACCGGACGAGAAAGTGCCCTGGCAAATAGACAGAGCGCAACTTTAGCGATAGCTAGTGAAGGCCATAGGCGGGCTGCACTAAAAAAAGGCGATCAATGCCAGTCGCGGATTTCGTTGCCCCAGGGCTTTCTCCACAAATCAAAGAGCAGCTGCTCGAATGGAAGATTGAAGATTTTACCGAAATACAACAGCTCGCGCTAAAGGCAAGCGTAGCAGATGGCAAAGGCCTTGTTGTATGTGCGCCGACTTCGTCGGGGAAAACTTTGGTCGGAGAGATTGCAATTTGTGCGGCACTAGAACGTGGGTGCCGTTGTCTCTATCTGGTTTCTCACCGAGCACTTGCAGATCAAAAATTCATCGACTTCGAGCAGAGGTTCGGGAACAATTCGTCCAGGCCGATTGCAACAGTAGGTCTTAGCACCGGAGACCGAGAAGAAGGCGATGCTTCTCCACAGATCATGGTCGCGACATACGAAAAGTGTTTAGGTCTTTTACTTTCTGGACAAATAGATACTAGTGACATTCTAGTAGTTGCCGACGAACTCCAAATTTTGTCGGAAGAATCCAGAGGGCCAAACATTGAAACCTTATGCTCAATATTTCGCTAACGAGGTGTGAATCAATTTGTTGCCCTTACTGCCACGGTCGGTAACGCACAGGAACTAGCAGATTGGCTGATGTGCAATGTAGCTATAAGCTACAGTCGTGATGTTGATCTCTATCAAGAAATCTGGCGGCCGGAGGGTGGGTATAGAGTACGTTTTGGCGACGCTGAGGGTGAAGAGTGTCACGCAGGGAAGGCACTTGCAAGAGACGGCATAACTGCAGCTAAACAATTGATTGAAATGGGCCGGGGGCCAGTTCTAGTATTTGTTGAGTCGAGAAATGAAGCCGTAGATTTATCGACAAGTTTCAGCAGATCGGCTGTCAGGACAGTTAACGGTATCGAGATAGCAACGCAACTTGAACTTTTCTCGGAACCAACCGAGTCCTCGCAGCAGCTTCAACAAAATGCCCAGAGAGGAGTTACGTTCCATTCCGCTGATCTCACGGCACAGGAACGACAAGTAATAGAAAAAGGCTTTGTAAGCTCTGATTTCAATGTCTGCTTCGCAACTTCAACCTTAGCGGCCGGGGTAAACTTTCCTTTTCGCAGTGTCGTTTTCCCAAAGTTAACTTACGAGTGGGGAGACCGCCAGGGGCAGATGATTACCCTATCTGATTATCGCAACATGTCTGGCCGAGCTGGGCGACTCGGCATGCACCCAGACGGCTTTGCCGTCTTGATACCTCGAAATACGACCGAACTCGCTCACGCCAATCGGCTCGTGAGCCCAGAAAATCAGAATCTTGAGTCAAAGATGGTTCGCTTGAGCATGCGGCGGACGGTACTATGCCTGATTTCTTCGCGGGTTGTGGACAGGCGTGATAATCTAACGGCGTTTTTTCAAAACACCTTCTATTGGCATCAAGTACGAGAAAGAAATCCAAGGAAACTGGATGATATTATGGATTCTGCCCTAAAAGCTGTTGCGTGGCTGGTAGAGAAAAATTTTATTGAAGAAGATTACGAAATTCTTATTCCAACTCCATTGGGTAAAGCTGTCGCGGGGTCGGGTCTTCTGCCGATAGTCGCGGTAAACTTTTTAGATATGCTTGTAGAAAAGCAGGCATTGATCGAGGAAAATTTTGAGAAATACATAGTTGGACTTATACATTGGATTTGCCAGTGCGATGAATTCCAAGCTGAGAATTTATCTCGCTTCTTGCCCTATCCGACAAGTCGGCCACCTGTGCATTCAGTTGGGGTTTTGCAGGGGCATAAGTTGCTTGCTCCGCTAGATCGAACCCAGTCGCGGATAAATCAAAGTGCCCACGCCTTGGCTTTGTTTATTCAAGGAGAAAATGAGAGAAACATCCGTCATCAAACAAATATATCCTCTGGACAGGTCCATCGCCTCGCTAACGAGGTCGCATGGGTATTTGATGGACTACGTCGCATAATAAGTGTTCCTGAACTTGGGTACCCTCAAGTGCTAACAAATAAAATGTCCTTAATTGCGCGACAAGTGCAATGGGGCACTCCGACTGAAGCTTTGGATATTTTAAGGGTTGCTCAGAGAGAAGGCGTTCCTGGATTTGGTCGCCAACGGGCGATGGCACTGTTGCGTCGCGGGATTGAAACGTTCGACCAACTTCTGACTACGACGAGAGAGACATTGCACGCGGCTATTGGCCATGAGGGGCGGGCGACCGCATTGATTCGCGCCATTACTACTTGTGTTGGCCTGCCTTCTATTAAATACCAGAAGACACACCTGGAACTTGCAGCCAAACTTGGATTTAAGGATTTAGTTCAGAAATGTACAGATACACTTGGAACAAGTTATGAAGCGGCGATTAAGGAATTACTAGAAATCGAAAAAAGCTGGAAAGTGTATGCCCCCGACGATGGCGTGCAACAGAATGTTTCAGACCTGTTAATATCATATCCCGGTTTTTCGATCATAATCGAATGCAAAACAACCACTAAGAATCCTCCGCTGATTAAGAAGGAGGACGCGTTCGCTGTTATACAAAAATCTATTGATTACGAATCAAGCATTCATCGAGTCACACTGGGTAAACCACACTTCGACGAGCATTCCAAGAAAAAGGTACACTCCGCTACAAGCCTGACGCTCATCTCGCATGACATATTTATGGAAGGTCTTTTGAGAGTCCATGCCAAATCAACGACTCCTGAAGATTTCCTGCAATGGCTTTCAGTGCCAGGAGTTACAGAGATCGAACGTTTGGAGGGCCGGGCGAGTTACGATCTGTTGCGGGACAAAAACTAATCTACTCCGCGACTAATACGTCCTTCCGCCCAATGTGCACCTCAACCCGCACCCGCTCCGCCTCCTCCTCAGCCCGGCGCAGGGCCGCCCGCGCGGCATCCGCCTCGCGCTGCCGGTTCCAGAGCGCCGCGTAGACCCCGCCCTGGTCGAGCAGCGCGGCATGCGTCCCGCGCTCGACGATGACGCCCTTGTCGAGCACCAGGATCTCGTCGGCGTTGACCACCGTCGAGAGGCGGTGGGCGATGACCAGGGTGGTGCGGCCCTTCGCGATGCGGTCGAGCGCGTCCTGGATCTGCGATTCGGTGAAGCTGTCCAGCGCCGAGGTCGCCTCGTCGAGGACGAGGATCGGCGGGCTCTTCAGGATGGTGCGGGCGATGGCGACGCGCTGCTTCTCGCCGCCCGAGAGCTTCAGGCCGCGCTCGCCCACCGGCGTGTCGTAGCCCTCCGGCAGGCCCTCGATGAAGCGGTCGATCTGGGCGAGGCGGGCGGCCTCGCGCATCTCGGCCTCGCTCGCCTCCCAGCGGCCGTAGCGGATGTTGTAGCCGATCGTGTCGTTGAACAGCACCGTGTCCTGCGGCACCATGCCGATGACGGCGCGCAGGGAATCCTGGCGCACCGCGGCGATGTCCTGCCCGTCGATGGCGATGCGGCCGCTCTGCGGCTCGTAGAACCGGAACAGCAGGCGCGAGAGCGTCGACTTGCCGGCGCCCGAGGGGCCGACGATCGCCACGGTCTTGCCCGAGGGCACCGTGAACGAGACGCCGCGCAGGATCGGCCGGTCCGGGTTGTAGGCGAAGTGCACGTTCTCGAAGCGCACCTCGGCCGGGCCGGCGACCAGCGCCGGGGCGTTCGGCCGGTCCGCGATCTCCGGGTTGCGGTGGAGGATGCGGAACATGTCGTCGATGTCGATCAGCGCCTGTTTGATCTCGCGGTAGATCATGCCCATGAAGTTCAGCGGCATCGAGAGCTGCACCAGCATGGTGTTGGCGAGCACGAAGCCGCCGATGGTGGTGCGCCCGGCGAGGATGTCGCGGGCGGCGAGCCACATCACCGCGGTCATGCCCAGCGTGAAGATCAGCGCCTGGCCGGCGTTGAGGACGGCCAGCGACACGTAGGTCTGCGTCGAGGCCTTCTCGTACCGCGCCATCGCGCCGTCGAAGCGCTGGGTCTCGCGGGCCTCGGCGCCGAAATACTTCACCGTCTCGTAGTTCAGCAGCGAGTCGACGGACTTGGTGTTGGCGTCGGTGTCGGACTCGTTCATGCGGCGACGGATCGCGATCCGCCACTCGGTCGCCTTGTAGGTAAAGCCGAGATAGGCCGCGACCATCACGAAGACGACCAGGGAGTAGGTCCAGTCGAACTCCCAGGCCAGCACGCCGAGCACCAGCACGAACTCGACGATGGTCGGCACCAGCGTCAGCACCATCAGGCGCGACAGCTCCTCGATGCCGGATCGCCCGCGCTCCAGCACCCGCGTCAGCCCGCCGGTCTTGCGCTCGAGGTGGAAGCGCAGGGAGAGCTGGTGCATGTGCTGGAAGGTCTTCAGCGCCAGGCGGCGCACCGCGTGCATCGCCACCTTGGCGAACAGCCCGTCGCGCGCCTGCGTCAGCCCGGCCATCAGGATGCGCGAGGCGCCGTAGATCGCGATCAAGAGCATCGGCGCGGCGAAGATCCCGGTCGGCACCTGCTCCTTGCCGTGCTCCTGGCCGCCGACCGCCGCGACCAGCGCGTCGGTGATCCACTTGAAGGTGAACGGCGTCACCATCGTCACCAGCTTGGCCACCAGCAGCAGCCCGAACGCCAGGAAGACCCGCCGCTGCAGGTCCGGCCGGCCGTAGGGCCAGAGATACGGCCACAGCCGGCGATAGGTGGCGACGAGGCCCGGGCGCGCGTCGGGCGCCGGCGGGGGAGTGGAGGTCATACGCGATTGTCCGGAAGAGGAGGCTCGCCCCGGCATATAAGCCGGCGCCGCCCGCGGCACACCCGCAGCCGCCGCGGGGCGGGGCGGCGTGGGGGAATCCTCAGCCGTTCCTGCCCGCCTTCGCGTCCTTGCCGTCGCCCGGCAGCACGAAGATCTGGCCGGGATAGATCAGGTCCGGGTTGCGGATCTGCTCCTGGTTGGCATCGTAGATCACCGTGTAGCGGTCGCCCGCGCCGTAGGTGCGCCGGCTGATCTGCCACAGGCTGTCGCCGCGGATGATCTTGGCCGTGCTCACCGCGGGGACGAACACCCCCGCCCGCGGCGGCTCGATCGCGGCCGGGGTGGGCGAGACGGCCTCGGCCCGCGCCGCCGGGGCGGCGGGCCGCTCGGCCGGCTTGTCCGCCGCCGCGCCGGGCCTGGGCGGCGCGAGGTTCGTCGCGACGCGGGCGGGTTCCGGCACCGAGAACGGCACCTCGGCCCGGCTGCGCACCTTGCCCGAGACCGAATCGACCTGGTCGACCCGCACCGTGTAGGCGCCCGGCTTCACCCCGCGGCCGATGGTGAAGGTGACCTTGCCGTCGGCGCCGACGCTCGCCGGTGCGATCAGCGTGTCGTTGAGGTAGAGCCGCACCGTCGCACCCGGCGCGGCCTGGCTGGTGACGAACAGCCGGCCGCCCTCCTGCGCGTCCACGCTGACGATCTTGACGGGCGCGGGGGCGTCCTTGGCGGCCTTCCCGGAAGGCGGCTTGGCCGCCGCGTCCTTCGCCGCAGGGCCCTTCGCCGCGCCCTTGACGGGGGTATCCCTGCCGGCGACCGCCTGGGCCGGCGCCGGGCCCGGCGCCCGCTGCGCCGTCCGGACCTCCGGCTGCGACAGCACCACCGTGGGCCTGTCGGGCGCGGTCAGCGCCACCAGCGGCTTCTCGGTGCGCGAGGGCGAGACCGCCACCGCGACGCTCTCCGTCGAGCGGGTCTCGCGGCCCTCGGCATTGGTGGAGCGCAGCACGATCTCGCTGTTGCCCGCGGGCAGCGCCGGCGGCACGATCGCGAACTGCCCGTTCGGGTCGGCGAGCGCCTTGGCCACCGCCTTGCCGTCGACCAGGAGCTCGACGACGGTGTTCGGCGCCCCGCGGCCGGCCACCACCGACTCGCCGTTCGGCTCGACGCGGACGATGTCGAACCTGAGCGCGTCCGGCGCCGCCGGCGCCGCGGCGCGCGCCGCCGGCTGAGGCGCCGCGTCCGGCACGGGCGCCGGGCCCGGCGTCAGGGCGCCGACCGCGCCGGGCGCGGGCTCGGGCGCCGGAGCATGCGCGTGCCGCCACCGGTCGAGCCCGCCGAACACGGCCGCCACCAGGCCGAGCCCGATCAGCAGGCCCAGGACCGCGAGAAACACGCCGCGCCGCAACTCCGCCGTCATGGCGATCCATCCCTCGTCGACACCACGCCCGCCCGGCCGCGACCCCCATCCCCGGCGGTGGAGACTTTCGAAAACGCCCGCGCGAAAATCCGTCGACTGTTCCGCCCATATTACCGTACATGTCCCGGAGACCAAGCCGCAACGCGCGCGCAGCGAACGAATTCCCCACGCGATCAGCCGTTTGGCACCGATTTCGCCCCTGTTTACGACCTGTCCGCGGCCCGAACGGGACGCACGATACGACGAGCATCGATGAAGGAGGCCGGATGGCGCCGGTGAAGACGGTCTGTGTCTATTGCGGCTCCGGCTTCGGCGGGGACCCGGCGTTCCGCCAGGCGGCCGAGGCGCTCGGCGCCGCGCTCGCCGCGGCCGGGCTCGACCTCGTCTACGGCGGCGGCGACGTCGGCCTGATGGGCACCGTCGCCCGCGCGGTGCTGGCCGGCGGCGGCCACGTCACCGGCATCATCCCGGACTTCCTGAAGTCGCGCGAGCACATGCTCGATGCGATCCAGGAAACGGTCGTGGTCGGCGACATGCACACCCGCAAGCGCATGATGTTCGAGCGCTCCGACGCCTTCGTCGCCCTGCCCGGCGGCATCGGCACCCTGGAGGAGCTGGTCGAGCAGCTGACCTGGGCCCAGCTCGGCCGGCACCGCAAGCCGATCCTCCTGGTCGAGGTGGCCGGCTTCTGGAAGCCGCTGCTGACCCTGTTCGACCACATGCGCGCCCACGGCTTCATCCGCGACGGGCTCGACCTGAACTACGTCGTCGCCGAGGGCGCCGACGCCGTGGTGCCGATGCTGCAGGCCGAGAACCGCCGCCTGGGCGAGGACCCGGCCGCCGAGCGCTTCGTCACCGAGCGGCTCTGAGCGGCGGGGTCCGGCGCGTTCGCCCTCGGATCCTCGCGGCGCCGGGCCGCCGCTCGCGACGGTGAGGGGCGGCCCATGCGAAACGGTTTCGCCTCCGCCTCCCCTTGCACGGGCGAGAGACCGCGACGCGTGTCCGACGATCCGCTCGTGGTCATTCAGTAAATTTTGCCGTAAATTTTGAATACAGAATAGCATCGCGCGCGGCCGGCGCCGCTCGTTGAACCTATTCGACGCCGTGCTAGACTGACGGGCGAGTCGATCGGGCACGAACCGCAGCGCGAACGGCCGCGAACCGATCAAAAGTCTGTGTTCGCACCGTTCGGCGGCGCCTCCGACAACAATCGGAAACGTGTTCGTTCCATCACGGCCCAGTTTTTGCAGACCTTCGGTCGGCATCGACGCGGAGCGCGCCATGGATATCCGGGAGATCGATCGGCACCGACGCCGGCACATGGACGACGAGGCCGCTCGTCTTCGCGGCGGGGCGATCGTCGCTTCGGCCGCGTGCGCCCGCCTCGGAGATGCGCGATGACCGCCGCCGGACAGCCCGCCCTCCTCGCCCCGCCGGCCGACGCGTCCGCGCGGCGCCCGGCTTCGGAGCGGTTCGGCCTCGCCTACCGGATCGGCCTGCCGATCGCGCTGTGGGTGCTGTTCGCCAACGGCGCCACCCATTACCGCGACCGCCACATCGTGCCGGCGGCGGGCCTGCGCGAGGCGGTCGAGGCCGAGGTCGCGAGCCGGCTGTGTCCGGGGCTGCGCCTCGACGAGGCGAGCTTCCGGATCCACGCGCAGGCGCACGGGATCAATCATTCCGACCTCTACCAGAAGCGCTCCGCCTGGCTGCGCAAGGACGCTGACGCCCTGGAACGCGAGCTGCGCGCCGACCCGGACACCGGCTGCCGGCACATGCTCGACCTCTACGGCGGCGACGGCACCGCGCCGCACCTGCTCACGCACGGCTGACCCGGCGTCGCGCGCGGCGACGGGATCGCACGCCGCCAGCGCCCCGACGAGCCCCGCCCGACCGTGCCGCCGGCGCGAGCTGACCGCCGCGCAGCGCACCCCCGTGCTCGACGAACCCGCCGGGTTCAGGCCGCTTGGACCTGCGGCGCGTCCTCGGCACCGTGCAGGATGCAGCGTCCCTTGCCCGCGGTCTTGGCGGCGTAGAGGGTCTGGTCGGCGCGCCGCATCAGATCGGCGAGACCGAGCGGGGGTCCCGACGCGGCGGGCCGCTGCCGGGCGACGCCGACGCTGACGCCGATTCCCGCGAACGCGCCTCCGCCGACCTGATAGGGCGCGGTGATCGCCGTGATGATCCGGCCGCCAAGCCGGCGCGCCGCCGCGTCGTCGAGCCCGTCGGCGAGCACGAGGAACTCGTCGCCGCCGAGGCGGCAGGCGGTCGCGTCCGGCCCGATCGCCAGCGCGAGGCGCCGTCCGACCTCGCGCAGCACCGCGTCGCCGGCCGCGTGCCCGAGGCGGTCGTTGACCTGCTTGAACCCGTCGAGGTCGAGGTAGAGCAGCGTCCGGTCCCCGGCCCCGGCCGGGCGCGCGTCGAACGCCTCCTCCAGGCCGCGGCGGTTGAGCAGCTCGGTCAGCGGATCGGTGATCGACCGGCGGTGGCTTTCGCGTTCGCCGAGGATCGCCTGGACGGCCGCCGCCCGGTGATGGCGCAGGATGCTGCGGTTCATCAGGACGAAGGCGACCGTCTGGATCGCGATCAGCGGCAGGAATTGCGGATGCGTCGTCGCGAAGGTGGTCTTGTAGCTGAGGTCGATGAACAGCACCTGCGCCATCGCGTAGCGCGGGGCCGCGAAGTTCCGGCCGACGATCCCGCCGATCGCCGCGAGCCCGGAGGCGAGCACGACCATCGACATCGCCATGTCGCCCGAGGGGACGACGCAGGCGATGGTCGCGCCCTGCAGGCCGGCCCAGAGCAGGCCCGTCGCGAAGACCGGGCCGGACGGCGCGTGCACCCGCCGCAACAGCACGAGGCGCAGCATCAGCAGGAGCAGGTCGAGGAACGCGATGGCGGCGAAGAGCCACCGGTCCAACCAAAGGTAGGCGACCCCCGCCACGGCGATGGAGTTGACGGCGCCGACCACGAGGGGCGTCGTCGAGGTGAAGAAGCCGGCTGCATGCGCGCCTGCACCGCCTCCGGCAGGTCGGGCCCGATCTCGGCGAGCCACCGCAGGACGCGGCCGTGAGGCGCAGGGTACATCGTCAAGGTCGGTCCCGGGTGCCGCGAAGATCGGGCACTGCAACCGTAAGACGTTCCGATGAAGACTCCGTCTTGGAAGTGGGTCGCTTTTGTATCGATCCTGCCGTGCCACAAGATCAGGCGCCCGCCGATAGGCTCGCAACCTTCGATACGGCCGAACAACTGACGATTTCGTGCGCGGTCGGGCGCCACACGCGCTGGGTGTGGCGCCCGGGAAGCGACGGGCGTCCGGGCGTCGGTCGCCGCGGTTTCGGGTCGCCCTTCCGCCGCGTGCGCCGTGCGATCTCCCCGATCGAGCGCCGGCGCGGAGGGCGCCTCGTGGTTCAGAAGCGGTACCGCAGCCCGACGCTGCCGGTGTAATCGTCGCCGCCCGCGCGGGCGACGCTGGTCGAGCCGGTGACCACCCCGCTGAGCCCGTTGCCGAAATCGAGGTCGAGGCCGCCGGCGATCCGTCCGTAGACGTCGTCGCCGCGGCGCCCGGTCTCGGTGCGGATCAGCAGGCTCGGCGCATAGGTCTGGAACGAGGTCACCGTGCGCACGCCGTCGAGGACATCGTGCTGGGCGGTGAGGTTGAGGAAGGGCGAGACGATGCCGCCGAGAAGCGGCGCCACGGTGCGGATCTGGAGGCCGCCGCCGACGGTCAACCCGTCGAGATCCTGGCGCCGGACGCCGATCGTGAGCAGCGGGTCGCCGGTCTCGCGATAGGCGCTCACGCCGGCCCGCGCATAGGTGACCTCGCCGATGGGGCCGGCCCTGAAGGTCTCTAAATCGAACAGGTAGCCGGTGCGCGCGGCGACCGTCACCGTGTCGCCGCCCGGCGCGGCCGCGAGCCGGTCGTTGAGCACGCCCGGCCGGTCGAGGGCGAAGCCGTTGCCGCCGTACGTCACGGCCACGTCCGCGAACACCTCCGGGGTGGCGTACGTGGCGAAGACGGCGCCCTGGACGCTGTCGAGGTCGATCCGGCCGTTGCTCGCGCCGCGGAGGTCGACCCGGGCGTTGAGGTAGTTGAACGCCGCGCCGAGAACGAGGTTGGGCGTCGCCTGATACAGCAGCCCCGCGGTGACGCCGCCGAAATCGGCATCGTAGGTGTTGCCCAGGCTGCCCGCACCGGCCCGGTTCTGCGCCGTGCGGTCGAGCCCGGCATAGGTGCCGAGCGCGAACACGGAGACCGGGCTGCCGGGCTGGACCGGGATCAGGCCGGGGGCCGGGCGCCGGCCCGGCAGGTCGGCGGCGAAGGCGGCGGGCACCGACAGGGCCATGTTCCGGCGGCGCTCGGCCCCGAGGAAGTCGATCAGCGTCGACGAGAAGGCGAGGCCGGCGGCCTGCCCGAGCTCGCCCTGCGGCCCGATCGTCAGCGGCGCGCTGAGCTGGTTCGCCACGAACGCGGCGAGGTAGCCGTTGGCGCGCGCGGTGAGATGGATGCCGTCGACCGAGATGTACTGGTTCTCGACGGCTGGGTTGGTGTACCCGATCACGGCGCAGGCCGGGTTGAATGCGCAACTGCCGGTCGCCGCCTGCGGGATGAATCCGTAAGCCGTCGGGTCCGCGCGCAGCCGGTTCAGGAGCCCGTCCGCATCGAAGTAGTGCACGTTGATGCCGCGATCGGAATACGCCTGGAGGTATCCAGGGAGCTGCGCGTTGAAGGAACGCGCCAGGTCGGCGTTGGCGGCGCGGAAGGTCTGCTGGCTGAAGACCAGCAGCTCGCGCGCCCCGAGGCCGACGAGGCGGTCCAGGTTCGCGACGTTGTTGTTCAGGACCGTCGTCACGCCGGCGGCGCGGGCCGCGGCGGTGACGGCCGGGATGGCGGTGATGTCGTTGTAGCCGATCCAGAGCGTGACGAGGTCGCGCGATCCGAACCGGCCGGTGCGGGCGGCGAACTGGTCGATCTGGTCCGGGACGCCCCAGGGAAAGAGGGGCGAGAACTGGGCGTTCGGCTCGAGGTGGACGGCCTGCGACCCGCCGATCGCGTAGTCGTTGCCGGGCACGTAGGGCGCGCCGATGCGGGCCGGGATCTGCTCGAAGTAACCGGGCGCGTTCGACAAGCGCCCGCCCTCGTAGAGCTTCGTGCCGAACCGCGCGTCGAACGTTCCAGAGGGGCTGTAGCCGGTCTCCCGCGGGATGCGGCCGTTGTCGGTCAAGCTGTCGCCGAAGGCGTAGGCGCCGGAGTAATACCCGGACTGCGCGTGGCCCAGGCCGGGCGACGACAGCACCATTCCCGACGCGAGCAGCGCCGTCCGCAGGACGCGAGTCATTTCATTCCCCCCATTCGGATGACGGCACGGATTTCTTGCGAACCGCATCCGGAGAAAGAATGTCACGCCCATTTCCCGGTCAAAACCCCTTCCCGGGCATCGAACGGACAGCACATCAACAGTGTTGCGTCAAAACAACAAATACAACGCGGATTTTCTACTTCTGATGATCATATAGCAACCTTCGATCACTATACCGCGCGGTATTCCGGGATCGATCGACGGAACGCCGGTCGCGCGAAGGCTCGCGAATGCGCGCAGGACGAACCGCGCGACATCGGGGGGCACGGGATCGGCGATGCGCGTCGCCCGGAACCGGCCCTGCGACCCATCCAGGCGCACCAGCGCCTAGATCACGCTCCAGGTGGTGCCGTCCTTGCCGTCCTTGACCGCCACGCCCATCGCGGCGAGGGCGTCGCGGGCGCGGTCCGAGGCGGCCCAGTCCTTGGCGGCGCGGGCGGCGGCGCGATCGGCGATCAGCGCCTCGATCGCCGTCACGTCGAGGCCCGCGGCCGCGACCGTGGCCGCGTCCCGCTCGGAGCGGGTCTGCCCGAGGAACCCGAGCAGGTTCGCCCCGGCGCGGAGGCGCGCCGGATCGTCGAGGCGGTGGATCTCGGCGAGCGCCGCGGCGGTGTTGAGGTCGTCGAGCAGCGGCTCCAGCACCGCCTCCGGCGCCTCGGCGGCGGGCCTTGCGTCGCCGACGGCGCCGTACCAGCGGTCGAGCATCCGCCGCGCCTCCTCGAGGCCGCGCAGGGTCCAGTCGATCGGCTGGCGGTAGTGCGACTTGAGCATGGCGAGGCGCACCACCTCGCCCGGCCAGTCGTTCAGCGCCGCGCGCAAGGTGACGAAGTTGCCGGCCGACTTCGACATCTTCTCCCCCTCCACCTGGAGGAAGCCGTTGTGCAGCCAGGTGTTGGCCATCACCGGCGTGCCGAAGCAGCAGCGGGACTGCGCCACCTCGTTCTCGTGGTGGGGGAAGATCAGGTCGATGCCGCCGGCATGGATGTCGAAGGTCTGCCCGAGATGCCGCGCCGACATCGCCGAGCACTCGATGTGCCAGCCCGGGCGCCCGGGCGCGGCGATGCCCGACGGCGACGGCCAGGACGGCTCGCCGGGCTTCGAGGGCTTCCACAGTACGAAATCGAGGGGCGAGCGCTTGTAGGGCGCGACCTCGACCCGCGCCCCGGCCTCCATCTCGTCGAGCGGGCGCTTCGAGAGCGCGCCGTAATCGGGCATCGCGGGCACGTCGAACAGCACGTGGCCGGCGGCGACGTAGGCGTGGCCGGACGCGACCAGCGCCTCGATCATCGCGACCATCTCGGCGATGTGGTCGGTGGCGCGCGGCTCGATCATCCGCGGGCGCTCGCCGGGCACGTTCACGTCCTCCGGCATCAGCACGCCGAGGTCGCGCAGGTCCGCGTGGAAGGCGGCGAGCGTCCCGTCGGTGAGCGCGCGGATGGTGATGCCGCGCTCGGCGGCGCGGGCGTTGATCTTGTCGTCCACGTCGGTGACGTTGCGGGCGTAGGTGACGTGGGCCGCGCCGTAGACCCGGCGCAGCAGCCGGAACAGCAGGTCGAAGACGATGATCGGGCGCGCGTTGCCGATATGGGCCGCGTCGTAGACCGTCGGGCCGCAGGCATACATCCGGACATGGCTCGGATCGATCGGCGCGAAGGCCTCCTTGGCTCCGGTCAGCGTGTTGTAGAGCCGCAACATCGGCGCCATGAAACGTCCCTCGTCCTTCGCGGCCGCGATCCCGGCGGCGCTGCCCTCGCCGGGCGCCGGACCCGCGAAAACTCTCGTTTGGCGTCAGTGCCCTGGGCGCCGCGCGCCGCCCCCGCGGACGGGGCTCCGCGCGACCCGGCCCGCCGCAATGCCGCCGGCTTCGCGCCGAGCCGTGTTGCGGATCGGCGACGGTCCGGAGGCCCGGATCGGGCTACCCGAAATCCGTCAAGAATTCGAGACCGGCGCGGCGGCGCGTCGGCTCGGGCGGCGCGATCGGGTCCGGGCACGGAAATCCGATCGGCGCCGGAAAGCCTTTGTTTACCCCGCCGTCGGATTTTGACCGTCGAATTCCCGCCCGCGACTTCAACCCGCACGCCAGACCCTGAACCGGGGCATCCCCTGAACAAGGACGTATCCATGCGACGCTCGGCTGCCGGATTCGGTGCACTCGCTGCCGCTGCCCTCCTCGTCACGATCGCCCACGGCGCGATGGCCGCCGGCGACGGCGAGACCCCGGCCGGCAAGGGCGCGCCCCATGTCGAGAAGACCTTCCTGATCCCGTCGAGCGACGGCTACGGCGTCGGCGAGTGCCTGACCAGCCCCGGCAGCGAGTGCGGCCAGGTCGTCGCCAACGCCTGGTGCGAGGCGCAGGGCTACGCCACCGCCAACGCCTACGGGATCGCGGCCGCCGAGGAATACACCGGCGCCGTCGACCTCCCCGTTACCAAGCCGGCCGACCGCCCGATCCGCATCACCTGCCAGGATTGAGGGGGTCCCCGAAGCGTGCCCCCTCCCCCGCAGAGGGGGGAGGGACGCGTCCGCGTCACCCCTTCAGGAACGCGCCGCATTTCGGCGGCGGCTCGGTGCCCCAGGGCATCAGCGGCACGCTCGAGGTCGAGTTCTTGGGCGACCCCTGGATCACCTTGTCGGAATAGACCATGTAGATCAGCGTGTTGCGCTTGGCGTCGCAGCCGCGCACGATCTGCATCGACTTGAAGATCAGCGAGCGGCGCTCGCTGAACACCACCTCGCCCTGGCCGAACTTGCCGGTGAACTGCACCGGCCCGACCTGGCGGCAGGCGAGCGAGATGTCGGAGACGTCCTCGGCCAGCCCGAGCGTGCCCTTGATGCCGCCCTTCTCCGGCTGGGTGTACCAGCACGCGACGCCGCTCACGAGCGGGTCGTCGACGCCGTAGACCACGAGCTTGTCGTTGGGCGTGAGCGGGCGCCAGACCGTCGACTTGTCGAAGATCCGGTCGGGTTCCTGCGCCGCGGCGGCGCCGGTGAGGCCCGCCAGCGCGGACAGGAACAGCGCGGCTCGCGCGCCGCGTGTGAGACCCCGAAGCAACATCGTCCGCCATTCCCCCGCTTGTGTCACCGCGGGCATGTAGGAGGGGTGTCGCCGATGCGCGAGGGCGTTTAAAAAAGTTAAGCCCGCCGGTGCTTCGCTCGCCGGCGCCACTCTCCACGACGCGGCGGACCGCACAGCTCCCCTTCCGCCCTGCGCCGAGCCCCCGATCGTTCGCCATGCCGTCGATGCGCCACACCTTTCGCCCGCTCCGCCGCCCGCTCGCGATCCTAGCGCTGTGGCTCGGCGCGGTCGCGGCCGGGCAGGCCCAGGCGCCGTCCCCCGAGCCGAGCCAGTCCCCGCTTCCGACCCAGGCAAGCGTTCCGAGCCAGAGCCACCTGCCGAGCGCGGCCTGCCTGCGCTACCGGTCCGAGCTGGCGAGCCTGGGCAACGGCGCCAGCATGGTGCGCGCGCTCCAGAGCGAGATCGGCCGGCTCGAGGCCTATCACCGCTCCCTGAGCTGCGAGGGCGGCACCTTCCTGTTCTTCGACACGCGGCCCCCGCAATGCGGCGCGGTCGAGCAGCGCATCCGCGCGCTCAACGCCACCTACGGCGGCGCGGCGATCGACGACAGCGGCGCCCGCCGCCGCCAGCTCCAGGGCCTGATCGCCGCGTCCTGCGCCGATACGGCGCGCGTCGACCCCGCCACCGGCGAAGCCTATGCCCGCGGCGGCGCGCAGGTGATCTGCGTGCGCACCTGCGACGGCGCCTACTTCCCGATGCGCAACCTGCCCGAGGGCCGCAACGGCGCCGACGAGATGTGCCAGGCGCTCTGCCCCGGCACCGAGGCCGTGGCCTACTCGATGCCCTACGGCGACGAGGCGCTGAAGTCGGCCGCGACGGTGAAGGGCGGCAAGGCCTACGTCTCGCTCGCCAACGCGTTCAAGTTCCGCAAGACCTTCGTGCCGAACTGCTCGTGCAAGCCCGCCGACAGGACTTGGGCGCAGTCGCTGGTGAAGGCCGAGAGCATGCTGGTGCGGCACAAGGGCGACATCTTCGTCACGCCGATGCAGGCGGAGGCGCTGTCGCGCCCGGCCCCGAAGGTCCGCCTCACCCTGGTCGGCCGCGCCGACAAGACCGCCGCGGTGCTGGCCGCCGACGCCGCCGAGCGCTCGGGCCTGCCCGTCGAGATGGCGCCGAAGCCCGCGCCGGACCTCTCGACCGAGCCGTCGACGACCGGCACCGCCGAGCGCACGGTGCGCATCATCGCCCTCGATCGGCTCGTGCCGGCGAAGGCGCCCGCCCCCTGAGCGGCGGCGCCCGAACGCGGGAAACCGGAACCGGAATTTCGGAACCATCTGGCGCCTGAGGGGTTCGGTTCGGCCTTTTACACGATCCTCGAGGCCGACCGAATGCGGACACTCCGCCTGCTCCTCCTGACCGGCACGATGCTGCCCGGGCTCGTCCTCGCCCCACCGGCCTTCGCCCGGCAGGACGGCGCCTCTGGCACGATCCTCCTGGCGCAGGGCGGCCCCGAGGAGCGCGGGCCGCGCGGCGGCGAAGGTCCCGGCGGGCGGGGTGGCGATGGACCCGGCGGGCGCGGCGGAGAAGGCCGCGGCGGCGGGCGCGAAGGCCCGGCCGGCGCTCCGCCCGGCGGACGCGAGCGGCCGGAGCCGCGCCCCGAGCGGGCGCCGCCGCAGGAGCGTCCGCAGCCGCGTCCCGAGCGCGCCCCGCCGGCCGAGCGTCCGGCCCCGCAGGAGCGCGCCGCCCCGCCGGCGGCCCGCGAGCGCCCGGAGCCGCGCGAGGACCGTGCGCCGGCGCCCCGTCCCCAGGAACGGCCGCAGCCGGCCGAGCGCCCTGCGCCGCCCCCAGCTCCCCCGGCCGCCCGCGAGCGCGACCCCGAGCGCACCGCCCCGCCCGCGCGCCGCGACGCGCCGGACGCGGTCACCCGACCCCCGGCCGCCGAGGCTCCGCCTGCGCGGACGCCGCCGCAGGCGCCCCCGCCCGCGCGGCCCGGTGCCGAGCCGAACCGGCCCGCGACGCCGCCGCCCGGCGCGCCGACGCCGCCGAATGCCGGCGAGCGCCCCGCGCCGAACGCGGCGCCCGGCGTTCCCGGCCGGCCGGTGCAGCCGCCCGGCGCACGCCCGGGCGAAGGCGGCCCGCAGGATCGCGCCACCCCGCCCGGCACGCCGCCCGCGACGGTGCCGGGCGCGCCGCCCGCGCAGCCCGGGGCGGTGGCGCCGAACGCGCGCCCCGGCGTTCCGGGCCGTCCGGTCCAGCGTCCCGATGCCGTCGAGCCCCCCGGCGCCGCCGGCGGGCCGGGCCGCCCCGGCGGCCCGAATAGCAATCCCAATGCCGCCCCGCCCAATGCCGCCCCGAACGCCGGCCCCGGCGTGCCCGGACGGCCGGTCCCGCCGCAGGGCGCCGGCCCGTTCGGCCCGGGCCAGGGCAATCCCGGCCAGCCGGGGCTGCGCGGCTCCGACACGCAGCCGGGCGCCCAGCCCGGGCAGCCGGGCTACGATCCGCGCGGCGTGCCGACGGGCCGCGTCGGCGACCGCGACCGCGACGGCTTCAACCGTCCCGGCCGTCCCGGCTACATCCCCGGCGGCTTCAGCACCGACGACGAGGACGTGCGCGACTACGACCGCGTGCGTCGCGACCGCCGCGAGTTCAACGAGGACGGGCGGACCTACATCCGCGAGCCCGGCCGGATCATCGTGCGCGATCAGAACAACTACTTCATCCGCCACGACGAGAACGAGCGCTTCCGCGACATCGGCGGCGGCGGCTACCGCAGCGAGCGGCGCGGGCCAGACACCTACACCTATCTCGACCGTCCCGGCGGCGAGCAGATCGTGACGGTGGTGGACGACGACGGCCGGATGCTGCGCCGCTACCGCCGCTTCCGCGACGGCCGCGAGGTCGTGCTGATCGACAACAGCTACGGCGGCGTCCCGCGCCCGATCTACGAGGACGTGGTCGACCTGCCGCCGCCCGACATCCGCATCCCGCGCGAGCGCTACGTGGTGGATTACGGCGCGGCCGACGAGCGCGCGGTCTACGAGGCCCTGTCGGCCCCGCCGGTGGTGGCGGTCGACCGGCGCTACACGCTGGATCAGGTCCGCTACAGCCCGCAGCTGCGCGCCCGGATGCGCAGCGTCGACATCGACACGATCACCTTCGACACCGCCTCGTTCACGGTCACGCCCGACCAGGCCGCCCGGCTCTCGACGATCGCGGCGGCGATCAACCAGGCGATCCGCGCCAACCCGCAGGAGGTGTTCCTGATCGAGGGCTACACCGACGCGGTCGGCGCCGACGTCGACAACCTGTCGCTGTCGGATCGGCGGGCGCAGTCGGTCGCGACGGTGCTGACCCAGAACTTCCAGGTGCCGCCCGAGAACCTGACCACCCAGGGCTACGGCGAGCAGTACCTGAAGGTGAACACGCAGAACGCCTCACGCGAGAACCGCCGGGTCACGGTCCGCCGCATCACCCCGCTGCTGCAGCAGAGCGGGGCGCCCCCGGCGGCGGCGCCGCGATAGGATGGGTGTGATGCCGGCCCGCCCCGGGCCGGCATCCGTCGGCAGGCCGGATCAGAACCGGCAGGTGAGGTTGCCCTTCACCGCGTGGTCCTGCGCCCGCGCGCCGGTCTGGCCGGTATAGGCCGCGCCGAAGGTCACGCCGGACGCCAGGCGCAGGTCGAGGCCGACCTCCGCCACCACCGCGTCCCGATCCATCGGGACGCCCGCCGCCAGGAAGCTCGGGTCCGCACCGAAGGACAGCAGCGCCTTCGGCACCACGTCGCCGTACGCCCGGCGGTAGCCGAGGAGCGCGTGCGCCGAGAGCGGCAGGCCGAGGCTGAGGTCGAACGCCGTCTGCCCGCGCAGGCCCGCCGTCAGGGCACCGAGGTCGTAGTCGCGGGCGGATCCGGTCAGGGCGGCGACGCCGCCGGTCTCCGCGAAGCGGTCGCGGTGGATGCCGACATAGGCGCCACCGACGAAGGGCTCGACGTAGGTCGGGGCCGATCGCACCGGCACGCCCAGTTCCGCGTCCACCGGCACGGCCGGCGCGGGCGCTGCGACGAGGAACCGGTAGCCGATCTCGCCGAAGCCCTGCACCGTGCTGCCGCCGTAGCGGCCGGACGGCGTGTCGGACACGCCCGGAACGACGACGGTGCGGCGGGTGCGCAGGGATTCGTCGGCGTAGACCGAGCCGAGCCGCACCGAGACCGGGCCGAGCTCGTAGCCGCCGTAGACGCCGCCGAACCCGCCGGTGACGCCGGCCGATTCGCGGCGACCGGCGGTGTCGAGGGCGCTCTCGGCGTAGCCGCCGACGAGCCCGAGCCTGAACCCGCTCGGCAGGCGCAGGTCGAGGCCGGCGGCGAAGCCCGCCAGCGTCCGGTCGAGGCCGAAGGCGTTGCCGCCGCGGGCGCCGCCGAAGGCGCCGAAGCCCTGGCCCCAGACGCCGACCACGGTCGGGTCGAGGATCCGCATCGGCACGGAGGCGACCGGCGGCCGGCTTTCCGGCAGGTCGGCGGAATAGCGCGCCGGCAGGTCGCCGAAGCTCGGCCCGTCCGCCGAACCGGGGGTGACGCCCCAGCGCAGCCGGTCGAGGATCGCCTCGCGGACGAAGAACGCGGTTTGGTAGGACCCGGACACCGCCGAGGCGTGGACGTCGCCGGCAAGCGCCCGGAACGCGCCCTGGGCCTCCGGCGTCGTCAGCCCGACGGTCGCGGCGTAGGCGCCGGCGCCCGGCCCGCCCGCCTGGATCGCGTCGGCGACCGCCGCCGCGTTGCGGGTCGTGGCGATGGCGGAGAACGCCACGTCGTTGCGGGTCAGGTTCAGATCGACCGCGGTTGGCTCGTAGCGGAGCGTCGGCGTCAAGAAGGCGAAGTTCGACGTCGCGCCGGAAAACCGCCCCGACACGCCCCCGGCCGCATCGAGGATCGCGTAGCGGGTGCGCGGGCCGTAGCTGCCGGCTTGGGCCAGCACCTGCACCGTTCCGCCCGCGAGCGTGGCGGTTCCGGCCACCGCGAGGCGGTCGGACCGGCCGGCGGCGTCGGCCTCGACCTGATAGGCCGAGCCCGCCGCGAAGGCGGCGCTGCCCGCGACCGTCAGGGTGCCGATCGAATGGCCGGGCGCCACCGTGCCGCCCGGCAGGACGGCGAGCCCCCCCACCGTGCCCGAGCCGCCGAGCCGGCCGCCCGCGACGGTGACCGCCGAGACGAGCGAGCCGTCCACGGTCAGGGTTCCGCCGTTGACGAGGGTCGGGCCGGCATAGGTGTCGGTGCCGCCCAGCCGCAGGGCGCCGCTGCCGTTCTTGATCAGGCCGCCGGGGCCGGAGATGTCGTTGTTCCAGCTGTCGCTCGCGCCGTAGCCGCCCTGCGACGCGTCCATGGTCACGGAGACGGTGCTGGCGAAGGCGCCGTAGCCGTCGTTGGCGGCGTAGAGGTTGATCCGTCCCCAGCCGCCGTAGGTGTTCCCGTCGAGAAGCGGATACCCCGAGGGCAGGCCGGTGCTCGCCAGCACGTCCGTCCGCTGGGCGTCGGTCAGGTAGGGGAAGCGGGTGAGGAGCAGGACCTGCGCCTGGACCGGGACCTCCGCGGCGGTCATCGCGGCCTGCGGGCCCGTCGGCTGGAAGCCGTAGGTCATCCGCGCGCGGTAGTTCGCCCTGTTCTGCGCGGCGTCGCCGAAGGGGTCGGCGGCGCTCGACGCAGCCGCCACGCAGGCGCCGACGCTCGCGGCCCCGCAGGAGGCCGCGAGGTAGGACTGGGTCTGCCGGTAGGCTTGGTAGACCGCGTAGGCCGCGGCGTTGGCGGGGTTGGTCCAATCGAGCCGGTTGCCGCTCGCGTCGTAGAGCGCGGCGTAGATGTTCGTGGCGGCGATCGCGGTGGCCTCCATGCGGCCGCCCATCACGTCGAGGGGCGAGTGCATGCCGGCGAGGATGCGGTCGTTGCCGAGGTCGGCGGCGCGGGCGAGCAGTTCCTGGAACTGCTGCGGCACCAGGAAGCCGACGCCGAGCGCCTGGAGCGTGCCGGAATTGGTATGGCCGCTCGGAAAGGCGCCGTCCGCGTAAGGGTTGGTGCCGTTGATGATCGGCTGGAGCAGGGCGGGCACGCTGACGGAGGTCGAGACGCGGTAGGGCCGCGGCGCGGTGCCGACGCCCGGCAGGTAGTCGCCGACGCCGAAGGTGGCCGGGGTGAAGGTGCCCGCCGCATCGAAGCTGCCGACGTTCGGCGCGGTGAGCGGCCTTCCGCCGTTGGCGTCGATCATCGCCCGGGTCACGGTGAAGCCGCGGACCCAGGCCGCCGTGGTGCCGTAGACGGCTGGGACGGGGAAGCTCGACAGGTAGGCCGGGACGACGAGGCTCGCGGTGTCGGACGCCCTCAGCGCGGTCCGGTTCGTGATCGCGTTGTAGTTGCCGTAGCGGGGGTCCAGCGGGTCGACGGCCGGCGTCGCGCCCTGGTAGCGCTCGAAGATGCGCTTGGCCGGCTCGGTCGAGCCGTTCGCCCGGACCACGTTGATGATGAAGCTCACCGCCGCGGTGAGCGGCGTCGCGGTTCCGTTGCCGAAGGTGGTCGTCCCGGCGCTGGCACCGGTGCCCAGGCCGATGTCGGCCGCGTATTCGGACAGCGTCGGCGCGGCGTAGGTGGTGGGCGTCAGACGCGCGGGCGTCGTCCCGCCGAACGAGGCGCCGGCGCCCGTGAGATACAGGCCGGTCAGCGGCCCGAGGCCGTTGAGCACGCTGTAGGGCTGCGCGGTCCGGTCGTCGCGCACCGCCGCAAGCGTCTGGTCGGCGGTGCGCGCCTGCGTCATCGATACGACGGTCTGGTAGTTCTGCGTCAGCACCGCGGGGTCGCCCGTCAGGAGCCGCCCGTAGCTGTCGAACAGGCGGTCGAGGACGGTGCCCGGGCTCACGGACGTGCTGTTGGGAAAGCCCGGCGCCGGCCCTGCCGGAAGCGCCTGCGCGTCCGCACGGGCCGGCAGGAGGACGGTCGCGCCGAGGAGGGCGGCCTTGAGCGGAACGCGCATGGAGGGTCCATTCAAGCGGCGAGGGTCGAAACGGATGACCGGGCGATCGCGCCCCCTGCGCCGCCGGCCCAGTAGAACGCGCGTTCCAGTTGTATCGATGACGTATTCTGCACCCGAGCCGTCAGGTTTCGCCGGGTGATGCCGATGCGGGTGCCGGTGCGGGTGCCGGTGCGACGCCCGTTTCGTCGCTCTGTGCTTGCGGTCACGCTTATCCAGCGGCCGTGTACGTCTTGTGACGGCCCTTCCCTCCGGACGCGAATACCCGGCCTCCGGGCTCGCCGCGGGCGATCGTCTTGGCCGATACGCTGGTCGCGCGGCCGGTGCCGGTGCCGCCGCGGCGGGCTCCGGGATCCGTGCGTCGGCCGGGCGGCCGTGGAAAGCGTCGGAATCGAACCGCCCTGCGCCTCCGGCTGTTGACGCCGGCCCGGGACGCGGCCCAACACCGACGCCGCCACCGGAGCCGGAACCAGGAACGCATGAGCGACGGCGTCGAGCTGATCCGATCGGGCACGCCGGTCTTCCGCCGCACGGCGCTGGCGCTGGCGGCGGCCGGGTTCTCCACCTTCGCGGTGCTCTACGGCGTGCAGCCGCTGCTGCCGGTCTATGCCGACGATTTCGGCGTGTCGCCGGCCGAGAGCAGCCTCGCCCTGTCGCTGCCCTGCGGGGTGCTGGCGGTGGCGCTGCTCTTCGTCAGCCCGATTTCCGAGGTGCTCGGCCGCAAGCCGGTGATGCTGGCCTCGCTCTTCGCCTCCGCGCTCCTCACGATCGTCGCCGCGCTGGTGCCGAGCTGGCACGGGTTCCTGGTGCTGCGCGCGCTGACCGGCCTCGCCGCGAGCGGGTTGCCGGCGGTGGCGATGGCCTATCTCGGCGAGGAGATGGACGGGCGCTCGATCGGCCTGTCGATGGGCCTGCTCGTCGGCGGCAACGCGGTCGGCGGGATGTGCGGGCGGCTGATCGCCGGCATCATCGCCGACCACGCCTCGTGGCGGCTCGGGATCGGCACCATCGGCGTTCTGGCGCTGGTCGCGGCCTTCGCGTTCTGGTGGGCGCTGCCGCCCTCGCGCAGCTTCGTCGCCCACCCGATGCGCTGGCGCGAGGTGCCCGGCACCTTCGGCCAGCACTTCCGCGATCCCGGCCTGCCGTGGCTGTTCGCGGAAGCCTTCCTGCTGATGGGCGGCTTCGTGTGCGTCTACAACTACATCGGCTTCCGCCTGCTCGACCCGCCGTTCTCGCTGAGCCAGACCGCGATCGGCGCGATCTTCGTCGTCTACCTGTTCGGCACGATGAGCTCGACGCTCACCGGCGAGGTCGCGAGCCGGCTCGGGCGGCGCAAGGTGCTGTGGCTGGCGATCACCGTGGCGATCGCCGGCATCCTGATGACCCTGTCGCAGAGCCTATGGCTCGTCGTGCTCGGCATCGTCGTCGTCACCATCGGCTTCTTCGGCGCCCATTCGGTGGCGAGCAGCTGGATCGGCCGCCGCGCCCTGCGCGATCGCGCCCAGGCCTCGGCGGTGTACCTGTCGCTGTACTATCTCGGCTCGTCGGTGCTCGGCACGATGGGCGGCTGGTTCTTCGCCCATTCCGGCTGGACCGGCGTGGTGGCGTTCGTCGGCCTGCTCTACGGGCTGGCGCTCGCCGTCGCGCTCCGGCTCTCGCGCCTCGCGCCGCTGGTGCCGGCGCCCTGAGGGAGGATCCCATGAGCGCCCCCACGCGCCGCCACGAGACCCACGTCGCCGACCGGTTCGGCGCGCAGGCCGCGTCCTACGCCGCGAGCGCGGTCCACGCCGCCGGCGCCGACCTCGACCGCATCGCCGAGCGCATGCGAACGGTGCGCCCGGCCCGCGCCCTCGATCTCGGCTGCGGCGGCGGCCACGTCGCCTTCGCGATGGCGCCGCATGCCGGCACGGTCACCGCGCTCGACCTCTCGCCCGACATGCTCGCCGCGGTGGCGGCGGAAGCGGGCCGGCGCGGCTTGCCCAACATCGCGACCGAGGCCGGCTCGGCCGCGGCGCTGCCGTTTCCCGACGCGGCCTTCGACGCGGTCGCGACCCGCTTCAGCGCGCATCACTGGCGCGACGTGCGGGCCGGCCTCGCCGAAGCGCGGCGCGTGGCCAAGCCCGGCGCGCCGACGCTCGTCGCCGACATCGTCGCCCCGGACGACGCCCTTCTCGACACCCATCTCCAGGCGGTCGAGCTGCTGCGCGATCCCTCGCACGTGCGCGACTATTCGGTGCCCGAGTGGCTGGCGATGCTCGCCGAGGCGGGATTCACCGTCGACAGGATCACCCACGGCCGCCTGCGCATGGACTTCGCCACCTGGATCGCCCGGATGCGCACGCCCGAGCCGCTGGTCACCGCGATCCGCGCCCTCCAGGCCACCGCCCCCGACGAGGTCGCCCACCATTTCGGCCTCGCGCCGGACGGAAACTTCTGGCTCGACACGGTGCTGATCGAGGCGGTGGCGGCTTAGGGGCGTCGCAGGCGCCGGGATGGGCCAACCCGTCATTCCGGGGCGACGCAGGCGAGCCCGGAATCCAGAACCGCCGTGCGCGCGAACCGCGGCACCACCTGCGGCACTGGTTTCCGGGCTCCGCTTCGCAGCCCTGGAATGAGCGCGCCCGATGTCATGACCATCGCGGTGCCCGACCAGCGCGCCCCTCCCTCCCCTCTTTTGCGGGGAAGGGAGAAGCGGCCGCGCCTCACCCCCAAAGGTCCCGCTCCGGCGGATGGATCGTGCTGCCCTCGAACAGCAGGCCCGGCGTGCGGTCGCGGGCGAGGAGCAGCGGGCCGTCGAGGTCGATCGTGTCGGCGTGGTGGGCGAGCAGCATCGCCGGGGCCATGGCGAGCGAGGTGCCGACCATGCAGCCGATCATCAGCGAGAGGCCGCGGGCGCGGGCCTCATGGGCGAGCATGATCGCCTCGGTGAGGCCGCCGGTCTTGTCGAGCTTGATGTTGATCGCGTCGTAGCGGCCGGCCAGATGATCGAGCCCGGCGCGGTCGTGCAGGCTCTCGTCAGCGCAGATCGGGATCGGGCGCTCGATCCGGCTCAGAAGCCCGTCGTCGTCGGCCGGCAGCGGCTGCTCGATCAGCGTCACGCCGGCGGCGAGGCAGGCCGCGAGGTTGGCCTCGAGCGTCTCCGGCCCCCACGCCTCGTTGGCGTCGACGATGAGCCGGCTGTCGGGCGCGCCGCGGCGCACCGCGGCGATGCGCGCGGGGTCGCCCGCGCCGCCGAGCTTCACCTTGAGCAGCGGCCGGGCCGACGCGTCGCGCGCGGCCGCCTCCATGCTCTCGGGTGTGCCGAGGCTCAGGGTGTAGGCGGTGGTGGCCGGCGACGGCGCCGCGAGCCCGGCGATCTCCCAGGCCGGGCGGCCGGACGCCTTGGCCTCGAAATCGAACAGCGCGCAGTCGAGCGCGTTGCGCGCCGCACCGGGCTTCATCCGCTCCAGCAGCTCGGCGCGGCCGAGGCCGGCGGCGATCGCGTCGCCTTGCGCCTCGATCGCCGCGGCCACGCTCTCGACGCTCTCGCCGTAGCGCGGATAGGGCACGCACTCGCCCCAGCCGGCGACCGCCCGCTCGGCGTCGGCGATCCGCGCGGTGACGACCACGGCTTCCGTGCGGCTGCCGCGGCTGATCGTGAAGGCGCCGGCGATCGGGAAGCGCTCGACGGCGACCGCGAGCCGCCTCACGGCGCGGTCTCCGGGAACTCGGCGATCAGCCGGTCGACGAGGCCCTCGACGCCGAAGCGCACCGGGTCGGTGGCGGGCAGGCCGTACTCGGCGCCGAGCTTCTCGAGCAGCGCGCGGGCGGGATCCTCCTCGAGGGCCTGGGTGTTCACGGCGATGCCGGTGGGCCTGATGCCGGGGTTGGTCAGGCTGCCGAGCTGGATCGTCAGGTCGATCACCTGGCGGATCGAGGGCAGCGGGTGCTGGACGCCGCGCATCGTCGTGCGGCTCGGCTCGTGGCAGACCACGAAGGCGTCCGCCTGCGCCCCGTGCAGCAGCCCGAGGCTGACGCCGGCAAACGACGGGTGGTAGAGCGAGCCCTGGCCCTCGATCAGGTCCCAGTGCTTCGGGTCGGCCGCGGGCGCGATCCACTCCACCGCGCCGGAGATGAAGTCGGCCACCACCGCGTCGATCGCGACGCCCCGGCCGGAGATGAACACCCCGGTCTGCCCGGTGGCGCGGAAATCCGCGTCCATCCCGCGCGCGCGCATCCCCTTCTCCAGCGCCAGCACCGTGTACTTCTTGCCGACCGAGCAATCGGTACCGACCGCGAGCAGGCGGCGGCCCGGGCGCTTGGTGCCCTTGCCGGTGGCGAAGGTCTCGTCGGTGTGGCGCACGTCGTGCAGCGCCCGGCCGCGGCGCGCCGCCGCCTCGGCGATGGCCGGCACCGCGCCGAGGCGCGCGTGCAGGCCGCTCGCGATGTCGAACCCGGCCTCCAGCGCTGCGACGATCTCGGCGACCCAGTGCTCCGGCAGAACGCCGCCGGCATTGGCGACGCCGATCACCATCGTGCGGCAGCCCTTGGCCAGCGCCTCGTCGAGGGTCAGGTCGGGGATGCCGAGGTCGGCCGCGCAGCCCGGCAGGCGGATCTGGCCGATGCACCAGTCCGGGCGCCAGTCGACGATGCCGTAGGCGGTCTTGGCGGCGAGCCGGTCCGGCACGTCGCCGAGGAACATCAGATAGGGCGTCTCGATCTGCATCGGCCGTCATCCCTTGTCGCGCGCCGTGTCGCGCGCGTCGTCGCGGTCTCGTCCCTATCGCGGGATCGCGTCCGCGGGGCAATGCACGATCACGGCCAGACCGCGCTTCGCCGACGCTTCGCCCTTGCGGCCCGCCCGGTTGTGCGGTGTGGTCCCCGCCGAAACCGATGAAGGGCCATGTGGCATGATCAGGATGTACGGCAACTGGCGCTCGGCCGCCGCCTTCCGGGTGCGGATCGCGCTGAAGCTGAAGGGGATCGCCTACGAGGAGACCTTCATCGACCTCGATGCCGGCGACCAGCATGCGCCGGAATTCCGCGCGATCAACCCGCAGGGCGCGGTGCCGGCCCTGTTCGACGGCGACGGGCCGCCGCTGACCCAGTCGCTCGCGATCCTCGACTACCTGGAGGAGACCAAGGGCGGCGTGAAGCTGCTGCCGGCCGATCCGCGGGAGCGGGCGCGCGCCCGCTCGCTGGCGCAGCTCGTGGCCTGCGACACCCACCCGCTCTACGTGCCGCGGGTGCGCACCTACCTGATGGAGGCCTACGATCTCCCCAGGGAGCGCATGATGGGCTTCGTCCGCCACGCCTTCGAGAGCGGCCTGAAGACGCTGGAGACCCGGCTCTCCACGGAGCCCGGCACCGGCCGGTTCAGCCAGGGCGACGCGGTGAGCCACGCCGACCTCTGCCTCGTCAGCCTGTGGGTCGGCACGGGCATCTTCGGGGTGGAGACCGCGCCCTACCCCACCGTGGCGCGCATCGCCGGGGCGTGCCTGGCGCTGCCGGCCTTCGCCGAGGCCCATCCCAAGCGCCAGCCCGGCGCGCCGGCCGCGTGAGGCCGCCGCTCGCGGCCGATGCTTGAGCGATAGGCTTGAGGTATGGCCAAAAAATTTTGACGGCGCCCGCCGGATTACGGCCATCCCGGTATGGTCTAGAACCGTTCCGAGATGGCCCCGCCCGGAACGGCGGCACGGGTGGTGCCTGTGCACGGGGGCACCACCGGCGATGAGGCGGCGACGGCCGCACCAAGGAGCAACGAGACAGGCATGGTACCGGGCGAGAACGAACAGGGCCTGCACCGCATCGTCGTGGTCGGCGGCGGCGCGGCGGGCCTTCAGCTGGCGACCAAGCTCGGGGACAAGCTCGGGCGCGGCAAGGACGTCCACGTCACCCTGGTCGACCGGGCGCGCACCCACATCTGGAAGCCGCTGCTGCACGAGGTCGCCGCCGGCAGCCTCGACGTCGGCCACCACGCGGTCGACTACCTGCACCATGCCCACCAGCACCATTTCCGCTACCGCATCGGCGAGATGACCGGGCTCGACCGGACGGCGCGCACGATCCAGCTCGCCGCCAGCCACGATGCGGAAGGCCGCGAGATCACGCCGGTGCGCTCGGTCGGCTACGACACCCTGGTGATGGCGGTGGGCTCCACCACCAACGATTTCGGCACGCCCGGGGTGAAGGAGCACGCCATCGCGCTCGACACCCAGGACCAGGCGGTGCGCTTCCACCAGCGGCTGGTGAACGCGATGCTGCGCGCCCACACCCAGGTCGGCCCGGTGCGGCCGGGGCAGCTCCACGTCACGGTGATCGGCGCCGGCGCGACCGGCACCGAGCTCGCGGCCGAGCTGCACCGCACCGTCCGCGACGTGGTCTCCACCGGCATGGACCGGATCGATCCGGCCAAGGACCTGAAGATCACCCTGGTCGAGGCGGCCGACCGCATCCTGCCGGCGGTGCCGCCGCGGCTCTCGTCCGAGGTGATGGCGCTGCTCGCCAAGATCGGCGTCGAGGTCCGCGTCCAGGCGCGGGTCACGGAGGTGCGCGCCGACGGCGTGGCGCTGGCCGACGGCGCGTTCATCCCGTCCGAGCTCGTGGTCTGGGCGGCCGGCGTGAAGGCGCCGCCGTTCCTGCAGGGCCTCGGCGGCCTGGAGACCACCCGCACCAACCAGCTCGTGGTGACGCCGACGCTGCAGACCACCCACGATCCCGACATCTTCGCGGTGGGCGACTGCGCCTACCTCGTCGAGGCCGGCTCCGACCGGCCGGTGCCGCCCCGCGCCCAGGCGGCGCACCAGCAGGCGACCTACCTGATCAAGCAGATCCCCGCCCGCATCGCCGGGCGGCCGCTGAAGCCGTTCAAGTACCGCGACTTCGGCTCGCTCGTCTCGCTCGGCGAATACTCGACGGTCGGCAGCCTGATGGGGTTCATCCGCGGCAAGAACATGTTCATCGCCGGGCTGTTCGCGCGGATGATGTACCGCTCGCTGTACAAGATGCACGAGCAGGCCCTGCACGGCACGGTGAAGACCGCCCTCGACGCCGCCGCCCGCGCGCTCACCCGCCGCACCGAGGCGCGGGTGAAGCTGCACTGATCACGATCATCGCCGGTCGGCGTGCAGGGCGGCCCGCTCCTCATGGATACCGTATCCCCACCCCCGGGTGTGGTCTGGCGGAGACCCGCCTCAATCCCGTCATCCCGGGGCTGCGCAGCGGAGCCCGGGATCCAGAGCCGCCGAGATGGCAGGCTCAAGCGCCGTCTGCGGCTCTGGATTCCGGGTTCGCCTTCGGCGCCCCGGAAAGACGGGGCGGGCGATCCGGTCCGCTCAGGAAACGTGTGAAACCCTCGGCCCTTGCGGAGGGAATAGAAAAGAGGCGTCGCGAGCGCCTCCGTTGCGCTAACAGGCATTCGGTGGTTCCGTGCCGGCGGCGCGCGGCAGACGCGCCGCCAGGGAGTGTTCGATAGCCATGATCCTCGTCAGCGTGATGTATCCGGCCGGTCCCCGGTTCGACATGGACTACTATCTCGGCCACCACATGCCGCTGGTGCGCGAGCGCTGGTCGCCCCTGGGCCTGCACGAGGCCAAGATCGTGCGCGGCGTCGGCACGCCGGACGGCAAGCCGGCCCCGTTCCAGGTGATGGCGCTGCTGACCTTCGAATCGGCCGACGCCTTCACGAAGGCCGCGGCCGAGCACGGCCCCGAGATCTTCGGCGACATCCCCAAGTTCACCGACGCCCAGGCCGCGGTGCAGATCAACGAATTGCCCGAGGCGACCGCGTGATCGACATCGTCCAGGCGGTCCAGGCCGCCGACCCCGGCCTCGGCACCCGCGTGATCGTGCTGCGCCCGGATTCGCGGGCGCTCGCCACCGCCGAGGCGCTGGTGCCCGAGGCCGAAGCCTGGATCGCCGAGAACGCGCCCGGCGCCCGCCTCGTGCGCAAGACCATCCTGCTCGCCCCCTATCCCGGCGCCATGCCGGCCGAGCGCGAGGTCACCGTGATGGCGTTCGCGGAGGCGCAGCACCTCGCCGCCTTCGCCACCGCCTGGACGGCCGACCCGGAGCCCGAGGACGACGCGGCCGCGCCGGAGGCGTAGGGGCCCCCGTCGCCGGTCCCTCCCCCACCTGTGAGGGGGAGGGAAACGGGCGTCAGGCCGCCTTGAGCTTGTGGATCGTGCCCAGCACCTCGGCCCGCTGGATTTCGAGCCGGTGGATGAGCGGGCGCAGGTCGGCGTCGCCGTGGGCGGCGGCCTCGATCTCGCGGCACAGGCGCGACAGCCGGGTGAAGCCGAGCATGCCGGCAGCCGAGACCAGCGCGTGCGCATCGTGGGCGACCTGGACCCGGTCGTCCTCGTCGGTGCGGAAGCGGTCGCGCAGCTCGCTGCCCATCAAGTCGAGCAACGTCGCCACGCGCTCCGGCCCGAAGCCGTCCTTAAGGGCGTCGAACACCGCCGGGTCGAGCACCGCGTTCGCGCCGTCCGGCGCCGGGATCGGGGCGGCCGGGCGGGCCTCGCGCTGCGGCCCGGTCCAGCGCGCGATGGTGGCGTAGAGGTCGGCGCGCCGGAACGGCTTGCCGACATGGTCGTCCATCCCGGCCGCGCGCAGGTCCTCGATCTGCTTCGGCAGCACGTTGGCGGTCATCGCCACGATCGGGATCTCGCGGGCCGGCGACGCCAGCGCGCGGATGTGGCGCGTCGCGGTCAGGCCGTCCATCACCGGCATCTGCACGTCCATCAGCACGAGGTCGTAGCCCCGGCCCTGCTTCAGCGCCGCCTCGACCGCGACGATCGCCTCGGCGCCGTCCTCGACCACGTCCACCACGTAGCCCTGCGCCTCGAGCACCGCGCAGGCGAGCTCCTGGTTGAGCGGCACGTCCTCGGCGAGAAGCAGCCGCACGGCGCGTCCGGCGGGGTCCGTGGCCGGAGCCGCGGACGTTGCCGCCGCGACCCCGGTCTCCTCGCCCGGCGGCAGCGTGAGGGTGAACCAGAAGGTCGAGCCGACGCCCTCGCGGCTGTCGACGCCGATCTCGCCGCCCATCAACGAGAGCAGGTGGCGGCAGATCACCAGGCCGAGGCCGGTGCCGCCGAAGCGCCGGCTGATCGAGCCGTCGACCTGGCTGAAGCGCTTGAACAGCCGGTCCTGCTGCGCCGAATTAATCCCGATGCCGGTGTCGGTGACCTCGAAGCGCAGGTCGTGGCCGCGCGCCCCCGAGCGCTCGCGCCGGACCACGAGGGTCACCGAGCCAACGGGGGTGAACTTCACCGCGTTGTTCAGCAGGTTCAGCAGCACCTGGCGCAGCCGGCTCGCGTCGCCGAGGACGAAGGCGGGCAGATCCGGGTCGATCCGGGTCTCGATCCGCAGGTTGCTCTTCAGCGCGCCGCCGCGGACGATCGAGACGGTGTTGTCGATCACCGAGACCAGCGGGAACGAGACCGGGTCGAGGGTCAGCTGCCCGGCCTCGATCTTCGAGAAGTCGAGGATGTCGTTGACGACGGTGAGCAGCGCGGCGCCCGAGCCCTGGATCAGCTCGAGCCGGTGACGGTCCTCCGCCCGCAGGTGGGTCTCGTCGAGCAGCATGTCGGCGTAGCCGAGGATGCCGTTCAGGGGCGTGCGGATCTCGTGGCTCATCG